>CBFHSX010000009.1:0-23582 GCA_965658615.1 Alphaproteobacteria bacterium | reverse complement strand
CGACATTTTGGTCGCCGCGCACATAGATGCGCTGCTCCATTCCTGCCCCCACACCGGCACCGGCAATCGCTTCCAGGCGCGGCACCAGCGCATCGATGGTAATCTCGCTTTCCTCGATGAAAATTTTTCCTTCAGCCGTGACGGTGATGGCCAAAGGCGTATCATCGGCTTTCAAACTTTGCGCCCCGGCTTTCGGCAAATTGACCGGCACACCAACCGTCAGCAATGGCGCGGCGACCATAAACACAATCAACAGCACCAGCATCACATCAACCATCGGCGTAACATTGATCTCGGCCATGGGCTGATAGCGCTTGCCCTTGCGCTGACGCCCGGGCTGAATTTGCGGTGACATGGCCATTAGCGGTCCTAGCTCTGACGTGCGATCAAGGCGGCGAAATCATCGGCGAAATACTCCAATCGGGCGCCGAAGCGGCCCAAATCGGAGGAGAATTTATTATAAGCAATGACAGCCGGAATAGCCGCCAAAAGGCCCAAGCCGGTAGCAAACAGCGCCTCGGCAATGCCCGGCGCGACGACCGCCAAATTCGTGTCCCGGGTCATGGCGATGGCCTGAAAGCTATTCATAATGCCCCATACCGTGCCGAACAGGCCAACAAAAGGTGCCACTGAACCGGTGGTGGCGAGAAACAGCAGGCGTTTTTCCAGCCCTTCCATTTCGCGCGCAATGGTGGAGTTCAAAACCCGCTCGATCAATTGCACGGCGCTCAGCCCATCAGCCGCTTTGCGCCCGCCATCGAGGCGCACCCATTCGCGCATTGCCGCATTGAAAACGCGATTGGAAGGCGTCGTATCAAGGCTGCCGATTTGCCGATAAATATTCTGCACCGTCTCGCCCGACCAAAACAGCGCCTCAAAAGCATCAGCATCGCGGCGCACACGGCGCAGCAGCAAGCTTTTTTCGATAATGATCGACCATGACCAAATGGAGGCGGCAATCAGCCCGACCATCACCGCCTGCACCACAATATCGGCGCGCAGGAAAAGCGACCAAAGCGAAAATTCCGATGCGGCCAAATGCGCCGCGTCCTGAACCGTTACAGCATCCATAGAGTTACCTTTATCCTTGCTTTGTCACTAGGCCGCAATTGTGACCAAACTTTGTCATTTTGGAGATTATCATGCGCCCGCAGCATCCAATATCGGCCTGCCGAGACGCGCTTGCATAGGCGCGGCGAGCGCGCTTGGCAATCGCCGCGGTACGCCATTGAGATCGACAATCGCCGCGGTGACGCGGGCTTGCCAAATCGGGTCGCTATCGCGCGAGATGCGCTGCTCGGCCAAAAGCCGTGCGCCGCGCATCTGCGTGAATACGGTTTCCACCAAAAGCACATCGCCAATGCGGGCCGGAGCCAGAAAATCAATCGCCATATGCCCGACCACAAAAGCCAATTGCGGTTCGAGTGCCAGCAAATCAGTGTGCTCAACCCCGCAAAGGCGCAATAAATTGCTGCGCCCACGCTCAGCGAATTTCAGATAATTGGCGTGATAGACAAAACCGGAAAAATCCGTGTCCTCATAATACACCGGCGCGCTCATGAGATGGCAGACATTGCCGTCCTCGCCGCTCAGCACACCGGCGCCGCCTTTTTGCGTCGCCAGATGGGCCAGTGCCTCATCTTTCTGGATAATGTCTCTTTTCTCAATCGGCTCCATACCGCCATTATAGATGCTTCGCCCGCCAGACAAAATAAATGCGTAGATTATTTGCCGCGGTCGAAAATAGCTTGCCCCGTCCCCAAACCACGCTTTAGGGTAAGGCGTTTTGTTGCGGAGTATTAATATGCAGCCCTGGAAATTTGCCCTTATCGCCGTCACTCTGAGCAGCCTCGCCGGCTGTTCATCGCTTGGCGATACCGGCGATAAATTGTCTGACAGCTTTTCCGGCGTGAAAAGCAAGCTCAGCAAATCAGCCGATAAGGCTAAAGACAGCGTCAAAAAACGCGCCGGTATCGTCACCGGTGGGCTGGTCGGCGAGGACGAATATGAAAAAGCCGTTTCGAAAGCACGCCGCCGCTATAAAAAAATGCCGTCCGACCAAATCTGCTGGCAAGCGCGTCAAGAAATCGCCCAAAGCTGGGAACTGTATAAAGCCAATAAGCGCTTTATCCGCAAAAACAGCATTGGCAAGACCGGCAATAAATTATGGTCGGCTTTCACCAATAATCTGTACAAGACGGTTGATAATGCCATTCCGCTGCCGCTGCCGGACCTACCCGATGATCGGCTGAGCTATGCGGCCAAGCAAATCGCTTTTAACCGAGATAATATTGAAGAATGGTCGGTGATTTATAATTCGCTGTGCAAAAAATAGGGGCTGTCAGCCTCTATCGTCGAATAGATCCGCCGCCGCATCATGCGCACTGGTCGGGGCGTCGAGCCCCAAATGGGTGAAGGCCACCGGCATTAACACACGCCCCCTCGGTGTGCGATTGACAAAACCGAGCTGGATCAAAAACGGCTCGACAATATCCTCCAGCGCATCGCGCGGTTCGCCCAAAGCCGCCGCCAGCGTTTCGATACCGACCGGCCCGCCGATGAATTTTTCCGCCACAACAGTCAGATAACGCCGGTCCAAGCCGTCCAGCCCGGCCTTATCGACATCGAGACGCCCGAGCGCCGCATCGGCCAGCTTGGCATCGACCATGACGGCATTTTCGACATTGGCAAAATCGCGCACGCGGCGCAGCAGGCGACCGGCGACACGCGGCGTGCCGCGCGCCCTGGAAGCAATCTCGCGCGCACCGTCATCGCTCATCTGCAGCCCCATCAGCTCAGCATTGCGGCGCACGATGAATTCAAGCTCGTCATCAGTATAAAAGCCGAGATAGATCGGGATACCGAAGCGGTCGCGCAAGGGGGTGGTCAACAAGCCCGTGCGCGTTGTTGCGCCAACCAGTGTGAAAGGCGGCAGATCGATTTTTACCGAGCGCGCCGCCGGGCCTTCACCGATAATCAGGTCGAGTTCAAAATCCTCCATTGCCGGATACAACACTTCCTCAACGGCCGGGCTGAGGCGGTGTATCTCGTCAATGAACAGCACATCATGCGGCTCGAGATTGGTCAGCAGCGCTGCCAAATCACCGGCTTTCGAAATCACCGGCCCCGACGTAGAGCGAAAGCCCGCCCCCAATTCGCGCGCCACGATTTGCGCCAAGGTGGTTTTACCGAGACCGGGCGGGCCGGCCAGCAACACATGATCAAGCGCGTCGCCGCGTTTTTTTGCCGCCTCGATAAAAATCGACAAGTTTTCGCGGCCCTTTTTCTGGCCGATAAAACTGTCCAGCGTTTTCGGGCGCATCGCCGTATCGACATCCTCGCTTTGCAGATTTTGATCGATCAATCGCTCATCGCTCATCAGGCAAGCTCCTTCAGGGCGGCACGAATAAGCGCTTCGACGCTGTCAGCCTCATCGCCTAATTTGCCGCGCGCGGCCATGAGCGCCGTATTGGCTTGAGCGCGTTGATAGCCCAAATTGGTCAGCGCGGACATGGCTTCGCTCAACGCCTTACCGGCCTCACCGGCCTCGCCACCGGCCACCGCACCGGCGGCGATAAATTGCGCTTCCGGCACTTTGTCTTTCAATTCCTGCACAATGCGTTGCGCCACTTTCGGGCCGACACCCGGCGCGCGCGCTACCATGGCTTTATCTTCGGCGGCCACGGCTGCCGCCAAATCGGCCTCCGATAAAACGCCCTGAATGGCCAGCGCCACTTTCGCGCCGACGCCTTGCACCCCCATCAGCAATTTGAACCAGCTCCGCTCCTGCTCGCTCAAAAAACCGAACAGGCGAAACTGGTCTTCGCGCACATAGGTTTCAATCGCCAGACTGACAGCCTCACCATCGGCCGGTAGATTTTCCATCATGCGGGCCGAGCCCTCGACCATATAGCCGACGCCGCCAACATCAATCAGTACCCAATTTTCGCCGCGCCCATCGACACGGCCGCGCAAACGTCCAATCATATGATCGCTCCTTTTGCCTCGGCGCGCGCAATCGCCGCCTGCATTTTGCCGCCAAAATCGCCGGCATGGGCCAATGTGATGGCAATGGCCAGCGCGTCGGCGGCGTGCTCATTGGCGATATCGGCTTGCGGCAATAACATGGTGACCATGGCGTTGATCTGACCCTTATCTGCATGGCCCGAGCCGGTGACACTGCGTTTGATGAAATTCGGCGCATATTCGGCAACACTGATGCCGCGCCGCGCCGGCTCCAGAAGACAGACCGCACGCGCTTGGCCGAGCTTCAGCGTCGCGGCGCCGTCGCGATTGACGAAAGTTTGCTCGACGGCGGCAAATTGCGGCACATAAGCATCAAACACTTGGGCCAGCCCCTGCTCGAGTTGCAAAAGCCGCTCGGCCAAACTGCATTTGGCATCGGAGCGCACTGCGCCATTCGCAATATGGGTGAGTTTTGTGCCGCGCATATCGACGACGCCCCAGCCGGTGAACCGCAGACCCGGATCCAGTCCTATCAGGCGTCGTGTCTCGCTCGTCACTGCCGCTCCTTCGGCCTTCGCTTATGCCGAGAGCTGCTCCAGCACCTCATCGGAAATATCGAAATTGGCATATACGTTTTGCACATCGTCGACATCGTCCAACGCGTCGACCAGCTTAACTACTTTTTCGGCTGCTTCGCCGTCTACGGCAATATCATTTTGCGCCCGCCAAATAATTGACGCGGCGCGCGGCTCGCCCAGACTATCGGCCAAAGCGGTTACGACATTGTGCAATTCATCCGAGGCGCAGATAATTTCATGTCCGTCATCGGAACTGTCGACATCCTCAGCACCGGCTTCAATCGCCGCTTCAAACACCGCTTCAGCATCTGCCACATCGGCCTCAAATTCAATCGCGCCGACGCGATCAAACATAAATGACACCGAGCCGGTCTCACCGAGATTGCCGCCATTTTTGGAAAAAGTAGACCGCACTTCCGCCGCCGTGCGATTGCGATTATCGGTCAGCGTTTCGACAATCACGCCAATGCCGCCCGGGCCGAAGCCCTCATAGCGCACTTCTTCATAATTCGTATCGGCGTCATCCGAACTCTTTTTAATGGCGCGTTCAATATTGTCTTTCGGCATGTTTTGCGCGCGCGCCGCCAAGACGGCAGTGCGCAAACGCGGATTGGCGTCCGGGTCGGGCATGCCCATTTTGGCCGCCACCATGATTTCTTTCGTCAGACGGGCAAAAATCTTGGCGCGCTTTTTATCCTGCGCGCCTTTGCGGTGCTGAATATTTTTAAACTTTGAATGGCCTGCCATGTGTAAGCTCCAAAAGATTCTGTTGTTTCAGTTTACAATGTCGGCGCGGCAGAAGAAAGCCTGCCGCCGATACGAATAGGGTGAATGGCGCTTGCCTTGCCGGTCGTGTTGTCGGTTTCGACAATGACGCCGCACAGGGTCGGTGTGCCTTGTGCCGGGCCAAAGCGGCCACCGCGCAATTTGGTGACGAAACGATTGACCGGTTCGTCTTTTTCCATGCCGATAACGCTATCATAATCGCCGCACATGCCTGCATCGGTTTGATAGGCCGTGCCATTGGGCAAGATTTGCGCATCCGCCGTCGGCACATGGGTATGCGTGCCGACCACAAGGCTGGCGCGACCGTCGCAAAAATGCCCCATGGCCATTTTCTCAGATGTCGCCTCAGCATGCACATCGACAATAATCGCATCGGCCACATCGCCAAGCGGGCACGCCGCAAGCTCGCGCTCAATCGCCGCGAAAGGCTCGTCCAGCGATTCCATGAAAAGCTGGCCCATCACATTAATGACCAGAACACGCTTATCGCCGACATCATACAAGCCGACACCGCGCCCCGGTGTGCCGGCCGGAAAATTGACCGGCCGCAAGAGCCGCGGCTCATCGGCGATATAGCCGGAAATACTTTGCTGGTCCCAGACATGATTGCCGGTCGAGATAACATCAACCCCGGCGTCAAAAAGCGCCTCGGCAATATCCGGCGTGATGCCGAAACCGCCGGCGCTGTTCTCGCCATTCACCACAACAAAATCGAGGCCATATTGCGTACGCAGCATCGGCACCTGCCGCATCACCGCCTCGCGCGCGGCGCGTCCCATTATATCGCCCAGAAACAAAAGTCGCATTACCGGTCCCGTTCAAATCGCGTGACGCCCTGCTCGGTCATCACCATATCCAAGGCTTGGTCATGCGGCGCGCTCGGGCATTTGTCAACCATTTGCATCGCATAGGCGATGCCGCAGGCCATCATCGAGCCGCTGGCGCGCAAACCGGCCAATGTGCGGTCATAATAGCCACCGCCGCGCCCAAGCCGCATACCGGCTCGGTCAAACCCCAAAAGCGGCAGCAGCACAAGGGCGGGCCGCACGGTTTCGGCAACCGCCAAAGGCGCTTCAATGCCCATCGCATCCGGCGCCAAGGCATCGCCGATTTGGTAGCGCCGAAAACCCACGGCAGCGTCCTTTTCAAGGCAGACGGGCAAGCATAAATCATGTCCGGCAGACACCAGCGCCGCCATAAGCGGACGGATATCCAACTCGCTGCCAATCGGCAGATAAGCGCCGATCGTGCTTTCGGGGGGTAAATGCAGCGCCGCCATATGCGCCGGCAAGGCCGCGGCCGCAGCGGCACCATGCGCGCCATGATGCGCCTTGCGGGCGGCGATCAGCGTGTCGCGCAAAGCCTGCTTTTCGTCCCTATCCATATGCGTGAAACTCCGGCTTTGAGAAAGAGCAGAACCGCCACGACCGTCAATTGCGGGATCCTCGGAGACCTACATAAGTAGGTGGGCACCGTGTGGAGCAGGCCGCAGCCCGCCTCAGGGACAGTTCCCTAGAGAATCGTAAGGCCCCGAGCGTAATGAGCAATTGTCGCATCGGGCAGTTCCTGCCCTAGCTATAAACGCTCAAGGCGCATTCGTCACGCTTATCTGTCTTATTGTGCCTCGTCCGTCGGCTCAATGAGGTTTTCGACTTTCTCGGCTGCCAGGGTCAAAGCGGCGGCGACTGCGTCTTCCATCTCGTCCATTTTCGAGGTCAAATCAGTCCGCGCCGCCCCGGCTTTCGAGACATCGTCGCGAATGACTTCGATATCGCGGCGGATATCGCGCAATTCGCTGGCCAGCATCAGCCCGGCCAGCACCAATAAATGGCTGTCACCGGCACGCGGCGCGGTTTTTTTCAGCAGCGCCACGCGCTCGGCCAAATCCTCGGCCAGCTTGGTCACTTCAGGCTCATCGCCATCACGGCACATGATTTGGAAAGGCCGAGAATTGATGGAAATCGTCATTTCTGCCATTGCGGCCCCCTATGCCTCGCCGAGAATTTCGTCGATCTGGCGCATCGCTTTATCGACTTGTGTGCTGACCCGCTTTTGGTTGCTCTGCAGCGCCTGTTTTTGCTTTTTCAGCGCTGATATATCGGCGCGCAAATGCGCGCATTGCAGCGCCAAAGCGTCAATTTCGGCCTGTTTACCGACCATATCACCGCCATTTTGCGCCATTTTCTTTTGTTGCTTGGCAAGCTTGTCCAACGCCGTATTGAGCCGCTCGAGGGCCGGTCGAATTTTCTGCATGATCTACCTCTTACCGCTTCTAAAGATAGCCACAGTTTCGGGTCATGGCCAGCGCGTTTATCAAAGACTCGCGAAACCGAATCTGGCATTGACTCTATCAGGTCACGGGGGCATTGTGCGCCCAAATTAGACAGGCCGCAAAAGCGGGCGTTTCCTTAGCGTGAGAGCCCCGTAGGTTAGAGGAACTTTACATGTCTGACGCCAATCAATCCGAAAATCCGACCGCTGGGGTCACTGCCCCGCTCACCGACATGGCCAATGCCATTCGCGCGCTGTCCATGGACGCTGTGCAAGCCGCCAATTCCGGTCACCCGGGTCTGCCCATGGGGGCTGCCGATATCGCCACTGTGCTGTATACGAAATTTCTGAAAATCGATCCGCTGGCGCCGAACTGGCCGGATCGTGATCGTTTTATCCTGTCAGCCGGTCACGGCTCCATGCTGCAATATGCGCTGCATTATCTGGTCGGCTTTGCCGATATGACATTGGAAGAGATTAAAAACTTCCGCCAGCTCGGCGCGCGCACGGCCGGTCACCCGGAATATGGCCATGCTGCCGGTATCGAAACCACGACCGGCCCGCTCGGCCAAGGCATCTCTACCGCGGTCGGCATGGCGCTGGCCGAGCGCATGATGAACGCGCAATTCGGCGATGATTTGGTCGATCATTATACTTACGTCATCGCCTCAGATGGCGATTTGATGGAGGGCATCAGCCACGAAGCCATTTCGATTGCCGGCCATATGCAGCTCTCGCGCCTTATCGTTTTATATGATGACAATGACATCTCGATTGACGGGCCGCTGTCGCTGGCCGAGACCGGTGATGCGTTGGGCCGTTTTGACGCCGCCGGTTGGGATACGGTGCGCATTGACGGACACGATACGGACGCCATTGAAAAAGCCATTGCCGCGGCGCGCAAAAGCGATAAGCCGAGCCTGATTTCGTGCAAAACACAAATCGGCTTTGGCTCGCCCAATAAGGCCGGCACAAGCGGTGTGCATGGCGCACCTTTGGGCGATGAAGAAATCGGCCTGACCCGCGAACAGCTGGGCTGGTCGCATGGCGCTTTTGAGGTGCCGTCCGATGTGTTGGATGCCTGGCGCATGGCCGGCCGCGCCCATGCCTCGACCCGCAAAGCTTGGGAAGAACGCCTGGGCGCGCAATCGGCCGAGACCAAAAACCGCTTTGAGCGCGTCGTAGCCGGTGATCTGCCCGAAGGCCTCGACGAGGCGGTCGACAGTTTCAAAAAGCAATTGGCCGAAGAAAAACCCGGCTGGGCAACGCGCAAATCCTCCGAAGAAGTGCTGAAAGCACTGGTGCCGCATGTACCGGAAATGATCGGCGGCTCGGCCGATTTGACCGGCTCCAACAATACAAGAACGCCCGTGCAAAGCGCCGTGCAGGCTGATAATTATGGCGGCCAATTTATCCATTGGGGCATTCGCGAGCACGGCATGGCAGCAGCCATGAACGGCATGGCGCTGCATGGCGGCTTCATTCCCTATTCGGGTACATTCCTTGTGTTTTCGGATTATTCTCGCCCCGCCATTCGCTTATCGGCGCTGATGCAGCAGCGCACCATTCATGTGCTGACGCATGACAGTATCGGCCTTGGCGAAGACGGCCCAACGCACCAGCCGGTCGAGCATATGTCGGCTCTGCGCGCCATTCCGAACACTTATGTATTCCGTCCGGCTGACGCGATTGAGACCTTGGAATGCTGGCAATTGGCACTGAAATTGGAAACCGCGCCAAGTGTGCTGGCCCTGACGCGTCAAGGTCTGCCGACCGTGCGCACTTATGAAGAACGTAATGTCTGCGCCCATGGGGCCTATGAGCTGGCGGCCGGGGGCAAAGACCCGCAAGTCACGATTATGGCGTCGGGTTCGGAAGTCTCGATTGCCATGCAAGCGCGCGAAGAACTCGAGCAGGCCGGTATCGGCACACGGGTTGTCTCCGTGCCCTGCATGGAATTATTCGAACAGCAAAACGCCGCCGCCAAAGCCGATATTCTTGGCGACACGGCGGTGCGGATTGCGGTCGAAGCGGCCATTCAAATGAGCTGGGACCGCTATTTGCGGCCGCAGGATATTTTCATCGGTATGGATGATTTCGGGGCCAGCGCACCGGCTGACCAATTGTTTAAACATTTCGGCATTACGGCGGAAGCCGTTGTGTCAGCAGCGCAAAAAGCGCTCGCCTAACCCATTCGAAGGAGAAAAATCATGGCAGTGAATGTAGCAATTAACGGATTTGGACGCATTGGACGTCTGGTGCTGCGCGGCATTATCGAAAGCGGGCGCAAAGACATTAATGTCGTCGCCATTAATGATCTCGGCAGCATTGAAGACAATGCCCATATGCTGAAATATGACAGTGTGCACGGCACGCTGCCTGCCGCCGTGAAGGCCACAAAAACCGGCATTAATGTCGGTGGTAAGGGCATTAAAGTCATCGCCGAACGCGATCCGGCCAATCTGCCTTGGGGAAAAATGGGTGTCGATATTGCGCTGGAATGCACCGGCCTATTCACCACACAAGAAACCGCCGGTAAGCATATTGAAGCCGGTGCCAAACGCGTGCTGGTCTCAGCCCCGGCCTCGGGAGCCGACCTGACCGTGGTTTATGGTGTCAATGACAAGAAATTGCGCAAGAGCCATAAAATCGTTTCCAACGCCTCATGCACAACCAATTGTCTCGCCCCGGTGGCGCAAGTGCTGGACAAAACCTGCGGCATTGCGCGCGGCTATATGACGACCGTTCACGCTTTCACCGGCGACCAACGCACGGTTGATACGCTGCATTCCGACCCGCGCCGCGCCCGCGCAGCGTCGCTGTCCATGATCCCGACCTCGACCGGTGCCGCCAAAGCGGTCGGTCTGGTGCTGCCGGAATTGGCCGGCAAGCTGGACGGTACGGCCGTGCGTGTGCCGACACCGAATGTCTCAATGATCGATTTGGTGTTTGAAGCGAAAAAGAAAACCACGGTCGAAGAAATTAATGCCGCCATTATGAAAGCCGCCAAGGGTCCGCTCAAAGGCGTGCTGGGTGTGTGCGATGAGCCGCTGGTCTCAATCGATTTCAACCATAACCCGCATTCATCCAATTTTGACCTGACGCAAACGCAAATCGTCGATGGCAAGCTGGTGCGTGTGCTGAGCTGGTACGATAATGAATGGGGCTTCGCCAATCGCATGAGCGACACGGCCGTCGCCATGGGCAAGCTCGGTTAATTTGAATGAATGAGTTTAAGACCCTTGATGATCTGGCGGCCGCACAGGCTGCCGGATCCGTGGTTTTGGTGCGGGCCGATTTAAACGTTCCTTTGGATGAGACCGGCGC
Source organism: Alphaproteobacteria bacterium (assembly GCA_965658615.1). Classification (GTDB taxonomy): domain Bacteria; phylum Pseudomonadota; class Alphaproteobacteria; order RS24; family RS24; genus UBA8337. Next base: position 12,654 of record CBFHSX010000009.1, on the reverse strand, counting down.
GGTACGCGATGCGACCCGTCTCGAGCGCCTCATCCCGACGCTGACGCAGCTTTCGGCGCATGGCTATCGCATCGGCATCCTGTCGCATTTCGGTCGACCGAAAGGCCGGCGTGTCGCCGAGATGAGCCTGGCACCCGTTGCGCAAGCGCTTGCCACATTGCTGGACAAGCCGGTGACCTTTGCGCCGGATTGCATTGGCGAGGCCGCCGCAGACGCCCTGAGCGGTCTCGATGAGGGCGGGATTTGCGTGCTGGAAAACACGCGTTTTCATGCCGGTGAAGAAGCCGATGATGCAGATTTTGCTGCCGCTCTGGCCGCGTGCGGCGACGCTTATATCAATGACGCCTTTTCTGCCGCGCACCGCGCCCACGCGTCGACGCATGGCATTACCAAACATCTGCCGACCTATTGCGGCCGCGCCATGCAGGCTGAGCTAGAGGCGTTGCAGGCCGCTTTGGGCGAACCGAAACGCCCGCTTGTAGCGGTTGTCGGCGGTGCGAAAATCTCCACCAAGCTCGACCTTTTGGGCAATTTGTCAGCCAAGGTCGACACTTTGGTAATTGGCGGCGGCATGGCCAATACGTTTCTCGCCGCGCAGGGCCACGCCATTGGCACTTCTTTGTGCGAGGACGCCATGCTGGATACGGCACGCGCCATAATGGCCGAAGCTGAAAAGCAAGGCTGCACCATCCTGCTGCCGCGCGATGCCGCCATTGCACCGGCTTTTGCCGCCGGTCAGACAGCCGAGATTGTCAACGCGCAGGAGGTGCCAGACGGGCAAATGATACTCGATGCCGGTCCCGATGCAGTGGCCGATATTTGCGCCGCTTTTGACGGTGCCGCAACCCTGATTTGGAACGGGCCTTTGGGCGCGTTTGAGATACCGCCTTTTGACAAGGCGACCAATAAAGCTGCACAACACGCCGCCGCCCGCACCAAGGCCGGACAATTGACGTCCGTTGCCGGCGGTGGCGATACGGTTGCCGCTTTGAACCATGCCGGCGCGGGCGAGGCGTTTTCTTACGTCTCGACCGCCGGCGGTGCGTTTTTGGAATGGCTGGAGGGCAAGACACTTCCCGGCGTGGCCGCGCTAAACGCACACTAAACGAAAGACACGGAGGACAAAGACGTGAATAAACAAGCTCTTGAGAATATCGCCAATGCCATGGTGGCAGACGGCAAAGGCCTTTTGGCGGCCGATGAAAGCACCGGCACCATCAAAAAACGTTTCGATTCCATCAATGTCGAGTCGACCGAGGATAGCCGCCGCGATTATCGCGAAATGCTGTTCCGCACGGTCGAGGCCATGCAGGAAAATATTTCCGGTGTGATTTTATATGATGAAACGCTGCGCCAGAAAGCCGCTGACGGCACACCACTGGCACAGCTCATCACCGATACCGGTTCCATTCCGGGCATTAAGGTCGATATGGGCGCCAAGGACTTGGCCGGTCATGCGGGCGAAATGGTAACCGAAGGCCTTGACGGTCTGCGCGAGCGCCTTGCTGAATATCACGATTTGGGCGCCCGCTTTGCCAAATGGCGCGCCGTCTTGAACATCACCGACACCGCCCCCTCGTCGGCCTGCCTCACCGCCAACACCCATGCGCTGGCACGCTATGCCGCCCTGTGTCAGGAAGCAGGCATTGTGCCGATCGTCGAGCCGGAAGTCATCATGGATGGCGGCCATTCGGTCGAGCGCTGTTATGACGTCACCAGCGCTGCGCTGAACGCGCTTTACGCGCAAATGGCAGAGCAAGGCGTACATTTGGAAGGCTCGATCCTGAAACCGAATATGGTCGTATCGGGCACCGAGAACGCGGTGCAGGCCGATATGGCGCAAGTCGCGGAAATGACCATTGATTGCTTCAAAAAATGCGTGCCGGAAGCGGTGCCGGGCATTGTCTTCCTATCCGGCGGCCAATCCGATGTGGATGCCACGGCGCATCTCGACGCCATGAATAAAATCGGCGGCCTGCCATGGAAGCTGAGCTTTTCTTATGGTCGCGCGCTGCAGGCTGCGCCGCTCAAGGCTTGGGGCGGGGAAGCCGCCAATGTCCCTGCCGCGCAAGCCGCTTTCGCGCATCGCGCGAAAATGAACGGTCTGGCCGCGCTTGGCCAATGGGACGCGTCGCTGGAAGGGTAAAGCGCTTTCATCTTTAATCAGGCCCGCGCCGGGAGACCATTGTGTCACCGGCGCGGGCTTTTTTTTGCTATTTCTTGCGTGCGCCGAGCAGAAATTCGACATTGCCCTGCGGGCCGGTAATCGGGCTTTCGACAATGCCGTCAACCTGCCAACCCGATGCATGCGCGCCGAGCCAAGCAGCAATATCGTCACACACGGCTTGGCGCGCGCCCGCATCGCTGACCACGCCGTTTTTGCCGAGCCCTGCCTTGCCGACTTCAAATTGCGGTTTGATGAGCATAATCGCCCAGCCGCCGGGCGCGACCAGTGCCAGCAATTTATCCAGTGCCAGTTTTAAAGAAATGAAACTGACATCGCAGACCAGCGCCTGCGGTGGCAGCGCAAACCAGCCCGCTTCGGCGTCGCGCGCATTATGTTTTTCCAAATTGGTAACGCGCGCATCCGCTGCGATGCGCGGGTGCAATTGGCCATGCCCGACATCCAGCGCAAAAACATGCGCCGCGCCGTTTTGCAGCGCCACATCTGTGAAGCCGCCGGTTGAAGCGCCGATATCGACGAGTATTTTATCGTCAGGCTTATAGCCGAAATGCGCCAGCCCTTTTTCGAGCTTCAGCCCGCCGCGCGAGACAAACCCGTGTGCGGCTTGCGCTTCAATATTGTCATGCGCGAAAACGGTTTGTGCGGCTTTGCGCGCAATCGCGCCATTGACCTGCACCTGCCCCGCCTTAACGGCAGCGGCGGCCTGTGCGCGGCTTTCAAATAATCCAAGTGATACGAGATGCTGGTCGAGCCGCGCTTTGCCGCCCTCCTCAGCCATGCGGCCTATGCGCCCAGGGTCGGCGCAATCTCAAGCTGCGCGCCATCCGTGCCCAATAGACCCTTTACCGTCGCAACGATTTGCGCGGCATTGAGACCGGCGCGATCATACATGGCGGCCGGGCTGTCATGGTCGATGTAAATATCCGGCAGGGTCAAGCTCCGGCATTTCAACGCGCCATCCAGCAGGCCTTGATTGGCCAGCAGGTTCATCACATGACTGCCAAAGCCGCCTATCGCGCCTTCCTCAAGCGTGATGAGAATATCGTGTTGGCGCGCCATGTCACAAATCAGCGTCTCGTCGAGCGGCTTCATAAAACGCGCATCGACAACGCTGGTCGAAAAGCCCTGCGCGTCCAATTGGTCGGCCGCCAGCTCAGCTTGGTGCAGGCGTGTGCCATAAGAGAGCAGACAAATGCGCCCGCCCTCACGGATCATACGGCCCTTACCGATTTCCAGCACTTGGCCCTGTTTTGGCATGTCGATGCCCAGCCCCTCACCGCGTGGATAGCGCAAAGCTGTCGGGTGTTCATCAAAGGCGGCTTGCGTTGCCACCATATGTTTCAACTCAGCCTCATCAGCCGCCGCCATCATCACCATATTCGGCAATGTGCCGAGATAGGCATTGTCGAAGGAGCCGGCATGGGTCGGCCCATCGGCACCGACCAGACCGGCGCGGTCAATGGCGAAGCGCACAGGCAGATTTTGAATGGCGACATCATGCACCACTTGGTCATAGGCACGCTGCAAAAAGGTCGAGTAAATCGCGGCAAAGGGCTTATAGCCCTCGGTCGCCATACCGGCGGCAAAAGTGACCGCGTGCTGCTCGGCAATGCCGACATCAAATGTGCGTTCGGGATAGGCTTGCGCGAATTTATCCAGCCCCGTGCCCGACGGCATGGCAGCGGTAATAGCGACGATTTTGTCGTCGCGCGACGCTTCATCGATCAGTGCTTCGGCAAATACACCGGTATAGCTCGGCGCGCTTGGCTTGGCTTTCTGCTGCTCGCCCGTCACCACATTAAACTTCGAGACGCCGTGATATTTATCTGCCGAGGCTTCGGCGGGCGCGTAGCCATGGCCCTTTTTGGTCACCACATGAATAAGCACAGGGCCGTTTTTCATCTTTTTGACGTTTTCCAAAACGGGCAGCAAATGGTCGAGATTATGCCCGTCAATCGGCCCGACATAATAAAAACCCATCTCCTCAAACAAGGTGCCACCGGTCATGAACCCGCGTGTATATTCTTCAACCTGTCGCGCGCGCTCTTTGAGACTGTCGGGCAAATAGCCGGCAATATCTTTCAGCAGGCGACGGAATGAGCGATATGTGCCGCCCGACAAGATACGCGCCAGATAGGCGCTCATCGCGCCGACCGGCGGCGCAATCGACATATCATTATCGTTCAGAATAACCACCATGCGGCTATCCATGGCACCGGCATTATTCATCGCCTCATAGGCCATGCCGGCGCTGAGCGCGCCATCGCCAATTACGGCAACAACATTATTATCGCCGCCCGATAAATCGCGCGCCGCCGCCATGCCGAGACCGGCAGAAATCGAGGTCGAACTATGGCCCGCGCCAAACGGGTCATATTGGCTTTCGCCGCGCTTGGTGAAACCGGAAAGGCCACCGCCTTGGCGCAGCGTCCGCATGCGGTCACGCCGTTCAGTAAGGATTTTATGCGGATAGGCTTGGTGGCCGACATCCCAGATAATGCGGTCATCAGGCGTATCAAACACATAATGCAGCGCCACCGTCAGCTCGACCACACCCAGACCGGCGCCCAAATGACCGCCGGTTTCCGACACGGCAGAAATCATTTCGGCGCGCACATCATCGGCCAATGGACCGAGATCGGCCTTGGATAATTGCCGCACATCTGCGGGGCGGTGGATACGGTCAAGTAATCTGCTCATAGCCTTTTCCTTTCCCGCCTGTTTATCAGTTTTGACGCTGAATCACAAACTCGGCAGCTTGTCGCAGAGCATCGGCTTCGGGACCGAAAATATCCAAATGATTGATCGCTTGATCGACTAAAGAGCGCGCCTGATCGCGGGCCCGCTCAACGCCCAGCAAGGAGGCAAAGGTGACCTTGCCCTCGACAGCATCCTTGCCGACCGTCTTGCCAAGCGCGTCTGTCGCGCCCTCGACATCCAGCACATCATCGGCGATTTGAAAGGCCAGACCGACATCATGCGCGTAATTGACCAAAGCGTGGTGTTGCGCATCGCCCGCTTTGCCCAAAAGCGAGCCGGCCTCAACCGCATAGGAAATCAACGCCCCGGTTTTCATTTTTTGCAACCGCGTCAGCCCACCTGCATCGAGCTGCAAATCGGGCGACAGCACATCAATCGTCTGCCCGCCGACCATACCGTTCATCCCCGCCGCGCGGGCCAGACCGCTGACCAGTTTCAGGCGAATCTCGGCATCGTCATGCGTTGCCTCATCGGCCAGAAGTTCAAAGGCCAGCGTCAGCAGCGCGTCGCCCGCCAAAATCGCCGTCGCCTCGTCATAGGCTTTGTGCAGGCTGGGACGACCACGGCGCATATCATCATCATCCATCGCCGGCAGGTCGTCATGGATCAGCGAATAGCAATGCACGGCTTCGATCGCGGCGGCGGCGCGTAACGCGCGCGCCTCATCAACCTTAAACAGCGCCGCCGAGGCGGTGCATAAAAACGGGCGAAACCCCTTGCCGCCATCCAATGCCGAATAGCGCATGGCCTCGACCAGCCAGCTTTCCGGCCCATCGGGCAGTTTTAAAATCGTGTCCAATAGCGAGTTGACGCCGGTTACGGCATTTTGGCGCGCTGTTTGGAAAGAGGACATAATCAGTCGGCATCCAATGGCGCTGTGCCGCTACCATCGCCGGTGATTTTTTCGATACGTGCCTGTGCGCTTTTCAGCTTTTCGTCGCAATAAGCGCGCAATTGCGCCCCGCGCTGATAAATCTCAATCGATTCCTCAAGCGCCACATCGCCGGTTTCGAGACGGTCGACAATGGTTTCAAGCTCGCTCAATGCCTGCTCAAAACTCAATTGTTGAATATCTTCCGCAATCTCAATCTTATCGGTCCCAGACACGTGCCTCTCCTTTACGCCGCCTGTTTGAAGTAACATACGCCGTTTTCGTCAAAATCCATCGCTAACTTGCCGCGATGCACCAGACACATGAGATGGGCGAGGCTCTCGCCGGTCGCCATAAAAAACACCTCGCGGGTAATTTTGCGCTTAAACAGCGTTGAGAAAATTTTACCGTCCACCGCCTTACGCGGCTCGGCGCATAATTCATGCAGTCGGATGAGCGCTTTTTCATGCCCGTCGATCAGCGCCTGCAACCGCGCATGCAGACCGTAAAACGGTTCATTATGCGCCGGCAGTACCAGCATATCATCGGGCAGATCGCGCTTCAGCCGGGCGCAACTATCGATCCAATCCTGCAACGGATTGGCGCGCGGCTCTGTTGGAAACAACGACACAATCGACGAAATACGCGGGATGACCTGATCGCCGGAAATCAGCAATTTCTTCTGCGGGCTATACAGGCAAATATGCTCCGGCGCATGGCCTGAGCCGACTTCAATATGCCAATCGGCATCGCCGATACGCAAGCTATCGCCCTGCTTCAGACGGCGATAGGCTTGCGGCAGCGGAAAAATCGCCTCGCCAAAACCGCCAAATCGGGCGCGATATCGATCCAGCGCTTCCTCGTTAAAACCGGCAGCGCGGTAAAACCGAATGGCCTCTTCAGGCGCTTGCTTGCCGGTATCGCCGGCCATGGCGCGGCACATGAGATAATCCGTGCGCGACATATAAAACGGCGCATCAAATCGCTCGACCAACCACCCGGCCAAGCCGACATGGTCGGGGTGCATATGGGTGACAATCACTTTGGTAATCGGCTTGCCTTGCATAAAACCGTCAAACAAGGCCTCCCAATGGGCGCGCGAGATTTCCATATCGACGCATGTATCAACCACTGCATAGCCATCGCCATCTTGCAACAGCCATACATTAATATGGTCGAGCGCAAAAGGCAGCGTCATACGCGCCCAAAAAACACCGTCACCCACTTCTATCGGCTTGCCCATCTCAGGCAGGCTTTCAAACGGATAGCGCAGACCATGCGCCTTCGCGGCGCCTTTGTTTATTTCGCTCACAATAACCCTTACCGCCCAATGGGGCTTGGCTTTGATTCCTCAACTTGCTAACACCTTATGGTGATATGAAGTTGAGTGCAATTGGAGAGCAAATTATGGCGGGCATGACACAAGAAAAAGCGGGCACAGCCCTGATTACCGGCGCATCGGCGGGTATTGGGCGCGATTATGCGCGCTATCTGGCCGCCCGTAATTATGATCTCGTGCTGACGGCGCGCCGTACACCGCGCCTCAATAAGCTGGCCAAGGAATTGGAAAAAGCCTTCAATATTAACGTCACCGTGCTGCCCGCCGATTTGGAAAAACCGGAAACACCGAGCAAGCTGGCGGCGGAGATCAAAAAGCGCAAAATCCATATTGATTATCTGGTCAATAATGCCGGTTACAGTCTGACCGGACGCTTTACCAAGCATAAATGGACGGCGCGCGCGGCGATGATCCAATGCATGCTCACCGCCGTGACCGAGCTGTGCTATCTGTTCGCACCCGGTATGGCCCAGAAAGGCCATGGCTATATTGTCAATATCGCCTCGGCCGCGGCGTTCCTGCCGGGCAGCACATCGGATGCGCTTTACGCGCCGATTAAATCCTATGTTAAAATTCTGAGCCAAAGCCTGTATCAGGAATACAAGCCCCAAGGCGTCAATATTGTCGCCGCCTGCCCGGGCTATACTTATACCGAAATTCACGATGTCGCCGGCACGCGCGAAGCGATGAACCGGCTGCCGAAATTTATCTGGCTGCAAGGCCCCAGCGTGGTGCGCGAAAGCCATGTCACGGTTATTCAGGGCAAGGGGCCGGTGGTCATTAATGGCTGGGTCTATCGTCTGGTCGCCTTTGTGCTGAACTTCATTCCGGATAATCTGTTGACGCGCACAAGCGGGCCGAAGAAAGACGCCGCCAAAAAAGCGCCTGCGGCCAAAAAAGCGCCTGCCGCTAAAAAAGCACCGGCTAAAGCGGCGCCCAAACCGGCTGCGAAAAAGCCCGCGTCCAAACCGGTTGCAAAAAAACCGGCTGCGAAAAAAGCCCCAGCTAAAAGAGCGCCCGCTAAAAGAGCGGCCAAAAAATAATATGGCTATTGTTGCGCCCAATGCCGCCGGACTGGCGCGTTGCGTCGCGCAGTTAAATCAGGGCGACGCTATTGGCCTGCCGACCGAGACAGTTTACGGGCTGGCGGCGGATGCGCGGTCGGGCGCGGCGATTGCCAAAATTTACACGCTGAAAAATCGCCCCAGCTTCAACCCGCTTATCTGCCATGTGGCGGATATGGCCATGGCCGAAAGGCTTGGCGTGTTCGACGCGACTGCCCAAAAGCTCGCGGCGGCGTTCTGGCCGGGTCCGCTCACATTGGTCGTGCCGCGGCGCGATGATTGTCCGGTCGACCCGCTGGCCTCGGCCGGGCTCGATACGCTGGCCATTCGCATCCCTGCGCATGAAACCGCACAGGCTCTACTGTCGGCCTTTGACGCGCCATTGGTTGCGCCCAGCGCCAATCCGTCGGGGCGTCTCAGCCCCAGCACGCCCGCACATGTCGCAGCAGGGCTACCCGATATTGACGTATTGGATGGCGGGGCCTGCACCATTGGATTGGAGTCGACCATTATAGGCTGTCTCGGCGACACGCCGCTTTGGTTGCGCGCCGGCGGGTTGGCGCGGGCCGATATCGAGCATGTGCTGGGGCAAAAACTGGCCGTGCTGCCTGAACACCAAGACGCCGAGGCGAAGCTGGCACCGGGCCGCTTGGCGCGCCATTACGCACCGCAAACGGCCCTGCGTCTCAATGCAGAGACCGCAAGCGATAAAGAGTTGCTGATCGGTTTCGGGCCGGATGCGGCGAGCTGTTATGCAAATCTCAGTGCTGCGGCCGAGCTGAGCGAGGCCGCCGCCAATTTGTTTGCCATGCTGCACGCCGCCGATGCAGCGGCCCAAGCGGCCGGCAAGACGCTGGCCATTATGCCGATCCCTCAAGACGGCTTGGGTGAGGCGATCAACGACCGTTTGGCCCGCGCCGCCGAGTGACAGATTATCCGGTCGGATGCTCGATAAGCAGCGTCGGGACTTGCGCGCAATGCGATTTGACAGTGCAGACCTTGGTGCCGGATTTGCGTCCCTCGCGCACTTCTGACACAGCGATATCGGCCTTGGCGAGGCGCGCTTGTGTCGCCGCAATATCATCTGTCTTCAGCGCCAGCCCCCAAAGGCTGTCTTCATCGCCGGCTTTGTCGCTTGCCATTACTTCGACACTCATGGAATTGGTGCGAAAGAAAAGCTGCGTGCCACCCCATTGCGGCACGTCCTGCTCCAAGGCCAGACGAATGCCCAATTGCTCGCCATAAAATCTTTTCGCCGCTTCGGCGCTTTTGGTTTGCACCACCACATGGTCGACGGCGGTGATCGCCGCCGTGTCCGGCTGCCCATCCATCGGTTGCGCCATGGGCAAAGCGTCAGCATCATCATGTTGGATACAAAACGAAAAAATGCCCCGCGCCGCGCTTATATCCCAATGCATATTGCGCCATGTGCGTGTCGCGCCGCTATTCATATCAACACCATGGCCGGGCTGCGGGTCGCTGGCGTCGAGGCCGTGGGTGCGGGCGTTTTCGAGAAAAGCAGCCGCATCATGCGTGCCGAACACCAAAGCGCACAGACCCTCGCCCTGCTTGGCCAGCATGCTATTGACCAAATCAGCGGCCCACCCCTCACCCTCGGCGGCCAGCAATTCGAGATAGCAATTATCCAAGCGAAACAATGTGTTGGCGCTACCATAATCGGGATGCGTGCCCTGCCAACTCGGCGCCCGACCGAGCATCAGCGCATAATCCCGGCTCGCCTGCGCCAGGTCTTCCACCGCCATAATAATGTGATCAACAACCGCCATGACGCGCTCCTTAAAATAGATCCATTTGCTTGGGCGGCGGGGGGATGCGGTGTTCGACCCATAAATCGGCATCATCCTCGCTGACCTTATTCACCCGTTTTGAGATCGGCGTAGCGGTAAAATCAAGCTGCGGCGCGTCGCCCAAAAGCGGCAAAAGAGTATCGGCCTGCGTCTCGGCCTGCGTCAACCAATCTTCGGCATGCGCGCTATTTATAATGGCCGGCATGCGGTGATGCACGGCAGACAGCGTGTCATTGGCCGCTGTGGTAATAATGGCGCAGCTTTCAATCTCACTGCCATCGGCACCGCTCCATATCTCCCAAATGCCGGCCATCATAAACGGCGTGTCATCCTTACGATGGATTCGATAGGGCTGGCCTATGCTGCGATCCCATTCGTAAATCGCATCGGCCGGAATAAGACAGCGGCGGCGACGAAACGCATTTTTGAAACTGGGCTTTTCAGTGATTGTCTCGGCGCGGGCATTGATTTGCGGACGCGCGGATTTATCGCCCAGCTGTTCAGGCTTTAGCCACGGCGCGACCAGCCCCCAACTGACCAGTGCCATTTCACTTTGCGGCGCGGCGCGAATAATGCTTACCGGCTGCGTCGGGGCGATATTATAGCGCGCCGGAAAGTTTACCCGATTGGCGAAATCGACCAATTGGCGCAGCGCCTCGGGCGGCGTCGCCAGCGCAAACCGCCCGCACATTAAAATTCCACCCCGCGCATCACCACCCGATCGCCAATGCCGATCTTCAGCCGCGCCGCCTCACCGGCATTGAGCTCCAGCACGCCACTGACCGCATCGACCGAGACCGTGCGCGCATCGGATTGCGTGTCGCGCCGCGTGACGATTTGGCCAATCGTGCCGCCGGGCTTGATGAAAATCATATCCAGCGGGATCAACGTATTGCGCATCCAAAACCGCGCTTGGCGCGGCGGCTTAATGGGAAACAACATGCCGTTTTGCGGCGGCAATTTTTCGACAAACATAAGCCCGCGCTTTTGCTCTTCCGGCGTGTCGGCCAGCGTCACCTGAAACGCATGCGCCGCGCCGGTTAATGTAATGATTTGCAAGATCTCCGCGCGCGCCGGACTTGTCAAAGCGAGCAGCGGCACCAGCATCAAGGCCATCAATGAAAGTAAGAATCGCGCGGTCATGTGCCAAGAGTGCCATTCTTGGCCGACCGCCTCAATGGCCACTTGGCAAGAACCCCCAAACTTATATACTCGTGCGCAAACAGGAGGACTTTATGACATATCAACCGTTTAATCTTTCCGGCAAAGTCGCGCTCGTTACCGGCGGCAATCGGGGCATCGGTCTGGGCATGGCCAAAGCCATGGCGCAAGCCGGGGCCGACATCGCCATTTGGGGCTCTAACCCGCAAAACAATGAAAACGCAGTGGCCGAATTGAGCAAAGAGGGCGTCAACGTCAAAAGCTGGACGGTCAATGTCGCCGATGAGGACGCGGTCAACACCGCCATGGCCGACACGATTGCCGAAATGGGCCGCATTGACAGCGTCTTCGCCAATGCCGGTATCGGCAAGCTGTCGCCGGGCTTTACCGAAATGTCGACGGATGATTATCGCAAAGTGCTGTCGGTCAATCAGGATGGCGTGTTCTTCACCCTGCGCGCCGCCGCCGCGCATATGGTTGAGCGTGCCAAAAACGGTGACCCGGGCGGCTCGCTTGTCGGCGTGGCCAGTCTTGCGGCAACCGAAGGCGCAGCCCGCAACCAGCATTATGCGGCCACAAAAGGCGCGGTTATCTCAATGATGAAATCCATCGCCGTCGAGTTTGCGCGCTATGGCGTGCGCGCCAATTCCATCCTGCCGGGCTGGATCGACACGGATATGACAGCCGGGGCGCAAGACAATGATAAGTTTCAGCAAATGGTCATGTCACGCGTGCCTGCCAAACGCTGGGGCAATCCGGAAGATTTCGGCGGCGTGGCGGTCTATCTGACCTCCAACGCCTCCGCCTATCACTCCGGCGATCTGTTCGTCATTGACGGTGCGTATTCGATTTTCTAGACCGCTTGCCGGTCGGTCGGGGTTAAGCTAACGCTCAAACCTCGACCACCACGCGGCCACGCACTTGGCCGGCAAGGATTTTCTGGCCCAATGCGGGCAGGTCTTCCAGCGTCGCCTTCTGCACCATCGCTTCCAGCTTCGCCATATCGAGATGTTCGGCCAGAAGCGCCCAAGCCTGTTCGCGTAACACGCGCGGGGCCATCACACTATCAATGCCGCGCAGCGTCACACCGCGCAGGATAAACGGCATCACCGTGGCCGGCAGGTCAGGGCCTTGCGCCAGGCCGCAAGCCGCAACCGTACCGCCATATTTTGTTTGCGCAATGGCATTGGCCAGCGTATGGCTGCCCACCGCATCGACCACACCGGCCCAGTTTTCTTTGTCCAGCGGGCGACCCTTTTCGGTAAGGGTCGCACGGTCAATGACGCGCGAGGCACCCAGCCCCATCAGATAATCGCTTTCTTCCATACGACCGGTCGAGGCGACGGCCTGATAGCCGAGCTTTGACAGCAGCGCCAAAGCCACGGAGCCGACACCGCCGGCCGCACCGGTGACCAGAATTTCACCGGCATCTTGCGGTGTCTCCATCAAGGCCATGACGCACAGCA
>CBFHSX010000008.1:0-52510 GCA_965658615.1 Alphaproteobacteria bacterium | reverse complement strand
CCCGCTAAAAGATCTGGTGCCGGAAGCCGGCCGCGATTTCCGCCTGACGGCGCGCTATAAATTCTAATTTGAATTACATAAAAAAGGTAAAGGCCCCGTCTCACGATGGGGCCTTTTCTCGTTAACCGGCAGCAGGCTTATTTCAAAATGCTTTTACCCGGATACACCGCATTATCGCCCAGCATTTCTTCAATGCGGATAAGCTGATTATATTTCGCCAAGCGGTCGGAGCGCGCCAGCGAGCCGGTTTTAATCTGGCCGCAATTGGTCGCCACCGCCAAATCGGCAATCGTCGCGTCTTCGGTCTCGCCCGAGCGGTGCGACATGACGGCGGTGTAGCTCGCCTTATGCGCCATGTCGACGGCCTGCAGGGTTTCGGCCAGCGTGCCGATTTGATTGACTTTGACGAGGATGGAATTGGCAACGCCTTTTTCAATGCCGGTGGCCAAACGCGTTGGATTGGTGACAAACAAATCATCGCCGACCAATTGCACCTTATCGCCGATCGCATCGGTCAGGGCTTTCCAGCCCTCCCAGTCATTTTCATCCATGCCGTCTTCGATTGAGATAATCGGATAGCGGCCGACCAGATCGGCCCAATAGGCGGCCATTTCACCGGCGTCGAGCTTTTTGCCCTCGCCCGCCAAATGGTAGATGCCGTCGTCGCAAAACTCAGTGGCCGCCGCATCAAGCGCCAGATGAATATCCTCGCCCGGCTTATAACCGGCCTTCTCAATCGCTTTCATCACATAATCGAGCGCCGCATCGGTGGAGGCTAGATTGGGGGCGAAGCCGCCCTCATCGCCCACACCCGTCGCCAGACCGTCGGCATTCAAAAGGCCCTTCAGCGTATGAAACACCTCTGCCCCCATACGCACTGCCTCTTTAATATTGGCGGCCGCGACCGGCATAATCATGAATTCCTGCACATCGATCGGATTATCGGCATGCGCGCCGCCATTGACGATATTCATCATCGGCACAGGCAGCGTCTTGGCGTTGGCCCCGCCAATATAACGCCAAAGCGGTGTGCCCTGACTTTCAGCCGCAGCTTTTGCTACCGCCATAGAAACACCGAGAATGGCATTCGCCCCAAGGCGTGCTTTATTATCCGTGCCGTCCAGCAGCAGCATGGTCTTGTCGATATGCAGCTGCTCGGTCGCGTCCATGCCGCACAGGGCTGAGAAAATCTCACCATTCACCGCATCAACCGCGCCTTGCACACCTTTGCCGAGATAGCGGCTTTTATCGCCATCGCGCAGCTCGACCGCCTCAAACATACCGGTTGATGCACCCGAGGGCACGGCGGCGCGGCCAAAGCTGCCATCATCCAGAAGCACATCGACCTCAACGGTCGGGTTACCACGGCTATCGAGAATTTCGCGGCCGATAATGTCTAAAATTGCGGTCATAATGCCCTCTCGGAAATTTTTGAGTTGCGTGTGTCTTAGCCCGAATCCGCCGCGCGTGCAAACCGCGCCAGAAGGTGACTTGACGCGCGCGCGTGAGTTCGGTCTAAGGTGACGCATGAGCGCAGATAAATCAGCTTTGGTATTGTTTTCCGGCGGGCAAGATTCCACCGCCTGTCTGGCCTATGCGCTGGACCGTTTCGCGCATGTCGAGACGCTGGGCTTTGATTATGGCCAAACACATAAAATTGAGCTTGAGTGCCGCGCCGCCTTGCGCGCGGAAATGGCCAATATCAAAGATTGGGGCGCACGGCTGGGCGATGACCACACACTGCCCCTGCCCGCTCTGGCCGACATAGGCGGCACGGCGCTGATCGGTGACGGCGAGATTAGGATGCTGGATAATAATCTGCCCTCAACCTTTGTCCCGGGCCGCAATCTTCTATTCCTCACCTATGCTGCCGCGCTGGCATACCGACGCGGGCTGGGTGTGTTGGTCGGCGGTATGTGCGAAACCGATTATTCCGGCTATCCCGATTGTCGCCGCGACACGCTGGACGCGCTGGCGACGGCAATCAATAAAGGCATGCAGGCGGATATTAAAATCGATACGCCGCTTATGCATATCGACAAAGCCGACACTTGGGCGCTGGCACAAAAGCTCGGCGGCGATGCGCTGGTGGCGCTGACGATTGAGCACAGCCATACATGCTATCGCGGCGACCGCGACCAACGCCACGCTTGGGGTTATGGCTGCAATGACTGCCCGGCCTGCGAGTTGCGCGCCGCGGGATTTGAAAAATGGAGCGCATCGTGACCTATAGCGTGAAGGAAATGTTTTTTACCCTGCAGGGCGAAGGCGGCCAAGCCGGACGCCCGGCAGTGTTTTGTCGTTTCTCCGGCTGCAATCTCTGGTCGGGCCGCGAAGAAGATCGCGCCGACGCGCAATGCACATTTTGCGACACGGATTTTGTCGGCACGGATGGGCAAAATGGCGGCAAGTTCGACACGCCCGAAAAACTGGCCGACGCCATTGCCGCCTTTTGGCCGGAAGACCCGCGCGGCCCCGATGCCTATGTGGTGTTTACCGGCGGCGAGCCGTGCCTGCAGCTTGATACGCCATTGCTTGAGGCCCTGCATGCGCGCGGCTTTGAATGCGCCGTCGAAACCAATGGCACGCTGGCCGTGCCGGATGGCGTTGACTGGATTTGCGTCAGCCCGAAACCCGGCCACGCATTGCAGCAAACGCGTGGCCATGAGCTGAAATTCGTTTATCCGCAAGAGACGCTTTCGCCGGATAATTATGCCGAGATGGATTTCGAGCATTTTTATCTGCAACCGATGGATACGGGCGAAGCCGAAACAAGCTGGCACAATGTGCAAGCCGCCATCGCCTATTGCCTGCAAAACCCTCAATGGCGCCTGAGCCTGCAAACCCACAAAATCATCGGACTGGATTAAGTAAATCGGCACGGCTAATTGACCCGATTTGTGTAATCGGGCATAAGCGGGGCATGAAATTGTCGCGCGAATTTACCTTTGATGCCGCACACAGCCTCGGCCATTACCCCGCAGGCCACGCCAATACGCGTGTGCATGGGCATAGCTTTCGCGCTCGTGTGACAGTAGAAGGCATGCCCGACGGCAATGGCCAAATTGTCGATTTGGAAGAAATGGGCCGCCTGCTGCATGATTTGCACGCCCGCCTTGACCACCAAATGCTGAACGAGATTGACGGGCTGGAACAGCCGACGCTGGAAAACCTCTGCCTCTGGATTTGGGAAAATTTGCAGACCAATCTGCCGCAAATTTGCGCCGTCGAAGTGTTCCGCGACAGCCTCGGCCAATCATGCCTGTATCAGGGGAGCCAACATGTCCACTAGGGGAAGCGACACAACCGGCGCCACCATGTTGGGCGCACAAATCTCCGGGGCCGACCTGCCCGCCAGCCCCGAAGAGGCCGTGCTCGAAGCCGTGCCGAACCCGCATATCGGCACAGATTATGTCGCCCGCTTCGCTGTGCCCGAATTTACCTCCATCTGCCCGGTCACCGGCCAGCCTGACTTCGCGCATATCGTCATTGATTATGTGCCCGACCAGCATCTGGTCGAAAGCAAAAGCTTCAAGCTGTTTATGGGCAGCTTCCGCAATCACGGTGCCTTTCACGAGGATTGCACGATTATGGTCGCCAAACGCCTGATCGCCTGCATGCAACCGAAATGGCTACGCATTGGCGGCTATTGGTACCCACGCGGCGGCATTCCGATTGATGTTTTCTGGCAATCAAGCGAGCCGCCCGAAGGCCTCTTTATCCCCGACCAAGGGGTTCCGCCGTATCGCGGCAGGTAGCTCGAAAGCCTGCGCAAGGCGGGCTAAGCCTCGCTTCGCTCAGCAAGCCCTTTTAGCGTGGCAGTCAAGCGAGCCGCCTGGCGGATTATCGCGCAAGAGAGGAAAATGAGGATGGCTAAAACACAGACACGCTATTTTCGCGATACGGTGCGACATCGCATGCAGCGCGACAAAGATTTTCATGCAGAGGTTCTGGCTTCCATGGTCACACAGCTTTTGGAAGGCGATCTGGATATGGCGCGCCATCAGTTTCGCGAATATATAATTGGCGATATGGGGCTCGAGCAATTTGCCGCCGAAATTAACATTCCGGCAAAAAGCCTATCGCGCATGCTGGGGCCGAAGGGCAATCCGACATCGCAAAATCTGATTAAAATCATTGCGTCGATAAGCAAGCGCCACAACATCAAATTGCGCGCGATTGCCGAACCCGCCTAGCTCACCACTGCGTGGATGTCGCGCAGTGTTTTCAGCAAGTCTTTCGCATCTGACAGCGGTAGGCAGCTTGGCGCGTCGCACAGGGCTTCGTCGGGTTTCGGGTGAAACTCGAGGAAGACACCATTGGCGCCTGCCGCGATGGCTGATTTGGCCAGTACCGAGACGCCCTCGCGGCGGCCGCCGGTTGAGGCGCCTGCCGTGCGCGGGTCAGCGCCCGGTAATTGCACGGCGTGAGTGGCGTCCATCGTCACCGGCACGCCGAGCTTTTTCATTTCAGGAATACCCAGCATATCGACGACGAGATTATTATAGCCAAAGCTGGTGCCGCGATCGCACAGGATGATTTGCACATCCGCCGCCGCTTCGCGCGATTTTGAGATAATATTGGCGCAATCCCAAGGCGCAAGAAATTGCGCTTTTTTGGCATGCAACCAGCCGCCGCGCTTGGCCACAGCCTGCGCCGTTGCTACCACCAAATCGGTTTGCCGCACCAGAAAAGCCGGCAGCTGCACCACTTCGGCAATCGCCGCCACCGCTTCGGCTTGCTCGGCCTCGTGCAAATCGGTGACCACAGGTACACCGTGCCTGGCTTTCACCGCTTCCAGCATAGGCAGACCGGCCTGCATGCCGGGGCCGCGATAGCTCGCGATAGACGAGCGATTGGCTTTGTCCCAACTGGCTTTGAAAATATAAGGCAGGTCCAGCTCGGCGCAGATGGCTTTCAGCTCGGCGCATACTTCCTGCGCCAGCCCTTCATCCTCCAGCACATTTAGCCCGGCCATGACGACCAGCTTCTCGCCATCGCCGATTTTAATGCCGTATTCTTTCAGTTCGAGCGTGTCCATTTGTAACCTCGTGAATTAAACCAAACGCGACTGCGTCAGGGCAGCTTCGATAAAGGAAGCAAAAAGCGGGTGCGGCGCAAAAGGCCGCGATTTCAATTCGGGGTGAAACTGCACGCCAATATACCATGGGTGCTCGGGGATCTCGACAATCTCCGGCAGCACACCATCAGGCGATACGCCGGAGAAAACCAGACCGCGCGATTCCAGCGCCTCGCGATAGCCCATATCGACTTCATAGCGGTGGCGGTGACGCTCAGAGATGACACGCGTGCCATAAATTTCTTCGACGCGACTGCCCTCTTTCAAATAGGCTTCAAACGCGCCGAGCCGCATCGTGCCACCCATATCGCCCTCCAGCCCACGCTTTTGCAGCGTGTCGCCATCGGCCCATTCGGTCATCAACCCGACCAGCTTGGTACCGGTGCGACCAAACTCGCTCGACACGGCGTCGCGAATACCGGCCATATTTCGGGCCGCTTCCAGCACCGCCATTTGCATGCCGTAGCAAATGCCGAAATAAGGCACATTGCGCGTACGGGCGAAATTCGCCGCCGCAATCTTACCCTCGGCACCGCGCTCGCCAAAACCGCCGGGCACCAAAATACCGTTTACTTTTTCGAGATAAGACGCTGCGTCCTCGCGCTCGAAAATTTGGCTGTCCATCCATTCAATATTGACCGCCACATTATTGGAAATGCCACCATGCTGCAGGCTTTCAATCAGCGATTTATAGGCATCCTTCAGCTCGGTATATTTGCCGACCACGGCAATAGTGACCTCGCCTTCAGGCTCGCGCACCGAGGTCATAATCTCGTCCCAAACACTCAGATCGGGTGCCGGTGCGTCGAGAACACCAAAGGCGCTCAGCACTTCCGTATCCAGCCCCTCGGCGTGATAAGCATGCGGCACAGCGTAAATGCTGTCGACATCCTGCGCCTCGATAACGGCGCTTTCGCGCACATTACAGAACAAGCCGATTTTGCGCTTCTCGCCTTCCGGTATCGGGCGGTCACAACGGCACAACAAAATATCCGGCTGGATACCGATGGAGCGCAACTCTTTTACCGAGTGCTGCGTCGGCTTGGTTTTCATCTCACCGGCCGCCGGGATATAAGGCAGCAGCGTCAAATGCACAAAGACCGACTGCCCGCGCGGCAGGTCATTATTCAATTGCCGAATGGCTTCAAAAAACGGCAATGCCTCAATGTCACCCACTGTGCCGCCGATTTCGCACAGCACAAAATCGACGTCATCGACATCCGATTGAATGAAATTTTTGATCGCATCCGTGACATGCGGGATAACCTGCACCGTGCCGCCAAGATAATCGCCGCGCCGTTCCTTGGCCAGGATATCGCGGTAAATCTGACCCGTGGTCACATTATCCCCGCGCGAGGCCGGCACGCCGGTAAACCGTTCATAATGGCCAAGATCAAGATCGGTCTCGGCCCCATCATCGGTCACATAAACTTCGCCGTGCTGATACGGCGACATTGTGCCGGGATCAACGTTCAGATAGGGGTCGAGTTTCCGCAAACGGACTTGATAGCCACGCGCTTGCAAGAGTGCGCCCATTGCAGCCGAAGCCAAGCCTTTACCTAGGGAGGAAACCACGCCGCCGGTGATGAAAATATATCGCGCCATGGGAGTTCAAATTACACAGGCAAAATGATTCGCGCGAGTCGAAAACAAATCGAATCCGCACGAATCAGGAGTTGTTAACAGGTCAGATTATTCCGGTGTCGGCAGGCTGACATCGGGCAGTACCGGAGCCGGCGCCAAAGGCCCGGCCGGCGATGTGCCATCTGTTTCAATTACACCATCGAGAACCGATTTCTTGTTCTCCATCGTGCTCAAAACCGTCAGTCCAATCGAGGTCAGAAAAAACACACCGGCCAGAATAGCGGTCGCGCGCGTCAGAGCATTGCCCAGACCGCGGCTCGACATCACGCCATCACCGCCGCCGCCAATGCCCAGCGCCCCGCCCTCAGAGCGTTGCAGCAGCACCAGCACAATCATCGCAACCGCGATCATCAAATGAATGACCAAAAGAATGGTGGTCATGTGTTTTCTCCGTCTTTAACTGGCTGTGCATGTACCCCATTTACGCGCGTAATGCAAATAAAGTAAACTTAGCAGCAAGCAATCGGTGACCGCCGAATTATGACACTCCAAAAAATAACAATAAGGAGCCCAAAATGGCCAAAGCAAAACTGAAAATCGGCGATTTCGTCATCCTCAATTCCGGCGGACCGGAAATGACCATCGTCGCCGAGATCAATGATAATGGGCAATGCGCCTGGTTCACCATTGATGATGAGGTGAAGAATGCGGTTTTTTCAACCGCCGCGCTGATGCTTATTGATAGCTCTTGATAATTCCAGCGAAATCTTTGGCCGTCAGGCTGGCCCCACCGACCAGCGCGCCATTGACATTGGGCACAGCCATCAGCTCGGCCGCATTGGTCGGTTTAACAGAACCGCCATAAAGAATGCGCATTTTCGCGCCTTCATCTTTAAAGCGGCGCACCAGCGCTTTGCGTAACGCGGTGTGCACTTCCTCGACTTGCTCCAGGGTCGGTGTCAGACCGGAGCCGATGGCCCAGACCGGCTCATAAGCGATGACGGTGTTTTTCGCCGTGCAACCATCCGGCAGCGAGCCGCGCAATTGCGCCTGCACGACTTTCAGTGTGTCGCCCTTTTTGCGCTCTTTCAGGCTTTCGCCGATACACATAATCGCCGTCAGGCCGGTTTTATGCGCCGCCTCGACTTTCGCCCTCACCTGTTTGTCGGTCTCGCCATGCCCGCCTTCTTGCAGGGCCATGCGGCGTTCGGAATGGCCGAGAATAACCGCTTTCGCACCGGCATCCTTTAACATGGCGGCAGAGATATCGCCCGTATGTGCGCCGCTTTCATTGGCGTGGCAATCTTGACCGCCCGGCACGATGCGCCCGGTTTTCAACGCCGCTTTCAAATCGGCCATGCGTGACAGCAGCGTCGCCGGCGGGCAGACCATGACATCACAGCCCGGCTTGGCCTTGGCCAGACCCTTGGCCAGCTTTTTAATCTCACCCAGACCGGCTTTTGTGCCGTTCATTTTCCAATTGCCCGCGACCAAGGCCTTTACCTTGGGAGCCGGTTTTTTTGCTGCAGCCATATCGATAATCCTCTCGCTGATTTGCCATTTGTTTACCCTTATTTTTTGCCGCTGTCATGTGCTTGCGGGAAAGCCAACACCACACTATGATGCGGCAGATTTTCATCCTGAAAGAGAAGAAACAAAAATGCTCGAATTCCTCCGTAACAAAGCCAGCGGTGTGCTTGGCATCCTTTTGATCGGTCTGTTGGTTATCGCCTTTGGCCTGTGGGGCATTGCCGATACGTTTACCGGCTTTTCAAATGCCGAGCTGGGCCGTGTCGGTAGCCAAAAGATCGAAAGGCAGGAATTCCAACTGCGTTATATGCAATCGACGCAGCAATTATCGCAACAATTGGGTTCGCCACTTTCGGCCGCTCAAGCGCGCAATCTGGGTGTACCGCAGCAGGTTATGGCCAATATGCTGGGCGGGGCCTCATTGCGCGAAGTGGCCGAGGCGCTGGGGCTGGCGCATGGCGATGAGGCGATTGCCAAAAGCATTGTCGAGGACCCGAATTTCGCCGGTGCCGCCGGCACGTTTGACGAGCCGACCTTCCGCACCGTGCTGTCGCAAAACGGCCTGACCGAAGAGCTGTTTGTCGAAGACCAGCGCCGCTTTCATGTCATCAACCAATTGACCTCAGCCAGCATTGATGCCGGGCGAATGCCGCAAGCGCTGGTCAATGGCCTGTTCAAATATTTCCTCGAGCGCCGCACCGCCGAATATATGATCCTGACGCTGGAGCAAACCGATGAGGTTGGCGACCCGACTGAAGAAGAGCTCGAGGCGTTTTTCAGCCAAACCGAATTGCGCTTTGCCGAACCGGAGCGTCGCTCGGCCAAAGCGCTGGTTATCTCCCCGGCCCGTTTCGCCGAGTTGATTTCCATCGAAGAAGACACATTGCGCGAGGAATATGAATTCGCCCGCAGCGATTTCTCAGTCCCGGAAAAACGCGAGATCGACCAATTGGTCTTGGCCGATGATGACGAAGTTGAAACCGTGCGCGCCATGCTGGCCGAGGGCAAACCCTTCGTCGAAATTCTCGACGCGATTGGCCAGAACCTCGACAATACCGATCTCGGCGAGGTCGAACGTGACGATCTGATTTCCGCCGATTTGGCCGATGTCGCCTTCGCCATGCAAAGCGGCGAGATCAGCGATATTATCGAAGGCCCGCTGGGCTATGCGGTGCTCCGTGTGCGGTCAATTTCGCCGGGTGCTGTGCTGCCGTTTGAAGCAGTGGAAGACCAGCTTCGCAGCCGCATAATTTACGACCAAGCGCTGGAAGACATGCTGGCCTTCTCCGAAACGGTGGAAGACGAGATTGCCGGTGGCGAAACGCTGGAAAACCTTGGCCAGCGTTTTGATTTGAGCGTTGTCGAAATTAATGAGATTAATCGCGATGGCGAAAATCGTGACGGCAAGCGTGTCAACCTGCTAGCCTTATATGACGATATTGCCGCGACATTGTTTGAGAGCGCCGTCGGCGAGGATATCCCGATGATGGAAATGGATGATGGCAGCTATGTCTGGATACGTCTCGACGCCATCACGCCGAGTGCTGTGCCGCCTTTGGCCGATATTCGTGACGCCGTTGCCGCCGAATGGCAAGTCAGCGAACGCACCAAGCTGCTCGAAGCCATGGCCGAGCATATGGTCAAGCAAGGTAATGAGACGGGCAGCTTCAAAAGCGCCGCCAAAACCTTTGACCGCGAACCGCTGGAATCCGAACCGATGACGCGCCAGACCAGCAATGACACCTTCTCGGAAGCCGCTGTGCGCAATCTGTTCAGCGTCAAGAACGGCGATTTCGTCTGGGCAAATGTCGGCTTTGGCGGCGAGATTATTGTCATGCAAGTGTCTGACGTCATCGAAGCCGAACCCGAGCAAGGCGAGGCACGCGACCTGATTTTTGGTGGCGAGCAGCGTAAATACCGCCTCGATGTGAGCAATCAATTCATCGCCAGCCTGCAAAATGAATATGGCATCAGCCTCAACCAGTCCAATCTGGAGCGCGCGATCAACGATCTGGTTACGCGATGACCACAGCGACACCGGCGTTTGACGAGTTCAAATCGGCCTATGCGGCCGGTACGCCTCAGCTTGTCTGGTCGGAACTGATTGCCGATTTGGAAACACCGGTCGCCGCCTATATGAAACTGACCGATGGCGAGCCCTACTCCTTTCTTTTGGAGTCGGTCGAGGATGGCGATATTCGCGGTCGTTATTCGATGATCGGCCTGGCCCCCGATCTGTTGTTTCGTATCTCGGACGGCCGACCCGAATTGAACCGCCAAGCGGCCATTGATCTAGACAGCTATGACCCCATGGAAGGCGCGCCGCTCGACTCGCTGCGCGCCGTTTTGGCCGAGTCGCGCCTCGATATGCCTGAAACATTAGCGCCTATGTCAGCCGGCATTTTCGGCTATATGGCCTATGATATGGTGCGGCATATGGAAGAGCTGCCCAACACCAATCCGGACGTTATGGGCGTGCCCGACTGCCTGTTCATGCGCCCGACCATTGTCGCCGTGTTTGACAGCGTCACCGATATGATAAGGCTGGTTACGCCGGTGCGCGCCAATGCTGAAACTGCCGAAGCCGCCTATGAAGCCGCCCTCGCCCGTTTGGCGCAAGCCGAAGAAAAGCTGCACGGGCCCTTGCCGCAAGCCGCGCTGGCCGTGCCCAACAGCTTTGACGCGCCGGGCTCAAATATGAACAAGCAGGCTTATTTCGACATGGTCGAAAAGGGCAAAGCCTATATTGAAGCCGGTGATATTTTTCAGGTGGTGTTAAGCCAGCGCTTCAATATTGATTTCGACTTGCCGCCTTTCGACCTGTATCGCGCCCTGCGCCGCGTTAACCCATCGCCTTATTTGTTCTTTCTGAATATGCGCGATTTCGCCGTGGTCGGCTCCAGTCCCGAAGTGCTGGTCGGCGTGACCGGTGGCGAGGTGAATATTCGTCCGATCGCCGGCACACGCAAACGCGGCGCAACACTGGCCGAAGACGCCGCCATCAGCGCCGAGCTTTTGGCCGATGAAAAAGAGCGCGCCGAGCATTTGATGCTGCTCGATTTGGGGCGTAATGATGTTGGCCGCGTGGCGAAAATCGGCAGCGTAAAAGTCAACACCGCCTTTGGTCTGCAAAAGACCTCCCACCTCATCCATATTGTATCCGACGTGACCGGCGACTTGCGCGATGAGCTCGACGTTATTGACGCGCTGGTGGCAGGTTTTCCGGCCGGCACGGTTTCCGGCGCGCCGAAAATTCGCGCCATGGAAATCATTGACGAGTTGGAGCCGGAGCGGCGCGGCATTTACTCGGGTTGCGTCGGCTATTTCTCGGCCAATGGCGATATGGATACGTGCATCGCGCTGCGAACCGCCGTGGTGAAAGACGGCAAGCTTTACGCGCAAGCCGGTGGCGGGGTTGTTTATGACTCGACGCCGCAATATGAATATGAAGAGACGGTCAATAAAGCCGCCGCCCTGTTCCGCGCCGCCGAAGTGGCGCTGACATTGGCCAGTGAAAGAAAGAACCGCCCCTAATGCTGACGCTTATCGATAATTATGACAGCTTCACCTTTAATCTGGTGCAGTTTTTGGGCGATTTGGGGGCCGACTGCCGGGTCGTGCGCAATGATAAAACCACACCGCACGAGGTGCTGGAAGCGAAGCCACGGGCCATTATTCTGTCGCCGGGGCCCTGCGACCCGGACAAGGCAGGCATTTGTCTCGACCTCATTAAAGCCGCGCCGGATGATATGCCGATTTTCGGCGTCTGCCTCGGTCATCAATGCATCGGCCAAGCCTTTGGCGGCACAATTGTGCGGGCTGAAAAAATCATGCATGGCAAGCTGAGCAACATCACCCATGAAAATGCCGGCGTGTTTGAGGGCCTGCCCAACCCGCTGACAGTGACGCGTTATCATTCGCTGACCATCGCGCCCGAGACCCTGCCCGATTGTCTCGAGGTGACGGCGCAAACAGATGATGGTGTCATTATGGCGGTGCAACATAAAGACCGGCCAATCCATGGCGTGCAATTTCACCCGGAGAGCATTGCCACGGTGAACGGCCATAAAATGCTGGCCAATTTTCTGACCTCCGCCGGCCTGACCGCTGCCGTGCCCGACACACATCAACATTTGACGCTGGAGAGCTAATATGGACGCGCTGAAACCGACCCTCGGCATATTGCAAACCGGTCGCCCTTTAACCTCGTCAGAGGCGGTGACGGCTTTCGAGATTATTCTGAGCGGCGAAGCGACGGCGTCGCAAATCGGTGCCTTTCTCGGCATGCTTAGTGCGCGCGGCGAGACGGTGGATGAAATCGCCGCCGGTGTTTCGGTGATGCGCGCCAATGCGATGAAAGTCAAAGCCCCGACCCATGTGCTGGACACATGCGGCACGGGCGGCGATGGCAGCGGCAGCTATAATATTTCCACCGCCGTGGCATTGGTGGCAGCAGCCTGCGGCGCGCATGTCGCCAAGCACGGCAATAAAGCGCTCAGTTCGAAATCGGGCTCATCGGAGGTGCTGGAAGCCTTGGGTGTGAAACTCAATCTATCAGCTGACGGGCTGGCGCAATGCATTAATGATGTCGGCATTGGCTTTTTGTTTGCTCCCAATCACCACGCCGCCATGCGTCATGTCGGCCCGACGCGGGTTGAACTTGGCTTCCGCACAATATTCAATCTGCTTGGCCCGCTCTCTAATCCGGCCGGGGCCAATCGGCAATTGCTCGGCGTTTTCGCTCAGGAATGGGCCGAGCCATTGGCGCATGTGCTTAAAAAACTCGGCTCCGAGCGCGCTTGGGTGGTGCATGGTGCCGACGGCATGGATGAACTGACCACGACAGGCCCGTCTTTTGTGGCGGCGTTGCGTAAGGGCGAGGTCACGACTTTTGAGGTCACGCCGGAGGATGCCGGCCTGCCGCGCGCCAAGCCCGAAGATTTGGCCGGCGGTACACCACAGGAAAACGCCGCCGCCATGCAAGCCTTGTTTGAGGGCGAGACCGGTGCTTATCGCGATATTGTGCTGCTCAACACCGCTGCCGCTTTGATGGTCGCGAATAAGGTTGAGACGCTGCAGGAAGGCGTCGAAATGGCGGCGCTGGCAATCGATGATGGCGGAGCGCGCAGCGTACTGGCCAATCTGGTCGCCACCACCGGGAAGCTGGCCGCGCAATGACCGATATTCTGGAAAAAATCACCGCCTATAAGCTCGATGAAATCGCCGCAGCGAAAGCCGCCAAGCCATTCAGCACCGTCGAGGCCGAGGCCAAAGCGGCCGATGCGCCGCGTGGCTTTATGAAGGCACTGGCCGCCAAAGCAGCGCAGAATAAACCGGCGCTGATTGCGGAAATAAAAAAAGCCTCCCCGTCAAAAGGGCTTATTCGCGCCGACTTCAACCCGCCCGCCATTGCCCAAGCCTATGCTGAAGGCGGCGCGGCGTGTCTTTCAGTGCTGACCGATACGCCCAGTTTTCAGGGCGCGCCCGACTATTTGGTGGCGGCGCGCGCAGCTTGCGCCCTACCTGCCCTGCGCAAAGATTTCATGTATGACACCTATCAAGTGGCCGAAGCGCGCAGTTGGGGCGCTGATGCGATCCTGATCATCCTCGCCTCCACCTCGGACATGCAAGCGCAAGAGCTTTACGCCGCTGCGACAAGCTATGGCATGGATGCGCTGTTTGAAGTGCATGATGCGGAGGAGCTGGAGCGCGCTTTGACCTTGGGGCCGAAACTGCTGGGTATTAATAATCGCAATCTCAGAACCTTTGAGACGACACTCGACACGACGCGCACGCTAATGCGCCAAGTGCCCGATGATATTCTGCTGGTCAGCGAAAGCGGTATTGCCGATGGCGGCGATGTGCGCGGCCTGATGGATGACGGCATACCGGCCTTTTTGGTCGGCGAAAGCCTGATGCGACAAGAAGATATTGTGCTGGCGACAAAAAATCTCACCGAATCATAATTTTTGAAAATTAGCCCCTTGTGCTGAAAAGCGAATAAAACTAGAACAAAAGAGTTACTGATTCGTTCTACTTTTGAGGCGCACCATGCTGACCAAGAAACAATATGAGCTTCTCCTGTTCATCAATGAGCGGCTGAAAGAAACCGGCGTCTCCCCCAGTTTTGACGAAATGAAAGAAGCGCTGAACCTGCGCTCGAAATCAGGCATCCACCGTCTGATCACCGCATTGGAAGAGCGCGGCTTCATCAAACGCCTTGCTCACCGTGCCCGTGCGCTTGAAGTGGTGAAATTGCCCGACACAATGGCATCCAGCATGTCGGCGCCGACACGTGCCGCCACCCCACCCGTTGCGGCCAATGATGATCGCGCCATTTCAGTGGCTGTTATGGGCCGTATCGCCGCCGGCACGCCAATTGAGGCGCTGCAAGAAGAAGTCAACCAAATCTCCGTTCCGGTTGAGATGATGCGCTCAGGAGAACATTATGCGCTCGAAGTGCATGGTGATTCGATGATCGATGCGGGCATTTTCGACGGCGACACGGCGATTATTCAAAGCGGTGCCTCGGCCGAAAATGGCGAGATTGTTGTCGCCCTGGTCGAAGGCCATGAAGCCACGCTGAAGCGCTTGCGCCGCCGTGGCGAGATGATTGCGCTGGAAGCCGCAAATCCGGCCTATGAAACGCGTATCTTTCGTTCCGACCAAGTAAGGGTGCAAGGTCGCCTTGTCGGCCTGATGCGTAAATATTAGAGCATCCTTTAATTTTTTTGCCAAAGGCGGCCATTGGCCGCCTTTTCTATGCGTAAGTCGCGGCCGTCAACGATAATTTGCATCGGCACGTCGCGCTGCAACTGCGTCTCGTCAATCAGCAGTGCCGCGCATGGCGATGTCGCGGTCACAAAAGGCAGGATGACGACGTCGGAATTGCGACAGGCCACATCGAGGCGACGCGGACTGGCGAGATAAGCGACAATTCGCCGATCATAACCCAATACACCACAGCCCTTGGCGCAATCCAGCGTCGGCGATACCGGTTGGCCATGATAGTCAAACACCCGCCCGACCTCATAATTGCGCCCGCGATTGCGCATCACATGCAGCGCGCCTGAACTGTCATTGACGATGATGAGGTCACGACCGATGAAATGCACCAATGGCGTTTCCGCCCGACCGATAAAAGCCAGACCGATAAGGATCGGTAGCACCCCGAGCAGACGCCAGCGCCCGTGCGACAGGACCAGAAAGACAAAGCCGCCGCCCATCACCGGCAGAAGCCAGTCCGGCGAGGCCCCGAAATGGCGCACCGCCCCGTCAAACGCCGTCAGCCATTGCGCCATGCCGATGATTGCCCAAATGCCGAAATCCATCAGCGCGATAAACGGCGCATCCAAGCCGAGCGGATACGCCAGCAGCGAGAGCGGCGCCATGGGCATAATCAGCGTGCCGAATATCGGCATGGCCAGTAAATTGGCAGGCAAGCCAAATGTACCGATACGGTAAAAATGCATTATGGCAACCAGACCGGTCACTGCGCCGGCAATCAGGCTTGTGAAAAACAGGGCCGAGGCGTAGCGCCACACATAGCTTGCCATGCGTCGCTTCGGCGTCATATCGGCAAGGCGCACATAAAACCGGTCGCGTCGCTGCCAGACCTCATAACCGCCGACCAGCGCCATCACCGCGGCAAAACTCATTTGAAACCCGACCTGCATAATCGCATAGGGCTGTAAAATCAAAACCAGCAACGCCGCCCACAGCACATTGCGTATGGTAATGGCCGGTCGGTCGAGCAATATGGCGAGAAAGAAAATCGCCAGCATGATGTAAGCGCGCTGCGTCGCAAAACTGCCGCCAGATACAATCAAATAGGCAGTGGCGGCGAACAGCGCCAGAACGGCACTGGGTTTTCGAACATCATAGCGCAAGACCAGCCACGGCCACAGCGCCGCACCATAGCGCAGCAGCGCATAGACCGAGCCGGCAAACAGCGCCATATGCAACCCGCTTATGGCCAGCATATGCGCCAGCCCGCTCTGACGAAACGCATCGCGCACCGGCTTTTCAATAGCACCGCGAACTCCGGTCACCAGCGCCGCAGCCACCGGTCCGGTCTTGGGCGACATGAGGGCGCGATAATGCGCGGCCAATTGCAGACGCAATCGCGCCACGCGATATTTGAGATTGACCGGCCCGGCGCAATCCACCGCCGTAACGCGCCGCACAAAGCCCTGCCCGCGTCGCCCGTCAAACCAAGCCGAGAAGCGCGGGTCATAGCCGCCGATCACCGAAGGCTTGGCGAGCGGCTCGAGAGTGACTGCAAGCCGCGCCGTGCAGCCGGGCTTCAGCTTTGCCGCCATATCGCGCTTACCATAAAGCCGCAAAGCAAAGGCGCGACCTGTCGCATCGGTGAGGCTTATATCGATTTGACTGCCCCGGGCGCGCGGCTCCGACCAAGCAATCGTGCCGTTTATCTCTTGTGTATTAGTGCCAATAGTCGCCTGCCCGGTGCCGCGCTGCTGCGCCCAAGTGGTGAATTGCGCCCAACTAAAAGCCAGCGCAAATATCAACCCCACATGCGCCGCTTTTTGCACATAAGGCCAGGCCCCTATATGCGCCAGCATGGTGAGCAGCAAAGCCCAAAATACCAGCAGCAGCCCGAGATTGACCCAAGGCTCATGCGCCAGACCAAAGAAAACCGCCAACGCCGCAGCGAAGCTGACCGTAAAAAGCGAAAAATCATTTCTGGACATGAGGCTCTAGGGCGTTGGCGGTAAATATGCTATGTCGAACCCAAGAGTGACTCAGCCTGCCATGCAGCACTAGCGAGCAATGGATGAGTGATTGAAAATCTACACGCAACTCGCGAAACATGAGAAACACACATGTCCGATAAACAGCCTGTCATTACCCGCTTTGCCCCCTCGCCGACCGGCTTTTTGCATATTGGCGGCGCGCGCACGGCCTTGTTTAATTGGGCTTTTGCGCGCCATCACGGCGGCAAGTTTTTGCTGCGAATTGAAGACACGGACCGCGCCCGCTCAACCCAAGAGGCGATTGACGCGATCCTTGAGGGGATGAGCTGGCTTGGTCTCGACGCCGATGACGCGCCGGTGTTTCAGCACGCCAATGCCGCGCGCCATATCGCCGTGGCCGACCAATTGCTGGCTGCGGGCAAGGCCTATAAGTGTTTTTGCACGCCGGAAGAGGTGGAAGCAATGCGCGAGAAAGCCCGTGCCGAGGGCAAGCCGCCGCGCTATGACGGCACATGGCGCGACCGTGACGCCTCTGAAGCGCCGGCCGATGCACCCTTTGTCATTCGTTTCAAAGCCCTGAAAGATGGCGAGACAATCATCAAAGACAGCATTCAGGGCGATGTGACCTTCGCCAATGACCAGTTTGACGACCTTATCTTGCTGCGCTCCGACGGCACACCGACCTATATGCTGTCGGTCGTGGTTGATGACCATGATATGGGCGTGACGCATATTATTCGTGGCGACGATCATTTGACCAATGCGGGGCGACAAGCGCAAATTTACGCAGCACTCGATTGGCCGATGCCGCACTTCGCGCATATATCGCTGATCCATGGCAGTGACGGCGCGAAATTGTCGAAACGCCATGGCGCACTGGGCGTCGAGGCCTATCGTGATATGGGCTATCTGCCCGAAGCCATGCGCAATTATCTGGCCCGGCTTGGCTGGAGCCATGGCGATGACGAGATTTTCACCACGGCGCAATTGATTGAGTGGTTCAGCCTCGAGGCAGTCGGCAAAGCCCCGGCTCGCTTCGATACGGAAAAGCTCGACCATGTCAATGCGCAGCATTTGAATATGAGCGATGACGCCGCCTTGACGGCGCAGGTGCTGACGCTTGACCCGGCCTTGGCCCCGCACGAAGCGCAAGTGCGGGCCGCCATGCCGCAATTGAAAGAGCGCGCCACGCGGCTTGGTGATCTGGCAACCGATGCGGCTTTCCTGCGCGCCGCGCGCCCGATTATCGCTGAGGAAAAACTCGCCAAACATTTGAATGACGAAACCCGCGCCCATCTTGCGGCACTGCACACACAGTTAAGCGCGTTGGATAGCTGGTCGGCCGAGGCGATTGATGCGACGGTAAAGGGCTATATGGAAACGCAAGAGCTGAAAATGGGCAAGATAGCTCCGGCGCTGCGCGCGGCGCTGGTCGGCAACAGCCAATCGCCCGGTGTGATACCGGTTTTGGCGCTTTTGGGGCGCGATGAAGCACTGGCGCGACTAACTGACCAAATCGGCTAAATCATGCTGATTTCATCGGTCTAAAGCTGGCACACACCCCTATTTTATGCTATCTAACGGCCAATTCAAAAATCGCACTCGGAGGGACACAAGATGAGCTCGGATAACGCAAAACTTTCAAGCCTTGGCAAGGATTACGATTTCGGTATCCATGAAGGCACAGTTGGCCCGAGCGTCATTGACGTCTCCAAACTCTATGGCCAGACCGGTCAATTTACCTATGACCCCGGCTTCACCTCGACTGCCAGTTGCAAATCGGCCATCACCTATATCGACGGCGAGGAAGGCGTGCTCCTGCACCGTGGCTACCCGATTGAGCAATTGGCCGATAAGGGCAATTTCATCGAGACCTGCTATTTGCTGCTGAACGGCGAATTGCCGAACGCCACTGAGCTCTCCGAATTTGAAAACGCCATCACCCAGCACACCATGCTGCATGAGCAAATGAACCGCTTCTTCCACGGCTTCCGCCGTGACGCCCACCCAATGGCCATTATGGTCGGCGTGGTTGGCGCGCTGTCAGCTTTTTATCATGACAGCACGGATGTAAATGATGCCGAGCAGCGCAAGATTGCCAGCCGTCGTCTGATTGCGAAAATCCCGACCATTGCCGCCATGGCCTATAAATATTCGGTCGGTCAGCCTTTCGTCTATCCGCGTAATGATCTCGATTACGCATCGAACTTCCTGCATATGTGCTTTTCCGTGCCGTGCGAAGAAATGAATGTCAGCCCGGTTCTGGCGCGCGCCATGGACCGCATTTTCATCCTGCACGCCGATCATGAGCAAAACGCGTCGACCTCGACCGTGCGTCTGGCCGGTTCTTCGGGTGCCAATCCGTTTGCCTGCGTCGCCGCCGGCATTGCCTGCCTGTGGGGGCCGAGCCATGGTGGCGCCAATGAAGCGGCGCTCGACATGCTGGCCGAAATCGGTTCGGTTGACCGCATTCCCGAATTTGTCAAAAAAGCCAAAGACAAAGACGATCCGTTCCGCCTGATGGGCTTCGGCCACCGGGTTTACAAAAACTACGACCCGCGCGCCCGCGTCATGCAGAAGACTTGCCATGAAGTTCTGGGTGAGCTGGGCATTAAAGACGATCCGCTACTCGATGTTGCCATGGAGTTGGAAAAAATTGCGCTGGAAGACGAATATTTCGTCGAGAAGAAACTCTATCCGAATATCGATTTCTATTCCGGCATCACGCTGAAAGCTATGGGCTTCCCGACATCCATGTTCACCGTGCTGTTTGCACTGGCCCGGACGGTCGGTTGGATTGCCCAGTGGAACGAGATGATCGAAGACCCGAGCCAGCGTATCGGTCGCCCGCGCCAACTCTATATCGGTGCCGGTCCGCGCGATTATACCGACATTAACGCCCGCTAATCAGCCATCATTTCTAGGGTCAGTGCGGCGGCGCGATGCGCCGGTGCCTGGCCCCGATAGCTCATGGCATCGCGGAACGGGGCCAACATGGCGCGGTAATGCGCATTGGTCGCCTCATCGTCGAGCATGGCTTGGATGCTGGGTGTAATGGCATCCGCATTGCATCTATCTTGCAAAAACTCGGGCATGGCCGGCGCATCGAGGATAAGATTGACCAGCACCACGCTGGGCACCGGCATGGTGCGCACCAGAAAATCACCCATCAGCCCCATATTATAGGCAACTGTGGTCGGCAGACCGGCCAGTGCTAATTCCATGGTCGCCGTGCCTGAGGCGGCCAGAGCGGCGCGTGCCTCATGAAACGCCGCCATTTTCTCCGCCTCATCCTCAACATAAATCGGATTGCCCGGCCAATCGGCAGTCATCTCGCGCACCATATCGGCCATATGCGGCACCAGCGGAACAATCGGGCGAATGCCCTCAAGGTGACGCTCGAGACGGTGCAGCACCGCCCCAAATACCGGCACCAGTGTTTTGACTTCACTCAGACGACTGCCGGGCAGGATAATCAACGGTTTATGGGGGTTCCTTATGCCATATTTCTTACCAAAATTAGGCAGCGGCTCTAGCGCTTTCAGCCGGTCCATAATCGGGTGGCCGACAAAGTGACAGGGCGGTCCATCATTAGCGGCAAACACATCCGGCTCGAACGGCAGAAAGGCCATCACCGCGTCGAAATATTTCCTCATCTTTTTGGCCCGGCCCTGCCGCCACGCCCAAACATGCGGCGCAACATAACACAAGATCGGGATATCCGGCCGCGCCGCTTTTACCCGTTTGGCGACACGGTGGTTAAACTCAGGACTGTCAATCAACACCAGCGCATCGGGCGCCGTGGCCAACGCATGCGCCACCGTCTCATCGACCAGACGGAACAGTTTCGGCAAGCGTGGCAGGATTTCTTTCAGCCCCATCACGGCGATTTCTGACATGGGGAAAATCGAGGCCAGCCCTTGTGCGCTCATTTTCGGACCGCCAACACCGGTCACCATCAGACCATCAGCCTGCGCGCGCAGCGCCTGCATGAGGTCGGCCCCCAGCGCATCGCCGGAGGTCTCACCGGCGACAATCATAATATGTTTGCTATCAGCCATGCGGTTCGAGGCCGAGCAGAAACAGCCCCTTTTCTTCTGCGGCTTTAACAACAGCCTCGAAATCGTCGAATAAAGTCCCGCCCGCCTCGTAAACAATACCGGCAAGATGCGCGAGGTGAGCGCCGTCAATCGTACGCAGCCCCAATGTCGGCAAATCAACGCGGCGGTCTTGTTGTGGCTTGGGCAGCTTCACCAGCACGCCTTTGCGGGCTTCAGCCGTGCCGAGAAATTCCGGTGCCATCGCGGCGACACGGCGCAGCATATGATCCGTGCCCTCCGGCCCCTCAACGGCCAACACCAGCCGCTCTGACACCACGACGCTTTGGCCGATATCCTCGCCGCCGATTACCTGCGCTACCTCAATGCCGCGCGCAATATCGGCCTCATGCACGCTATGCGCATGCGCGGTTTGTGCGCCCGGCCTGCCGGTCAGCCCAGAGAGGTATTTTTGCGCCGGCTGCACATCCAGCCCGCGCATGTTGAAATAAGCCAGAATGATTTTCAGCAATTGGTCGTCGCCGGCATGCTTGCCCGAGGCAACCTCTTGCATGAACCATGCCCCGCCTTCATCAAACTCAAGATCGGCTAAATTGGGTCGCTGAATGCCGCCAATAATCACGGTTTCCGAACAGCCCGCCGCCAGCAGCTTATCGGCCGCCCCGGCCATATGGCCAAGCCCGGTCCAATCATGCGGATAAGTGGTGATGGCGGGGTCGGCTTCGTTTTCCAGCCCAAGGATAAAAACCTCGCGACCGGCGCGCCGCACCGCCTCAGCAATACGCAAAGGCAGCGCCCCGCCGCCCGCGACCAGACCGAGTGGCGTATCGCTCATAGCCTAGCGATTACGCGGGGTGCAATAGCCCCGGTTTTGCTCGACGCGCATAAACTCAACCACCTGCCGCACGCAAACACTGTCTTCATATTGCTGCGCCGCTTTGGCCAGTCGTGTCATCAGCGCGCCTTCGGTTTCAACAAACAGGGCTTTGTGCAGACCGCGCAGCGCGTTGATTTCAGCGCGCTCAAAGCCGCGGCGTTTCATGCCCACCAGATTGAGGCCCGACAGCACGGCGCGGTTGCCGGTTGCAGCGCCAAAGGGAATGACATCCTCGACCACCATGCTGGCCGCACCGATAAAGCTATGCGCGCCAATGCGACAAAACTGATGCGCCGCGCTCATGCCGCCCATAATGGCGAAATCACCCAATGTCACATGTCCGCCCAGCGATGCATTATTCGCCATAATGACATTGTCACCAATAATGCAATCATGCGCGATATGCGAGCCGATCATAAACAGGCCATCATTACCGACGCGGGTAATGCCGCCGCCGGCATTAGTGCCCGGGTTCATGGTCGCGTGTTCGCGGATTGTATTGCGCGCACCGATTTCGAGGAATACTTCCTCGCCCTCAAACTTCTTATCCTGTGACACATGGCCGATCGAGGCGAAGGGATAAATATGCGTATCCGCGCCGATCTTGGTGTTACCGGCAACCACAACATGGCTTTCCAGCAAAACATTATCACCCAGCTCGACATTGCCGCTAAGGCAGCAAAACGGCCCGATGGTCACATTTTCGCCCAGCTTTACACTGTCTTCGATAATTGCAGAGGGATGAATAATGCTCATTGTGAACTCCTTAAAGGCAGGAGTAAGCCGTGTTTGCAGTGGCTTCAAATAAAGGATTGTAACGATTTATTACGCTTTTTTGTCAGCCTTGGCTTGCTTGCGCAAGCGCGACAGAAAGGCCTGGTCACGATACAGCGCTGCGCGTGGGCGCGCCGGTACACCGGCCACTTGCGCCCCATCCGCAACATCCGCAAGCACACTGGCATTGGCCGCAATCTGGCAATTATTGCCGACACGCACATGCCCGCTCACCGCCGATTGCCCGCCCATTTGCACATAGTCACCCAAGGTCGAACTGCCGGCGACGGCGCAATGGGCGGTCAAGAAACAATGCCGCCCAAGCTGCACATTATGCGCGATATGGCACATATTATCGAGCTTGCTGCCCTCGCCTATAATCGTATCGCCCATGGCCCCGCGATCAATGCCGCTATTGGCACCGATCTCCACATCGGCCTGCAGAATGACGCGGCCCAATTGCGGGATTTTGACATGCGACGCACCGGGCGCATAGCCAAAGCCGTCCACCCCAATCGCCGCACCGCTATGCACAATCACGCGGTCACCAATAAGCGCATAGGCAATGGTCGCATTGGCCCCGATGGTGCAATCGCGCCCGATAACCACGCCATGACCGACAACCGCGCCGCCGGCAATATGTGTACCGTCGCCAATCTCGGCACCGGGGCCGATAAGCGCATTTGGCGCAATCGATACATTAGCGCCGATTTTGGCGTCGGGATGCACCATATGACCGTCTTGCAAATCGCCTGGCATGGGGCGTGCCTTGGCGGCTTCAGGGTAAAAAAGCTGCGCAATTTTGGCCATGGCCCGATACGGGTCGTCACATAAAAGCGGCACAATATTATTGGGGCATAAATCAGCATGCGCCGGTTTTATCAGCACGGCTGCCGCCTGGCTTGCAGCCAGCCCATCGGCCAATTTAGAGTTCGAAAAAAAGGTGAGCGATGCCGCGTCTGCCATATCGAGAGACGCAATATCGCTCAGCTCTAAGTCATTTTGCGGTGCTTCAAACGAGCCATGCGCTGCCAATTCGCTCAAGCGAAACGGTCCGGCGCAATGGAAGAAGCGCGGATCCGCCATTTACTTTTTCGCCGCGACCGGCGTTACCTTTACCGATGACAGGCGCTTATCGAGGCGCTTCACCAATTCGCCGGTCACATCAATGGCCGGGCTGGCAAAGAACACGGCATCGCGGCGCATGACGATATCGGCTTTGCGCGCTTTCGCGATGGCCGACAGTTCTTCTTCGGCAATTTTCAAGATTTCACGACCTGCATTCTGGCCACCGGCCTGAATCGATTGCGACTTCTCTGCCAATGACTGACGACGCTCAATCTCTTTTTTGCGCAGTTCTTCGACACGCTGCTGAAGGATTTCCTGCGACATGACTTTCTGCTGTTCTTTCAGCTTGTCCAACTCGCCCTGCAATTCCTTGACGACTTTTTCTTCATCGGTGCGGACTTTAACAACTTGGCTTTCCAACTGCTTGGCCATGCTTTTGCCGGCCTTGGACTGGGCGATGGCGCGGTCGACATCGAACACCAAAATAACCGGCGCGTCAGCGGCTTGGGCTGACGAAATCGGCGCCGCTGTTGCGAATGCCATGGCACATGCTAGAACTGCTGAACTCAAAATATTTTTAATCACTGTATTTCCCCCTAGAAGCTCGTTCCGATGGTAAACCGGAAAAAGCGTGTTTCGTCATAATCTTCTTTAACAATTGGACGGGCAAAGTCAAATCGCACCGGCCCGAAAGGCGAACGCCATGCGATGCTGAGACCATATGTGGCGCGGAACGACATGTCATCGACAATTTGCGAACTGCTCGATTCAATATCGGTTTCGCCCAGCACACCGAAATCGACAAAGGCATTGGCCCGCATGCCGACCTCTTTCGGAATACCCAGCGGCAAAGAGACTTGCGTCGTACCGATGAAATAGCGATTGGCCCCCAGCGCATAGCCGGAGCTCAAATCGCGCGGGCCGAGACCACCGCGTTCAAAGCCACGGAAATTGCGCCCGCCACGGAAGAAGCGGTCATTATAATTCACCGCCCCGCCCTTATAGTCGTGGATCAGGCCCATGGTGGCCTTGGCGTGGAAAATCCAGCCCTCGGCAATTTCCTCAAAGAAATTGGCATTGGCTGTGGTGCGCAAAAACGACACGTCACCGGCCGGGCCGGCAATATCTTGGCCGAAGCTGATGTTCCAGCCATCTGTCGGGTCGATCAAATCATCGCGCTTATCGATGGAATAATAATAACCGAAGGACTGTTTAAAGTCGCGATAGCTGGCATTAATGCTGGCGCTATTGGTGTTGTTGACCAGCTCATCCTGAATAAAACTGGAAAACAGCGACAAACGTCCATCTTGCGAAAGCGGAAAGCCGAGCGTAAGGGTAACGCCGTTTTGGGTCGTTTCCAGACCGCTTTGATAGCGATATTCGGTTTGCGTATCGAAAATCGAGAAGCCGGCAGAAATATCGCGGCCAAGGAAATAGGGTTCGGTAAAGCCGATATTATAACGCTGCACCTGATCGGACAGACCGACGTTAAAACGCAATTTCTGGCCGCGCCCAAGGAAGTTGCGCTCGGCAATGGCGAATTGCGTAGTCAGGTTTTCAGAGGTCGAATAGCCGACGCCAAAGCTCAGCTCGCCGGTCGGCACCTCGCGCACATCGACATCAACAATGGTTTTGTCGTCGGCCGAACCGGGGCTTTCCGTAACTTGCACATCGCCGAAAAAGCCAAGGCCGCGCACATCACGCTCGGAGCGCGACAGCAGAACTTTGTTAAAGGCGTCGCCCTCGCTGATCCGCATTTCACGGCGGATGACATCATCTTGTGTGCGCGTATTGCCGTTAATGTTGATGCGCTCGACATAAACCCGCGGGCCCTCTTCAATAATATATTCGACCTGCACCGTATCGGTTTCATAGTCGCGGCGCACGCTGGGCCGCACATCGGCAAAGGCATAGCCCTGCTCTCCAACCAGCTTGGTCAACGCGTCAACGGTTTTATCCATGCGCCGCGAGTCGTAGCGTTCGCCGGCTTCATGGGTAATCTGCTCTTCCAGCTCGACGATATCAATGGTCTCAAGATTGGTCGAAACACGCGATTCACCAAACGCATAAAGCGGGCCTTCATTGATTTTGAAATTGACAAAAAACGCCTCGCCGTCACGTGTCAGCTCGGCATTGGAAGACAGCACGCTGAAATCTGCATAGCCTTTTGACAGATAAAAACGACGCAGCAATTCGCGGTCATAGGCAACACGGTCCGGGTCATAATTATCGGCGCTGGAAAACACACGATACCAGCGCGTCTCGCGGGTCAGGATTTCGCTCCGCAGCCGGTCATCGTCAAACACTTCATTGCCGGTAAAATTAATCGCGCGAATACCCGTGGTCGGGCCTTCGCTAATCTCGAACACCAAATCAATACGGTTTTGCGGCAGCTGAATGACTTTCGGGTCAATACGCACGGCAAAACGACCGGAACGGCGATACAGCTCAATAAAGCGCTCGACATCATCTTGCACTTTGGCGCGGGTATAAATTTGTCGCGCCGACAATTCGGCTTCCTCGGTCAGCTTATCATCGCCGATCGCAGAATTGCCCTCAAAGCTGACGCGATTGACAATCGGGTTTTCCACCACGGTGACGATCAGACCGTTTTCCTCGCGGCGAATGGTAACATCGGCAAACAGACCGGAGGAGAACAGCGTTTTGACCGATTGGTCAACCAATTCGGCGCTATCGACAACGCCCTCGCGGATAATCAGATAAGCGCGCACGGTTTCGGCTTCGACGCGCTGTGTACCTTCAACGCGGATAAACGCGACCGGCGTGCCGATTTTGGCGAATGCCGGGCTTATGCTCAGCCCAAGCATCACCGCCACCATCAGACCGGCAAACACACAAGCGAACGCACGCCCCTCAACCCTTCTTAAAATGTTCAGCATTCTTATATTTATCCAAATAGGCGATCAAAAATCTGCAGACGCGACAGGTCATTCCACGTCACAAAAACAAACAGGGTCAGCACCATACTCAAACCGACGCGCATGCCAATATCCTGCGCCTTGGCAGAAAGTGGCTTACCGGCCACCGCCTCATAAGCGTAAAACACCAAATGGCCGCCATCCAACATGGGAATCGGGAACAGGTTAATCAGACCGATACTGACCGACAAAACCGCCGTCAAATTGATCAATGCAATCAAGCCCAGCGTCGCGGTCTGGCCGGAGAGTTGCGCGATGCGGATGGGGCCACCAAGGCTTTCAGCGCTCTCGCGCCCCATGACAATACGCCCCAGCACAACAAAAGTCTGCTCGACGATGAAATAGCTTTCCTCAACGCCCATCCACAACGCCGTGAGCGGGTTGTAGCGCACATGACGAATAGAGTCCTCACCGCCATTCACTGCCACGCCGAGACGCCCCAAATGATATTCATTGCCGAAACGGTCAGTCTCCAACACCCGGTCAGGTGTCGCCGTCAGCGCCATTTCAGCCCCGCCGCGATTGACGATGAATTCCAAAGGCACATTGGCATTGACCGTGACCAGACGGCGCACTTCGGCAAAAGTGGTAATTTCTTCGCCGTCGATTTCGAGGATCAAATCGCCGACCGCAAGACCGGCGCGCTCAGCGGCGCTGTTCTCAACCACCACACCGACCACCGGATCGGTAACGCGTTGGCCAAACAGCGTATAAAGCGAGGCGAAAATAATAATGGCGAGGATGAAATTGGCGACCGGACCGGCAGCCACAACAATGGCACGCTGCCAAAGCGGTTTGTGGAACAGCGTATCGCCGCGCGCCGCGTCGTCCAATTGGTCGAGCTTTTCGATATCCGGCGCGCTGGCTTCGTTTTCATCGCCGAAAAACTTCACATAGCCGCCCAAGGGCAACCAGCCGATTTTCCATTGCGTGCCGTGCTTGTCATACCAACTGGCAAGGGCGCGACCAAAGCCGACCGAGAAAACCTCGACTTTGACACCGCATCGCCGCGCTGCATAAAAATGCCCGAGTTCGTGGAAAAAGACGACAATCGTCAGCACGAACAAAAAAGGCACAATATAGCTGAGCCCCAAAAGGCCGTATAAATAGCTTATCGTGTCCACATGAGACTCCTTTGAATGGCCGCATTATGGCGATTTTTCACCGCAATTAAAGGCCAAATCACTATCGATTTAAAATGCGGCAAAATCATGCTCACCCTGCCTTATTCAGCAGTTTTTCAGCTATCAGACGGGCCCGTTCATCGGCTGCAAAAATCGCCTCCAAATCCTCCGCCGGACCCATCTCCGCCGCATCCATAGTCGCTGCCACCAAAGGCGCAATGCCGCCAAACGGCAGGGTCTCGGCCAAAAAGGCGGCAACCGCCACCTCATTTGCCGCATTCAGCACAATCGGCGCGGCCCCGCCGGCGCGCATCGCCGCCTCCGCCAGTGCCAGACAGGGAAAACGCCCGCGGTCGGCGGCTTCAAAATCCAATTGCCCGACAGCAGCCAAATCAAGCGGCGCGACGCCGGTCTCGATACGCTCCGGATAGGCCATGCAATAGGCCAACGGGATACGCATATCGGGACTGCCTTTTTGCGCCAGCACGCTGCCATCATTAAAATAAACCAGCCCGTGCACAATCGACTGCTTATGCACCAGCACATCGAGCTTGGCCGGCGCGATGTCGAACAGATAATGCGCCTCGATCAGTTCCAGCCCCTTATTCATCAGGGTGGCGCTATCCACCGAGATTTTCGCGCCCATGGTCCAATTCGGATGGGCCACAGCCTGCGCCGGTGTTGCGTCAGCCATATCGGCCAACGACCAATCGCGAAACGGCCCGCCCGACGCGGTGAGCACCATTTTGTCTATCGCCGCTTCGGCTTGCGCGCCGAGCAATTGATAAATCGCATTATGTTCGCTATCGACCGGCAAAATAGTCGTGCCGTTTCGTTGTGCGGTCTGCATCAGCAATGAGCCGGATGCCACCAGAGCTTCCTTATTGGCCAGCGCCAAAAGCCCCCCCTGTGCCGCGCTGGTCAGTGCCGGGGCCAGCCCGGCAAAGCCGACAATCGCCATCACCGTAACATCGACTCGGGTCTTGGCGGCTTCGACCAGGCCGTCGGCGCCGACCAACAGCGCGCCCTTATAGGCGGGTAAGGCCGCCAGCAAAGCATCGCGCCCGGCTGGCGTGCCGATGACGACGCATTCAGGCTCATATTTAGTGACCAGAGCGGCCAGCTTTTGCGTGTTTTCATGCGCCGTCAAAACCGCGACTTTGAAACGGTCAGGATGCCGGTCGACCAGATCCAGCGTATTATCGCCAATCGTGCCTGTGGCACCAAAAAGAGACACGCGCCGTTGCATTACCAAACCCAAAGTGCTGTCGAGACATCGCCGCCGCGCAAAAGAGTGACCAGCCACAGCGCCAGAAGCACCCCGATAAGCCCGTCAACGCGGTCGAGCAGACCGCCATGACCGGGGATGAGGGCGCCGGAATCCTTAATGTCATATTTGCGTTTGATGGCGCTTTCGAACAAATCCGAGACTTGCGCCGTCACCGCCAAAAGCGGGGCAATGATAATCAGCGCCGTGAAATCGGCCGTGCCAAAGCCGAACCCGACAATCGTCAAAAAGGTCAGTATGGCGGCAATGCAGGCGCCCAATACGGCGCCAAACATGCCGGCCCATGTCTTGTTCGGCGAGATGACCGGCGCCAGTTTCGGCCCGCCAATCAGCTTACCGGCAAACATGGCAAAAATATCGACTGCCCAGACCGAGAGAAGCACATAGCCGATAACCCCCATGCCGAGCGGGTCGAGGCGGAAATATTGCGCCACCACAAGCGGCAATGTGACATAAATCAGTCCGCCGGCCACCGGCGTGGCGCGCACGCCGCGCGCGGCACAAATGGCCAAAGCCGCCAGCGCCAGCACCAGCACCATGGCCAGTGCTTCGGGCGCGCCTGCATATTGCCCATAGGCCAACAGCAAGACGGTCAGATAGCTCAGCATGCGGCCTTGCGTG
Source organism: Alphaproteobacteria bacterium (assembly GCA_965658615.1). Taxonomy (GTDB): domain Bacteria; phylum Pseudomonadota; class Alphaproteobacteria; order RS24; family RS24; genus UBA8337. Next base: position 22,850 of record CBFHSX010000008.1, on the reverse strand, counting down.
CCTGTACCCTTCAACATGGCTGCCCATTCGCGTGCCATAAAAAAACCGGCCACGGCCAGCAAAACGGCAAACGGCCAGCCGCCATACACGACCGGCCCGATAACGAAAGGCAGCAGAATAAGGGCCGAGCGAACGCGCTGCAACAAGCCGTCAAATTTCGGCTTGGCCGTCTCGCTTTGCGGCTGCTTTGATTGTGCGTCGCTCATACCCCCCCCCGAACCGATTTATTCGCTCGGCGCGATTTGTGCCCGGGTGAGACCGAAACGTCGTTCCCGCGAGGCGTAAAAATCAAGGGCGCGCTGCAATTCATCCGTATCGAAATCGGGCCACAGCACATTTGTGAAATAAAACTCGGCATAAGCGCTTTGCCATAACATGAAATTGCTCAAGCGATATTCACCACTGGTGCGGATAATCAAGTCGGGGTCCGGCATGCCGGCCGTCAGCATTTCCGCGTCGAGGATCTCCGGCGTGATGGCCGTCGCATCCAATGTGCCGGCGGCAGCGCGTTTGGCGAGACGCGAGGCGGCATCGGCCAGCTCTTCGCGCGCGCCATAGTTAAAAGCGATTTGCAGATGCAGCTTGGTGTTTTCTGCCGTCAGCGCTTCAGCGCGATCGATCAGACCGATCAGCTTATCGGTCAAGTCGTGGCGTCGCCCGAGTACGCGGATGCGCACACCCTGGCTGTGCAATTCGGCCAAATCGCTTTCAATATAACGCTGCAGCAGCGTCATCAGAAAATCGACTTCGGTTTGTGGGCGGCCCCAATTCTGCGTCGAGAAAGAAAACACGGTCAAATATCTAATGCCGCTGTCGGTCATCTCGCGCACAAGACTGCGCAATGTCTCGACCCCTTGGCGATGGCCTTCGCGGCGCGGCAAACCCCGGGCCTCGGCCCAACGCCCATTGCCGTCCATCACAATGGCGAGATGGCTCGGTATATCAGCGTTGGCGGCGTGGCGCGACATGAGGATGCATCCGGCCTAGACCTGCCGGATTTCGCCTTCCTTCGTGGCCAGCGTCTCATCCACCAGCTTGATGAATTTATCCGTCAGCTCCTGCACTTCGTCCGAATAGAGCTTCGCATCATCCTGCGAAATCTCACTATCCTTCTCGGCTTTTTTGATCTGGTCCATGCCGTCACGACGCACATTGCGCACAGCGACGCGGGCGTTTTCGGCATAAGTGCCGGCCACTTTAACCAGCTCTTCGCGGCGCTCTTCGTTCAACTCGGGCAGCGGAATGCGGATCAACTGGCCTTCCGCCATCGGGTTCAGACCGAGGCTGCTTTCGCGAATGGCTTTTTCAACCATCGCCACCTGTCCTTTATCCCAGACCTGCACAGACAGCATGCGCGGCTCCGGCACGGAAATCGTGCCGACTTGCGCAATCGGCATCATTTGGCCATAGGCATCGACCATAATCGGTTCCAGCAGACCGGCGCTGGCGCGTCCGGTGCGCAGACCTGCCAAATCGGTTTTAAAGGCGCCGACAGCGCCATCCATGCGACGTTCAATATCGTCCGTATCAATGCTCATTTTAGCCTCTTTTTGTTTCAGTCCTGCACAATGGTGCAAGCGCCCTCGCCTTTCAAGACCTGCGTGAAGGCGCCGGAGTCTTGAATCGAGAAAACTATAATCGGAATACCGTTTTCGCGCGACAGCGAAACCGCCGAAGCGTCCATCACTTTCAGGTCGCGCGACAAGACATCCATATAAGACAGCGTATCGTAACGTTCGGCAGACGCGTCTTTTTTCGGGTCGGCCGAATAAACGCCATCGACATTCGTGCCTTTCATCAGCGCGTCGCAGCCCATCTCAGCAGCCCGCAAGGCGGCTGCCGTATCCGTCGTAAAGAAGGGATTGCCGGTGCCGGCCGCGAAAATCACCACGCGACCTTTTTCCATATGCCGCATGGCGCGGCGGCGAATATACGGCTCGCAAACCGTCGTCATCGGAATGGCGGAAAGCACGCGGGTCGGCACACCTTGACGCTCCAAACCGTTTTGCATGGCCAACGCATTCATGACCGTGGCCAGCATGCCCATATAATCGGCGGATGAGCGGTCCATGCCGTCGGCTGCGCCGGTCAGGCCGCGGAAAATATTACCGCCGCCGATCACCATGCAAACCTCGGCCCCTTGATCGAGCGCCGTCTTCACCTCGCCGGCAATGCGGTCAACCGTGGCGACATCAATGCCGTATTGCCCGTCGCCCATCAGGGCTTCGCCGGACACTTTCAACAATACGCGTTTATAAGTCGGAGCTTGCGCCATGCTTTCCCTCATCAAAACCACAGCCCATATGACGCGATTCCGCGCCATATGGCTATGATATTTGAGGTTTAGCCGCCGCTGACAGCAGCAGCCACTTCGGCGGCGAAATCGGCTTCTTCACCCTTATCGACGCCCTCACCCAATTCAAAGCGGGCAAATGCAGTCAGCGCAACCGGCGCGCCAATGTCGCCGGCAGCGTTTTCCAGCACTTTTTCAATGCGGGTTTCGCCGTCAATAACAAATACTTGGCTGGTCAGAACAACTTCTTCGTAGAATTTACGCAGACGACCTTCAACCATCTTCTCGATAATCTCGTCCGGCTTGCCGCTTTCTTTTGCCTCGGCAATCAAAACGGCGCGCTCGCGCTCGGTCTCGGCCGGGTCCAGATCAGCGATATTGGCTGCCAGCGGGTTGGTGGCGGCGACATGCATGGCCAATTGGCGGCCCAAAGCCTCCAACTTGGCCGTGTCACCGGTCGATTCAAGGGCGACCAGCACACCGATTTTGCCGAGGCCATCGGCGGCTTGGCTGTGCACATAGCTGGCCACAACGCCGTTTTCCACGCTCAACTTGACCGAGCGACGCACGGTCATGTTTTCGCCAATCGTGCCGACCATTTCAGATACATGCGCTTCGACAGATTTGCCGGCACCCGGATAATCGGCGGCCAGCAAAGCCTCGTGGCTTCCGTCACCGGCCAGCGCGACGCCGGCAATATCGGCGACCATGCCCTGGAAGGTTTCGTTACGAGCCACGAAATCGGTCTCGGAATTCACCTCGACAGCGGCACCGGCTGTGCCGGCAGAGGCCACACCAACCAGGCCGTCAGCCGCAACGCGACCGGCTTTTTTGGCCGCTTTGGCCAGACCTTTGGTGCGCAGCCAATCAACGGCAGCAGCCATATCGCCATCATTTTCCTGCAAGGCAGCCTTGCAATCCATCATGCCTGCGCCCGATGTTTCGCGCAGTTCTTTAACCATGCTTGCGGTAATATTGCTCATGGGAGATCTCCTAATATCAGGGGTAAGCTTAAGCGTCTGCGGCTTCTTCAGCAGCGACTTCTTCGGTTGCTTCCGGTGCAGCAGCTTCTTCAGCGACTTCTTCGGTCACTTCCGGCGCAGCAGCTTCTTCAACGACTTCTTCGGCTGGTGCTTCTTCGGCGACCTCTTCTACCACTTCTTCAGGGGCCGGTTCGGTCACTTCTTCCAAGGCCGGTTCGGCCATAGGCTCTTCAGCCGCGCCCAGATCGATACCTGAAGCCATACCGCTTTCTTCAATACCGGCAATCACGGCTTTCGAAATCAGGTCGCAATACAGTTCAATGGCGCGCGAAGCGTCATCATTGCCCGGGATCGGGAAATCGATCGAATCCGGATCGCAATTGCTGTCGACCACGGCGATAACCGGAATGCCCAACGTTTTGGCCTCGGCAATGGCGATGGCTTCCTTATTGGTGTCGATGACAACCATCAGTTCCGGCACACCGCCCATTTCTTTAATCCCGCCCAGCGCGCGCTCCAGCTTTTCGCGTTCGCGCGTCAGATTTAGGATTTCTTTCTTGGTCAGACCACCGGCGCCGTCGCCGTCCAGCTTGCTTTCCAGCTCACGCAGGCGCTTGATGGAATTGGAAATGGTCTGCCAATTGGTCAGCGTACCGCCCAGCCAGCGTGAATTCATGTAATATTGCGCGCACTGGCTGGCGTGACGGGCAATCGGCTCAGCCGCTTGACGCTTGGTGCCGACAAACAGCACACGACCGCCTGAAGCGACCGTGTCTTTTACCGTGACCAGCGCTTGGTGCAGCATCGGCACGGTTTTCGACAGATCCATAATGTGGATGCCGTTACGGTCACCGAAGATATACGGTGCCATTTTCGGGTTCCAGCGATGTGTTTGGTGACCAAAGTGAACGCCTGCTTCAAGCAGTTGACGCATGTTATAATCGGGCAGTGCAGCCATAGCGTTGCCTTCCTTTCTCTCGTTAATCCGCCGCAGGGGTGTCATCGAACCTCATGTCCGACACGAAGAGCGCCCGGCAAATGGGCATTCCCTGCGTGAGTAATGCGCGTGGTATAGGCAATTATGCCGGGTCTGGCAAGCTAAACTTCTTCAACATGCAACACGCCGGGCACGGCTTTGATGGCCCCGGCAATGCGCGGGTTAATGGCATATTTTGACGGCAGGCGCATCTCGACCTCGCGCTCCGGGCTCATGATTACCAAAGATACCTCGCCGCCCTGCTTATAGGCCGGTTGTTCGACATCATCGAGCCGGGCTTTCAGCCCCGCACAGGCTTCGGGTTTTTCAACAAAAATCCGCAAGCCCGCTTCATTATTGGCGACAATATCATCAATCGGTCGCAGGGCTTGCGCCAGTAAGCGTAATTGCCCGTCCTCGCGCTCAATCGTAACCGTGGCCGCCACTAATGAGCCGACTGTCAGATGCTCGCGAGATGCGTCCAACGCTTCAGAAAACGCCGTCGCCTCAAATTGTCCGGTCGGGTCTGACAGGGTGATAAAGGCAAACGGATTGCCCTTTTTCGATTTGCGCTCATCAACCTTAATCACCGCCCCGGCCACCATGACTTCTTTTTCGACCCGCGCCTCCAAATCCTCATAGCTGGCAATGCGCGCGCGCTTCAAAAGCGGCTTATACTCATCCAGCGGATGGCCGGAGAGGAAAAAGCCGAGCGCGTTAAACTCATGCGTCAACCGGTCCATAGTTGACCATGGCGCCAATGCCGGCGGTAGCACGACGCTATCTTGCACATCGGCCTCGCCGAACAGGTTCTCCTGCTGCGTCTCTTTTTCGTTTTGTGCGATGGACGCCTCGCCCAGCAGTATATCCAACCCGCCCATCAGCTTGGCACGATCCGGCTCCAAATTGTCGAGCGCCCCGGCCGAAATCAAATATTCAAACAGCCGCCGATTGAGACCGATACCGGCCGTGCGGCGGGCGAAATCGAACACATCCTTAAACGGGCCATTGGCCTTGCGCTCTTCGACCACCGATTGCATAGCCAGCGTGCCGACATTGCGAATGGCTTTCAGCGCATAGAAAATCTCATTGCCCTCAATCGAAAAGCCGACCTCAGAGCGGTTGACGCAGGGGCTGCGCGTGATGATATCGCGCTTGGCGGCGTCTTGCTTGAAGCTGTTGAGCTTTTCTGTACGCTCAAAATCCAATGTCATGGAGGCCGCGATAAAGGCGACCGGATGATTGGCCTTCAGCCATGCCGTTTGATAGGCAATCAGCGCATAGGCGGCGGCGTGCGATTTGTTGAAACCGTAACCGGCAAAGCTATCGACCTGATCAAAAATTTCCGCCGCCTTGTTTTTCTGCACCTCGGCGGCGACCGCACCCTCAATGAAGCGCGATTTTTGCGCATCCATTTCAGCCTTGATTTTTTTACCCATGGCGCGGCGCAACAAATCGGCCTCGCCCAGAGAATAGCCTGACAGGGTCTGCGCGATTTGCATCACCTGCTCCTGATAAATCATCACCCCATAGGTCTCTTCGAGGATCGGCTGCAAGCTGTCATGCATGTAATCAGGCTCTTCTTCGCCTTTTTTGCAAGCAATATAGCGCGGGATATTATCCATCGGGCCGGGCCGATAAAGCGCCACAAGCGCGATAATATCCTCGAATTTATCCGGCTTCATTTTGCGCAGCACATCGCGCATACCGGCGCTTTCAAGCTGGAACACGCCGATTGTGTCGCCACGCCCCAAAAGCTCATAAGTCTTTGCATCGTCGAGCGGCAGATTATTGACATCCACCTCGACGCCCGTACCGGCCAGCAATTCAACGGCTTTTTCCAATACGGTGAGGGTTTTCAGGCCGAGAAAGTCAAATTTCACCAGACCGGCTTTTTCGACCCATTTCATATTGAACTGCGTCACCGGCATATCAGATTTCGGATCGCGGTAAAGCGCCACGAGTTGTTGCAACGGCCGGTCGCCAATCACCACACCGGCGGCGTGGGTCGAGGCGTGGCGATACAGGCCTTCCAGTTTCAGGCTGATCTCAATCAGCTCAGCCACTTGCGGGTCGCTATCGCGCTCGGCCTGTAGCCGCGGTTCCATCTCAATGGCCTCACCCAGCGTCACCGGATTGGCCGGATTATTCGGCACCATCTTGCACAGCCGGTCGACCTGCCCATAGGACATTTGCAACACACGGCCGACATCGCGCAGCACGGCGCGGGCTTGCAGCTTCCCGAAAGTGATGATTTGCGCAACCTGGTCACGGCCATATTTTTGCTGCACATAGCTGATGACCTCATCGCGCCGCGATTGACAGAAATCAATATCAAAGTCCGGCATGGAAACCCGCTCCGGGTTCAGGAACCGCTCAAACAGCAAGTTGAAGCGCAGCGGGTCAAGATCGGTAATGGTCAACGCCCAAGCGACCACCGAACCGGCACCTGAACCACGGCCCGGCCCGACGGCGATATTTTGCGATTTCGACCATTTGATAAAATCGGCAACAATCAGGAAGTAACCGGGAAAGCCCATATCGCCGATAACTTTCAACTCGAAGTCGAGCCGCGCGCGATAAGTCTGCTCGTCCGTCGCCGGATCAACCTGCTCAAGTCGCGCCGTCAGCCCCTCATGCGCCTGCCGCGACAATTCCGCCAGTTCATCACCCGGTGCAAAGGCCGGCAGGATCGGCGCGTGCTCGGTCGGGCGAAACGCGCAACGTTGGGCAATCTCGATTGTGCTCTCGAGTGCCTCGGGCAAGTCGGCAAACAACGCACACATTTCTTCTGCCGATTTCAACCTATGGTCGGGCGTCAAACGCCGCCGATCGGCCTCATTCAAATAGCGCCCCTCGGCAATACAAATCAACGCGTCATGCGCGCGGTAATCATCCTCGGAGGCGAAATAAGCCTGATTGGTGGCGACCAATGGCAGGTTCAAATCATAGGCCAAATCGATCAGGGCCGCTTCAACCGCATCATTGGTCGCATCCGCATAGCGTTGAAGTTCTACATAAATATTATCTTGGAAAGTATTGATATATTTATTTATTATTTCTTTTGCCAGCGCAGCTCGATTGGTGGCCAGCAGGCGATTAAACGGGCCGTCCGGACCGCCGGTCAGGCAAATCAACCCGTCAGCATGAGCCAGCAACACGGCTTCATCAACACCCGGCCCTTGCGGCCCCTCACTATCCAGATGGGCGGCGCTAATCAGCGCCATCAAATTATCGTAACCGGTGCGGCTTTTCACCAGCAGCGCAATATCGCCCTCATCCTCGCCGCTTCGCACGCGCAAGGTTGCACCGATAACCGGCTGGATGCCCAAAGAGGCGGCGGTCTCGGCAAATTCCAGCGCGCCGAACAGATTATTGCGATCGGTAACGGCCAGCGCCGGCATTTGCGCCGCCAGCGCCATTTGCGTCAAGGCCTTGATCGGCAGCGCCCCTTCGAGCAGCGAATAAGCGCTATGCGTGCGCAAATGGACGAATTTCGGCCGCATCAGCTCGACGCCACCCATATTTTCTATTGTTTCAGTTTCTGATACTGCTGACATGAAAGCTTACGCAAAACGCTCCTGATTCACCTTTACCAGTGTAGCGCAGCCGCGCCGCCTGTCAGCATGGCGACGCGCTCAATCGTCATTTAAAGGGGGATAACCCCATCAAAGCCTTAGCCGGCCAGCGCTTGACCGATCGAGCCCCACATCACAATAGCCGTACCCATGGCCAGCAAAGTGCAAACGGTCAGAATATCTTCAATCACATTTTTCATAACTTAAAACTCCCTGTTATCTGCTATTGTTCATGTTTTGTTCTATTTGTCAACAAAAAAAATCGCAGCACGGATAAACGGTAAAAAAGGGGTCATTAAGCGGGGATAATCTGCCCGTCTTTAAGGCGGACAATACGGTCGGCGCGGGCCGCCAAATCCATGTCATGGGTTGCCAGCAACACGGCGGTACCCTGCTGGCGCGCCTCGCTGAGCAGCATATCAGCAACCCTCTCGCCCGCCTGCCCGTCCAAACTCCCGGTCGGCTCATCGGCCAGAATAAGCGTCGGTTGCGCCGCCAGCGCGCGGGCAATCGCCACGCGTTGCTGCTCCCCGCCCGAAAGCTGTGACGGCAAGTGCGTGGCACGATCTCCCAGCCCCAGCTTTTGCAACAAGGCCGCAGCTTGCGCCATCGCCGCACCCCGCCCCTGCCCATTCAGGCGCAGCGGCATAGCAATATTTTCTTGCGCGGTAAATTCCGGCAGCAGATTGTGGAATTGATAGACAAAACCAATATGCTTCAGCCGCAGCGCTGTGCGCACCTTATCGTCATCAGCTGATACGATGTCATCGGCCAGTTTGATCTCGCCGCTTTCGGGTCGCTCCAACAGGCCGGCAATATGCAGCAGGGTCGATTTACCCGAGCCGCTCGGCCCGACCAGCGCCACCACCTCACCTGCGGCAATCTTCAGCGCCGCGCCGTCAAGCACATGCAGCGTGCGGCTACCTTGTGTGAAGCGCATATGAATATCGGCAAGGGCGAAAGCACTACTCATTGCGCAAAGCCTCCACAGGGTCGCTTGAGGCCGCCCGCCACGCCGGATAGAGCGTCGAGAAGAAAGACAGCGTCAGCGCCATGCCGGTCACTTGCATCAGGTCTTTGCTCAGCACACGCGCCGGCATGCGCTCGAGGAAATAGACTTCGGCCGGAAACAGATTGGCGCCGGTGGCCCAAATGAGAAACTGGCGGATTTCTTCAATATAGGCACAAAACAATGTGCCCAGCCCGACACCGGCAAGCGTGCCGATAACGCCGATACTCGCACCGGTAATGAAAAACACCCGCATCACCAGACCGCGCGACGCGCCCATAGAGCGCAGCACGGCAATATCGCGGCCCTTATCGCGCACCAGCATCACCAGACCGGAAATAATATTTAGTGCAGCCACCAGCAGGATCATGGTCAGGATGAGAAACATCACATTACGCTCGACCTCCAGCGCACCGGCCAAGGTGCGGTTGGCCTGTTTCCAATCGGTCAGATAATGCCCCTCGCCCGCCGCCGCGCGTAATTGCCGGGCCAGTGTGTCGATACGATCCGGATCATCGAGGATGATATCCACCGCGCCTTGATGCTCATCAAGGCCGAAAAAGCGCGCCGCCGCAATCATGGAGACAAAGGTAAAATTGAGGTCATATTCCGACAGGCCGATGCGAAATATCGCGGCAATCTCAAATTGCTTGAGACGCGGTGCGGTGCCGAAAGGCGTTATGGTGCCACGCGGCGAAATTAAAGACAGCCGATCGCCAACCTTAAAGCCATAGCGCTCGGCCAATCGCGCCCCAATGGCGATGCGGCCCTTTTGGTTCAAATCATCGAGACTGCCGGCAATTACATTGCCGTCAAGGCTGGGTAATTGCTTCAGCTTCTCGACCGGCAGGCCGCGCACCAAAACACCGCGCACCGCATCACCGGCAGAAAGCATGGCTTGACCGTCCAGCAGCGGCGTTACCAGCACCACGCCGTCTTGCGCGGCCAGACGCGCCACCAAGGCGTCACGGTCTTCAAAATGCGTCGCGTAAGACCGAATGGTGGCGTGGCCATTGACGCCCAGAATACGCTCCAGCAAATCGGCGCGAAAACCGGTCATCACCGCCATCACCACAATCAGCGTGGCGACGCCCAACATAATGCCCAGAAAAGAAATACCGGCGATGACCGAGATAAAGCTGTCGCGTCTGCGGGCCCGCAAATAGCGACCGGCAATCTGCCATTCCAAAGCGCTGAAAGCTCGGCCCATATCGCTCTATACCACTCCGTTACGCGCCCGGTGCGTTTGCCAGCAACTGCATGGCGGCCTCCAGCCCCAGCACCTGCTTCTCGCCCGTGGCGCGGTTTTTGATCTCAACTTCGCCGGCCTCGGCCCCGCGCGGGCCAATTACCGCCTGCCATGGCAGGCCGATCAAATCCATGGTTGAGAATTTCGCGCCGGCCCGTTCATCCCTATCATCATATAAAACATCAAGGCCGTTTTGTGTCAGCCCATCATAAATCTGCCCGCAAAGCGCGTCGCAGCCATCATGACCGGGTTTCAGATTGACCAGACCGACATGAAACGGCGCTACCTCCCACGGCCAGACAATGCCGTCCTCATCATGGCAGGCTTCGATAATACCGCCGACCAGGCGCGACACACCAATGCCGTAAGAGCCGCTATGCACGGCCACGTCTTTGCCATCCGGGCCGGCCACGCGGGCGCCCATCGGCTCAGAATATTTGGTGCCGAAATAGAAAATATGCCCGACCTCAATACCGCGCGCCGTCAATTGTTTATCGGCCGGCACTTGCGCGGCAAACAGATCGGCATCATGCAGCTCATCAGCCCGGGCATAATATTGCGTAAAGCCCTCAATAATCGGCGTCAGATCCGCCTCGTAATCGGCTTCCGGCACGGGCTGCTCTAGAATATCGGCATGGCAGAAAATCTCCGACTCGCCGGTCTCCGCCAGAATAATGAATTCATGGCTCAAATCGCCGCCAATCGGGCCGGTATCCGCTGCCATTGGCATGGCGCGCAGGCCCATGCGGCGGAAGGTGCGCAGATAGGCCACGAACATTTTCTGATAGGCCACACGCGCCGCTTCTTCGTCAATGTCGAAACTATAGGCGTCCTTCATCAAAAACTCGCGGCCCCGCATCACGCCAAAGCGCGGGCGAATCTCGTCGCGGAATTTCCATTGAATATGATAGAGGTTTTTCGGCAGGTCTTTATAGCTGACCACATTATCGCGGAAAATCTGCGTTATCAGCTCCTCATTGGTCGGCCCGTAAAGCAGATCGCGCTCATGCCTGTCGGTAATGCGCAGCATCTCCTTGCCATAATCATCATAGCGCCCCGACTCGCGCCAAATATCGGCCGATTGCAAGGTCGGCATCAGCACCTCAACCGCGCCGGCACGGTCTTGTTCCTCGCGCACGATTTGCTCGATTTTGCGCAGCACGCGCAAGCCCATGGGCAGCCAGCTATAAATCCCCGCCGCGCTTTGGTGTACCATTCCGGCACGCAGCATCAGTCGATGCGAGGCAATTTGCGCCTCGGCCGGGTTTTCCTTCAATGTGGGCAAAAAATACTGCGAGAGACGCATGAATCTTTCCTCAAAAATGGCTGTGTTGAAACAAGTCTTACCATGGTGCGCCCTAGGCGCAAGTAAATGTCACAAAAGCTTAAAAAAACGGGTGACAAGGCTCGGGAATATGGCTAATTTTTTTTCGTGGATGAGGACTGCGTCCTCGGGTTTTGGGAGGAACCTTTCGAGCCGGGCTCGAAGCACATAATAGCGGGACTTTGGCTTTGCCTTAGTTCCGCTTTTTTTATGCAGCCTATTTTGTCGTCGCCGTAAAGTCGGGCAGGAACGGGATCTTCATCTCGGTCAGGGCACCGCTGGTCAGCAGCCAATAGGTGAAGGCAAAAAACACTGTCGCCAGAACCGTATTGATTCCCAGCTTGCGCAAAATCTGCGGCCGCACCGGCGCGCCGCCCTCAGAGCCCGGCACCACCTCACCGGTTTCATGCTGCGATTGCACGCCAAAGGGCAGCACCATAAACAATGTCAAAAACCAGATAATACCGTAAATGGCGACACCGAAAACAAAACTGATCTCAATCATTTCTTCCCCTCTCTACACATCGACAAAGCTGACCGCGACGATCGGTTTTTTGCCCCAGCGGCGTTTCATCTCCCGTTTAACGGCGATGCGAATATCATGCTCGGCGCGCTCCGGCGTCAGCTTGCCATTGGATGGGATAGACCGCTCAACCGCATCCAATACCCAATCGGCCAGCTTCACCACACCGTCATTTTGCGGCAGGCCGACAGTCTCGACTTCGACATGACCGCTCAGACGATTGGCCGCGTCAATCGGCACGGCGACAAACACCACGCCATTATAAGCGGCTTTTTTGCGGTCGCGCGTCGCCGTTTCCCGCGCATCCGTCATAATATCGCCGTCCAGATAAAACCGCCCGCTCGGCACCACATCAATGACTTCGCTCGGCCCCGGCGCGATGCGCACCATATCTCCATTATGAATCCGCAGCGGCTCGGGCACGCCCAATTGGCGCGCCAGCTTGGCGTGTTCAATCAAATGGCGGTGTTCACCATGCACAGGAATCGCCGCGCGCGGGCGCGCCCAACCATACATATCCTCCAACTCATCGCGGCACGGATGGCCGGAGACGTGAATATCCGAGCCATTGGGTGAGATAATCTCGACATCCAAGCGCGCCAGCTGGTTTTGCAGATTGAGGATTTCCTTCTCATTGCCGGGTATCATCTTCGAGGAGAAAATCACCCGATCGCCCGCTTCCAGCGTCAAATGCGGGTGCTGACCATGCGCCATGCGCCCAAGCGCCGCATTGGCCTCGCCCTGACTGCCGGTGCAACAAATCAGCAGCTTATCGGGCGGCAAAAATCCGGCATCGCTATCCTCGACCAATTCTGGAAATTGCGTTAGATACCCGGTCTCGCGCGCCGCATTATAAATCTTGTGCATACCGCGCCCGGCCAGACATAAATGCCGTCCGGTTTTCACCGCCACTTGTGCGATGCTGGTCAGCCGCGCCACATTAGACGCAAATGTTGTGATGACCACGCGCCCTGTGCTCTCGGCGACAACCTCTTCCAGCATATCACCGACGCCCGCCTCGGAGCCCGAGCGACCGGGCGACAAGACATTAGTGCTATCGCAAATAATCGCGTCAATGCCGTCATCACCCAACGCCTTCAGCCGCTCGACTTCGGTCAGCTTGCCGATAACCGGATCGGGATCGATTTTCCAATCGCCTGTATGCAGAGCGCGATAACCGTTCACCTCAATCGCCAAAGCGCTCGGCTCGGCAATCGAATGGGTCAGACAAATATAATCGATGGAGAACGGCCCCAATTCGACATGCGCGTCCGGCTCGATAATATGCAGCGGCACATGCTCCAACAGCCCCTGCTCGGCCAGCTTGCCCTTCACCAATGCGGCGGTGAACGGCGTCGCATAGACCGGACATTTCAGCCGGTGCCATAAATGCCCGACCGCACCAATATGGTCTTCATGGCCATGCGTCAGCAGCAGCCCGTGCAAGCGGTCGCGCTGGCCCTCAATAAAACTGATATCCGGCGTGATAAGGTCGATACCCGGCTCATTATGGCGGCCGAAAGTGACGCCCAAATCAATCATAATCCAGTCGCGCTTCCCCTTGGGGCCATAGCCGTAAAGATTGCAATTCATGCCAATCTCGCCCGTGCCTCCCAAGGGCAAAAACACCAATTCGCTATCCGCCATCTTATCCATTCCCGGGGAAGAAAACGTCCCCCGCATCAATCACATGCGTCGCGCCCGCCTCATCTTTCAAAAGCAACGCGCCCTTTTCATCTATGTCGAGGAAGATACCCCGAATTTCCTGCGTTTCCAGTCGCGCCACCATCGGCCCGCCCAGGCCGTGCGCAACAGCACGCCATGCTTTCAAAACCGTCGCAAAGCCGCCCATTTGCCATTGCCGATAAATCGCATCAAAAGCCGCGGCCAAGACGCTCAACACGGTCAGATTATCGGGCGTATCTTGTCGATAAACCGACATATTGGTCGCCGGATAAGGCGTGTCCTCAGGGTGATGCACGAGATTGAGCCCCAGCCCGACGGCCAGCCAATTAACGTCGCCATCCTGCATGGCGCTTTCCAGCAAAATGCCCGAGGCTTTCTTGCCGTCAATCAGCACATCATTCGGCCATTTCAAAGAAACCTGCGCCGCCGTGCCGATGAAATGCCGCACCGTGCTTTCAAGCGCCAGACCGGCGACAAAAGCAAGCTGTCCGGCTTGCACCGCGCCCATGCGGGTCGGCAGATAGAGTGTCGTCATCAGATTACCGCTCGGCGAGGCCCAGGCCCGCCCACGACGCCCCCGCCCCGCCGTTTGGCGGTCGGCAATAATCCATGTCGGGATTTGGCTGTGATCAGCCGCCATGCGGCGCGCTTCTTCATTGGTGCTGTCCACCTCGGCGAGATGGCGCAATTGATAACCGTCAGGAAGCGCGATCACAAGGGCCTCAATTGGCCGCGACAATATCCTGCGCTTGCATCAAAACCGCGCCGGCCGTATCGGCCAGCTCCACCAAAGGCGCCGGATAGATGAAGAAAAGCAGGGTAAAGGCAGCCATGGCGCCGGTCAGCAAAGACAATTCGCGCGGCATGGGCTCGATATGCTCCTCCGCCGGCGCGTCGAGATACATGATTTTGACAATCCGCAAATAATAATAAGCGCCGACCACGCTGGCCAAGACACCGATTATTGACAGGCTATACAGCCCGGAATCAATAGCGGCGCGGAACACAAACAGCTTACCGAAGAAACCGGCCATGGGCGGGATTCCGGCCAGAGAAAACATCAAAATGGCAAGACAGGCCGCCATATACGGATTGGTTTGGCTGAGACCGGCCAAATCGTCAATCTTCTCAACCATGCCACTATCGCGCCGCATCGACAGGATGCAGGCAAATGTGCCAATGGTCATCACCGCATAAAGCGCCATATACAAAATCACACTCGACACACCGGCCGGGCTGACGGCGGCGAAACCGACCAGCGCAAAGCCCATATGACCGATGGAGGAATACGCCATCAGGCGCTTGATATTTTGCTGCCCGATGGCGGCAAACGCGCCCAGCACCATGCTGGCAATGGCAATCAGAATAATGATTTGCTGCCAGGCGACCAAAGCATCACCAAAGCCGGTCATCATAATGCGCAGGAAAATCGCCATGCCGGCCAGTTTCGGCGCAGCGGCAAAGAAAGCCGTAACCGGGGTCGGCGCGCCTTCATACACATCCGGCGTCCACATATGGAACGGCACGGCGGAAATTTTAAACGCCAGACCAGCCAACAGAAACACCAGACCGAGCACCTGCCCCATGGGCAATACGCCATCGACCGGTTGGAAGGCAGCGGCGATTTCGGCAAAATTCGTCGAACCGGAGAAACCGTAAATCAGCGACGCGCCATAAAGCAGCATGCCCGAGGACAGCGCGCCAAGGACGAAATATTTCAGACCGGCTTCGGTCGAGCGCAGGCTGTCGCGCTTAATCGAGGCGACCACATAAAGCGCCAGGCTTTGCAATTCGATACCGAGATAAAGCGAGATGAGATCATTGGCGGAAATCATCATGCCCATACCGGTGGCCGCCAAGAGCAGCAGCACTGAATACTCAAAGCGCGCCAGCTTTTCGCGGCGCAAATAGCTTTGCGACATGATGATGGCCAGAGCCGTTGCGAGGAAAGTCAGCACTTTCATCAGCACGGCAAAATTATCCATCACAAAAGCCCCGTTAAAGGCATAAGCCGTCGCATCACCCGCATAGGCGGTCACTGCCAACGAGGCCAGCACCAACACGGCTATGGCACCGAAATCAACCGTGCGGGTAGCGTCACTATTGGAAAACGCGCCGACCATAAGCAGCCCCATAGCGCCGATAAACAGCACCAGTTCCGGCAAAATCAGAATGATATCGTTCAACATGGGACTATTCTCCACCAAGACCGGAATAATAGGCGGCCAAGGCATCTTGATAATTGCCGACAAGGGCATCAACAGACGGGGCCGTCAATTCAAGGATCGGCATCGGCCAAAAACCGAAGACCAGCGTTGCAATAACCAGCGGCGCGATAATCAGGATCTCGCGGCGATTCATATCGGATATTTGCTGCAGCCCCTCATGCTCGATACGGCCAAAGCTGATACGGCGATACAGGCTGAGCGCATAAACGGCGGAGAAAATCACACCGCTGGCGGCAAAAAGCGCTGTCCAAGTGCTGACTTGGAAAACGCCCAAAATTGTCAGGAACTCACCGACAAAACCCGACGTGCCCGGCAGGCCGACATTGGCCATGGTGAACAGCAAGAACACGGTGGCGTAAACCGGCATACGATTTGCCAGCCCGCCATAGGCTGATATTTCGCGCGTGTGCATGCGGTCATAAACCACGCCGACGCATAAAAACAAAGCGCCGGAAATCCAGCCATGCGACAGCATTTGGAATACCGCGCCCTGCACGCCCTGTGCCGTAGCGGCAAAAATGCCCATGGTCACAAAGCCCATATGCGCGACCGATGAATAAGCGATGAGCTTTTTCATATCCTCCTGCGCAAAGGCGACCAGCGAAGTGTAGACAATCGCAATAGCCGACATGGCAAACACCATGGGCGCGAAGAAATCAGAGGCGATGGGGAACATGGGCAGCGAGAAGCGCAAAAAACCATAGCCGCCCATTTTCAACAGCACACCGGCCAGAATGACCGAGCCCGCCGTCGGCGCTTCCACATGCGCGTCGGGCAGCCATGTATGCACCGGCCACATCGGCATTTTAACCGCGAAGCTGGCAAAGAAAGCGAGCCATAGCCAGGTTTGCAATTCGGCCGCAAACCCCTGTTCGGCCAAGGCCGGAATGAAAGTTGTGCCGGTCTGCCAATACATCACCAAAATGGCGAGCAACATCAGCACGGAGCCGATCAGCGTATAGAGGAAAAACTTGAAGCTGGCATAAATCCGTCTGGCGCCGCCCCAAACTCCGATAATCAAGAACATCGGGATGAGACCGGCTTCGAAGAACAGATAGAACAGAATGATATCCATGGCGCAAAACACGCCAATCATCAGCGTTTCCAACACCAAAAAGGCCAGCATATATTCGCGCACACGCGTTTGAATGCTGTTCCAACTGGCGAGGATGCAAATCGGCATCAAGGCTGCGGTCAACAGCACAAACAGCACGGATATACCGTCCACGCCCATGGCATAATCAATGCCCGGTGCCAGCCATGCAGTGCGCTCGACAAATTGGAAGTCGGCCGAGCTACCGTCAAAGCGCGACACCATGAAAATCGTCAGCAACAGCGTGACAACCGTCGTCCAAAGCGCGACAGCGCGCGAATTGGCGGCAACCGTCGCCTCGTCACCGCGTACAATCAAAATGAACAGCGCGCCCAGTAGCGGCAGGAAAGTAATGGTCGAAAGAAGCGGCCAATCGGTCATAATCTAGAAATCCCCTCTTTGGCCTATTATTGCGCCGTCAGCATCAGCCAGCTGACAAAACCGGCAATACCGAGCAGCATGACGAATGCGTAGTGGTAAACAAATCCGGTTTGCAGCGCGACCATGCGGCGCGTTACGCGCAGCACGTTGGCGGCGATACCGTCGGGGCCGAAGCCGTCAATAATATAGCCGTCGCCCCCCTTCCAGAAAATGCGGGCCAGCCATTTGGCCGGGCGCACAAAAATAAAGTGATAAATCTCGTCGAAATACCATTTATTGAGCAGGAATTTGTAGATCAAATCATGCTGCGCGGCGATCTCGCCCGGCCATTTCGGATAGCGGATATACATTACCCAAGCCAGCACAAAGCCGGAAATCATCATCACCAGCGGCGAGAAGATAACCCAGCGCGGCACATTATGCAGATCATGCAGCACATGGTTTTCGGGACCGGTGAAGATCGTACCGTTCCAGAACATGGCTTGCCCCTCACCGATAAACAGGCCGGCAAAGGCCATTCCGGCAAACAGCGCGCCAAAGGTCAGCACAATAAGCGGCACCAGCATGACGGGCGGGCTTTCATGCACATGGCTGAGCGTCTCATTGGAACAGCGCGGCGCACCGAAAAAGGTCAGGAACATCAGACGCCAGCTATAAAAAGAGGTGAAGAAAGCGGCTATGATAAGCAGCACAAAGGCAAACATATGCGGTGCGGCATGGGCGGCATAGGCGGCCTCAATAATCGCATCTTTCGAATAATAGCCGGCCGTTAGTGGGAAGCCGGTCAGCGCAATCGTGCCGATAAACATCATGAAGAAGGTCGCCGGAATAAGCTGGCGCAGGCCACCCATTTTGCGCATATCCTGCTCATCGCCCATAGCGTGAATGACCGAGCCGGCCCCGAGGAATAAAAGCGCCTTGAAAAAGGCATGGGTGAAAAGATGGAACATGGCGGCCTGATAAGCGCCGATACCGAGCGCGACAAACATATAACCGAGCTGCGAGCAGGTTGAATAGGCGATAACACGCTTAATGTCGTTTTGCACCAGACCGACCGTGGCGGCAAAAAAGGCGGTAATCGCGCCGACGACCACAACCACATTCAGCGCCACAGGCGAAAGCTCAAACAAAGGCGAGCAGCGTGCTACGAGGAAAACACCGGCCGTCACCATGGTGGCGGCGTGAATCAGCGCCGATACCGGCGTCGGGCCTTCCATCGCATCGGGCAACCAAGTATGCAGCAGGAATTGCGCCGACTTGCCCATGGCGCCCATAAACAAGAGCAGGCAAATCGTCGTCAGCGTCGGCAGGGTCATGCCGAGGAAATCAAACTGCCCGTCAGCCAGTGCACCGGCGGCGGCAAAGACTTCGTCAAATTGCAGCGAGCCGACCGAGAAATAAATCGCCGACATGCCGAGAATAAGACCGAAATCGCCGACCCGATTGACCACAAAGGCTTTGATGGCGGCGGCATTGGCGGTCGGCTTTTTGAACCAGAAACCGATCAGCAAATAGGAGGCAAGGCCGACACCCTCCCAGCCGAAAAACAGCTGCAGGAAATTATCCGCCGTCACCAGCATCAGCATCATGAAGGTAAAGAGCGATAAATAGGCAAAAAAGCGCGCGCGGTTCGGGTCATGGCTCATATAGCCGATGGAATAGACATGCACGAGCGATGACACACCGGTAACAACCACCAGCATCACCGCCGTCAGCGTATCGATACGCAAGGTCCAGTCGATAGACAGGCTGCCCGATTGCATCCATTCCAGCACCAGCACTTTTGTTGTGCCGCCATTCAGCCCGACCTCAACAAAACCGATACACGACAGCATGGCCGATATAATCAGCAAGCCGGTCGTGACATATTCAGCCTGACGATCGCCAATGACGCGACCGAATAATCCGGCAATTAAAGCCCCGATGAGCGGGAAAAAGACGATTGCCTGATACATGGATTAGCCTTTCATCTGGCTGACATCTTCAACAGCGATGCCACCACGATTACGGAAATAAACAACGAGAATGGCCAGACCGATAGCCGCCTCCCCGGCTGCTACAGTCAGTACCAGCAGGGCGAAAATCTGGCCGACCAAATCGCCCATATAGGCCGAAAAAGCGACAAGATTAATATTCACGGCCAACAGCATCAGCTCGATCGACATCAGGATAATGATGACGTTTTTGCGGTTCAGGAAAATGCCGAATACGCCAATGGTGAACAGGATGGCGGCCAGCGTCAGATAATGTGTAAGTCCAATCATTGTCCTGCCCCTAAATGCCGTCGCCCGGCTTCACATCGACATAGTCCACGGCTTCGTCGCGGCGGCGCGCCACCTGCTTGGCAATGTCCTGCTTTCTCGGATTATTGGAAGTCACCAGCGTCAGCACAATCGCGCCGATCATCGCCACCAGCAAGATAGCCCCGGCGGCCTGGAAGAAATAAATATAGTCAGTATATAAAACGCGGCCCAAAGCTTCGGCATTGGTCATGCCCTCGGGTGTCGCCTGCGGTACGCTGGGCGCATCAATCAGCGTTTGCGACGCGCCGAACACCAGCAGCAATTCGAGCAGCAGGATAAGCCCCACCGTCGCGCCGATCGGCATATATTGCAAGAAGCCCTCACTGAGCTCAGCAAAGTCGATATCCAGCATCATCACGACAAACAAGAACAAGACCGCCACTGCGCCGACATAGACAACGACAAGGATGAGGGCGAGAAATTCCGCCCCCAGCAATACGAACAGACCGGCCGAATTGAAGAAGGTCAGGATAAGAAACAGCACCGAATAGACCGGATTGCGCGAGGCAATCACCATAAAGGCACTGGCAACCGAGACGGTCGCGAACAAATAAAAGGCGAGTGATGTAAGCGTCATATTGTTTACCGGTAAGGGGCGTCCAGTTCGAGGTTTTTGGCAATTTCGACTTCCCAGCGATCACCATTGGCCAGCAGCTTATCCTTGTCGTAGATAAGTTCTTCGCGGGTTTCGGTGGCGAATTCGAAATTCGGGCCTTCAACAATCGCATCCACCGGACACGCTTCCTGACACAGACCGCAATAAATACATTTCACCATATCAATGTCGTAACGCACCGTGCGGCGTGTGCCGTCATTATTGCGCGGACCGGCTTCAATGGTAATGGCTTGCGCCGGGCAAATCGCCTCGCACAGCTTGCAGGCAATGCAGCGCTCCTGCCCGTTCGGGTAACGGCGCAGCGCATGCTCGCCGCGAAAGCGCGGGCTGAGCGGGCCTTTTTCATAAGGGTAATTAATCGTCGCTTTCTTGCCGAAGAAATATTTCATCGCCAGCTTCAGCGCCGAGACAAACTCCAGAAGAAACAGGCTGCGGGCGGTGCGGTCTAACCAAGCCATTTCTCGCTCCTTAGGATGCGGCGCCGAACGGGCCAAAAAATTGCAGGAAGCCCGCCACCAGCACGACATAAATCAGCGAAAGCGGCAGGAAGACTTTCCAGCCCAGACGCATGAGTTGGTCATAGCGATAGCGCGGCACGATGACTTTCATCATGGCGAACATGAAGAACACAAAGCCCATTTTCAAAATGAACCAAACCGGCCCCGGCACCCAATTAAACGGCGCAATATCGACAGGCGGCAGCCAGCCGCCCAGGAACAAAATCGTCGTCATGGCACACATCAAAACGATATTGGCCAATTCGCCAATCATGAAAACGACATAGGGGGTCGAGCTATATTCGGTCATAAAACCGGTGACCAGCACGCTTTCATCTTCCGGCAGGTCGAAAGGCGGACGATTGGTCTCGGCCAATGCAGAGATGAAAAACACGACAAACATCGGAAACAGCGGCACGGCGAACCAGATGGTTTTTTGCGCCAACACAATATCCGTCAGATTGAGCGAGCCGACACACAGCAGCACGGTGATAATAACCAAGCCGATTGAGACTTCGTAAGAAACCATTTGCGCCGCCGAGCGCAGCGCGCCCAGAAACGGGTATTTCGAGTTTGACGCCCAGCCGCCCATTATCACGCCATAAACGCCGAGCGAACTGATGGCGAAGATATACAATATGCCGACATTAATATCGGCCACCGCCCAGCCCTCATTGACCGGAATAACCGCCCAAGCGGATAGCGCCAGAAACAGCGTGACAAACGGCGCCAGCAAGAAAACCGGCTTATTGGCCGTGGTCGGGATAACCACTTCTTTCAGCATATATTTCAAAATATCAGCAAAACTTTGCAGCAGACCGAAAGCGCCGACCATGGTCGGGCCTTTGCGAAGCTGCGCCGCTGCCCAGATTTTGCGGTCAGCCAGCATGAAGAAAGCCAGCGACAAAAGCAGCGCCATAATAATTGCCAGCGAGTGCAGCGTCACCAGCAGCACCGGCCAAATATAACTATCAAAGAACACGCTATCCATTTGTGCCGGTTCCTTCATTTTGGGCGTTGCGGCCCTCTTTGGCCTTGGCGCAATCGGCCATTGTCGCGGAGGCACGGGCAATCGGGTTGGTGAAATAGAAATCGGCGACCGCATAAGCAAACGCTTCGCCGCTCATCGCGCCGCCACCGGCCGCTTGCGGGGCCTCGGCTTCGACAATCACATCGAGTTGCGCCAATTGCGGGGCCACCTCATACATGGCAGCGCGTAAAGCGGGCAGATTATCGAAAGGCAGCGTCACGTCGAGACGCGCCGACAGGGCGCGGAAAATTTTCCAATCCTCGCGCGCTTCGCCGGGCGGTGTTGCCGCCTGTTCGGTCATTTGCGCGCGCCCTTCCGTATTGACATAGGTCGCTTGTTTTTCCGTATAGGCCGCAGCCGGAAGGATAACATCGGCAAGATGCGCGCCGCGATCGCCATGGCTGCCGATATAAACGACGAAGGCATCGCCAAAGCTCGCGCCCGGCATTTCATCGGCACCATAAAGCACGACATTTTCAATCGCGCCTTCTTGCGCGCCTGATTGAATACCGGCGACATCCAGACCGTCCGCACCCGGCAGCAGACCGAGATCGAGACCGGCGACACGGGCCGCAGCCGTGTGCAATACGTTAAAGCCTGCACCGACCTTATTGGCCAATTCGATTGCCGCGGCCAACACCGCGCCACCGTCTTCGCGGGTCAGCGCGCCCTGTCCGATGACGATCATCGGCTTGTCGGCTTGCGCCAACACATCGGCAAAGCTTTGATTGCCAACCAAGAGATCAGTCAGCGTCTCGGCACCGGCACCGATAAATTCGGCGTCATATGTCAGGTCAACCGGCGCGCCAATGGCGGCGATCGGGAAATTACCCATCAGATAGCGCTTGCGGATACGCGCATTCAGCACCGGCGCTTCGAGGCGCGGATTAGTGCCGATCAGCAGCAGCGCATCAGCCTCTTCAATACCGGCTATGCCTGTGTTGAAAATATAATTACTGCGCGGGCCCGACAATTTCGCGCCATCCTGGCGGCAATCAATATGCGGGCTGCCAAGCGCGTCCATCAGACCTTTCAAGGCAAACTGCCCTTCGGCGCAGACCAAATCACCGGCAACCGCCGC
>CBFHSX010000007.1:0-54354 GCA_965658615.1 Alphaproteobacteria bacterium | reverse complement strand
GTGATTGATACCGATAAAGTGTTTCACGGCGTCGAGCGGGTTTATGAAACCAAGCCCGATATTCCGCTGATTAACAAATCGGCGCGCCTGCATTTCATGGGCGACGACCACTGGCAGCTGCGCCATGAAGACGAGGTGCTGGGCGATTATGACTGGTCGGAGCTGCGCTATTCCATCTCGTGGAAGGGCTATTGTTTCAAAGACGAAGCGGAAGAAGAATTATGGCGCTCCGGCAGTGACGACCTGTCCATCGCCTTCATTCTCAACCGGCTGGAAGAAGATTTGCGGGCCAAAGGCTTGCTGACCGGCGAGCGCCCCGACCCGACCGCTTTCGCCACCATGATGGTCAATCACTATATCCGTTTCCCCAATATCCAATACCAAAAGGCAGCAAATGGCGGCTGAATAATCAGCCCACAAAGCCCTGCAATTTAGCCGCTTCTTCGCGCACCGCTTGCGGGCCGCCGAGCAATTGGCGATTGGTGCCGATGCGCTTGAACCAGTAATGCAGGCCCAGCAAATCGGTGAAGCCCATGCCGCCATGCACTTCGGTTGAGGTGCGGGCGACAAATTTGCCGACTTCCGACATATGCGATTTGGCCAGACGCGACATCAGCGGCGCTTCGTCGGGCACATGGTCTTGCGCATAGGCCGCATACCAAACCAGCGCACGGCACGGCTCCAGTCTGGCGGCCATGTCGGCGCACATATGTTTGACCGCCTGAAAACTGGCAATCGGGCGGTTAAACTGCTCGCGGTCTTTGGCATAATCGACGGCTTTTTCCAGCATCATTGCCGCCGCGCCGAGACTGTCAGCAGCCAGCAGCACGCGGCCTGCATCAATCATTTTGCTTTGCGCGTCTGCGTGATTATTGCCCGCCAGCAAATGCGCATGTGCGCCTTCAAGGTCGAGCGTCACGGTTTGGCGCGTCTTGTCGATCATGGTCAGCGCGGTCTCAGAGACACCCTCTGCGCCGCGTTCCACCACCACCAGTTGATCACCTGTGGTGAGCAGAAAATGCGTGGCGTTTTCCGCACCCATTACAAATGTGGCGCGACCCGAAACTTTATCGCCGTTCAGCGTCAGCCCGGCGCCTTCGCGCCCACCCGTTGCCTCAGTCATGCCGACGCCCATGATGACGGCACCTGAGGCGATTTGCGACAGCCAGTCATCATCGCCCGCTCGCGTGAGGCCGATAACGGCCATGCCATAAGTGGCGGCAAAACCGGACGGCGCAACATGGCGGCCCAATTGTTCTTGAATCAGCGCCGCTTCCAAAACGCCGAGGCCAAGTCCGCCCAATTTTTGACCGTTAAGCGCTTCGGGCAGCAGCACATAAGGCGCACCCAATTCCATCAGCCCGTCTTGCAGGGCCGTGGCGAGCTCCATATCGCCATCGGCAAAACCGCGCACCGCTTCCAATTCCGACGCACCCTCGAGATAACGCCGCACCGAATCCTGCAGCATGGTTTGGTCTTCATTCAATCCGAAATACATACGTGCCGCTCCTAATTCGCCTTAAATGTGTTTGGCGCGGGCTTCGGCTCGCGCGGCATGCCGAGGCCACGCTCGGAAATAATATTCTTCTGAATTTGCGCCGAACCGCCGCCGATAATCAGGCCGAGATCGAACATATAAGCAGTCTGCCACATGCCCTTGTCGCGGATGAACGGGCTGTCCTCAAACAACATGCCATATTCGCCCATCACATCGATCGCCAGTTCGGCGATTTGGTGGTTAAGCTCGCAGCCTTGCAGCTTCACCAGCAGCCCGGCCATGCCGGCTGATTTCTTCTCGCTGGCTGCCGTGGTCAGGCGCATACCGTTCATCTTCATGGCATAGGCCTCGCCCTGCAATTGCAACAACCGGTCGCGGAACAGATGATTATCCATCAGCGTTTGCCCATCGACCTGCTCATTTTGCATAATGTCAGCCACTTGGCTGAGGCGCGACAGCGCCGCATCGGGATCGCCCAACATGCCGCGCTCATGCGTCAGCGTCGCATTGGCGACCATCCAGCCCTCACCGCGATTGCCGACAATAGAGGTCACCGGCACGCGCACATCGGTAAAAAACACCTCATTGAACTCGGCAAAGCCGGTCATGGTCATGAGCGGGCGGACTTCAATACCCGGCGTCTTCATATCAATAAGAATATAGCTGATGCCCTGATGCTTTGGCGCGTCCGGCTCGGTGCGCACAAGGCAGAACATCATATCGGCAAATTGCGCCGTCGAGGTCCAAATCTTCTGGCCGTTAATGACGAAATCATCGCCATCGACCACGGCGGAGGTGCGCAAAGCTGCGAGGTCGGACCCCGCCCCCGGCTCGGAATAGCCCTGACACCAAACCATCTCGCCTTCAAGAGTCGGGCGAATATATTTCTCTTTCTGCTCATCCGTGCCAAGCTCCAAAAGCGTCGGCACCAGCATGTTAATGCCCTGGCCGGAAATGCCGCCGGGCATTTTAGCGCGGGCGAATTCCTCAGCAATAATGCGGGCTTTCAGCGCATCGGGTGCGGCGCCATAGCCGCCATATTCGGTCGGGTGGGTGCGCGCCGCATAGCCGTTTTCCAGCAAGATCTTCTGCCAGGCCAGCCGCTTTTTGCTGCGCACGGAGCGGTCGCCCTGCGCCGGCGCCTTATCCTTATTGGCTTCCAAAAAGCCGCGCACATCGGCGCGAAAATCGACATATTCCTGCGTAAAGTTAAGATCCATGACGCACTCCCTCAATCACCGGTTCAGCAAAAACGTTAGACAAAAGCGCGGGGCGGAGCAATATCCGATATCTCCCATTCCCCTGCGGCTTCTTGCCTGCGCTCTAATGGCTGGTCGTGGGGGCGAAGCACTGGTATGTTCTGGCCATGCTTGATCGCTATCTCCTCGGTAATCTTCTGCGCAGCCATTTGGCGCTGACGCTTGTGCTGTCCTCGGTCGTCTGGCTCATCCAAGCGCTCGACCTGTTCGACACGGCCTTATCGTCCGGCTCGTCTGTGCTGCAAACCATGGCGCTGGGCGCGTTGGTGCTGCCGCGTGTGCTGACCTTCACCCTCGCCCCCGCCTTGCTCATCGCCGTGCTGACGCAAATCGTCAAGCTGCTGCAAGATTATGAATATTTCGCCTTCACCGCCGCCGGGCTGAGCCCGTTTCGTATCCTGCGGCCAATGCTGGTCTTGGCGTTTATGGTGATGCTGTTGCAAGGCGCGTTAGCTTTTTACATCGCGCCGCTGGCCATGAAAGAGCTGCGCATCCGCACGGCCGAGACCGGCAGTTCGCTGGCGCTGGCCGGCATCCAAGCCGGGGCCTTTAAAGAAATCAAAGACGGCATGACCGTCTATGCCGGTGCGCAAAGCGGCAGCGGCATATGGCAAAATGTGATGATCCACGACCGTAGCGACAAAGACGCGGTTGCCACTTATACGGCCCGCGAGGGCGTGCTGCGCAGCGAAGCCGCACGGCATTATTTCGTGTTGCGCGACGGCACGCAGCATATCGCCAATGCCGATGCGCAAGGCGATGGTGGGGATCTTTTGAATTTCACACAATATGTGCTGCCGCTAAACGACCCGGACGCCGCCAAGGCCAAGCCGATTACCTTTAACCGCAACCATATGATGATCCATCAATTGCTCGACCCGGCAGCGCATGGCGTGAGCTATCAAAAGAAAATTACCCGCATGAAATCGCGCGGGTTGGAGCTTATCTCCAATCTCGCCGCGCCTTTCGTTTTCATGCTGATCAGCTTCGCGGTGATTACCTCGGGCGGCATTAACCGGCACGGCTATGGCAAGCGCGTTATGGTGGCTGTGGCACTGGCGCTGGTATTCCAAATCGGCGTCATCTCCGTGGCAGCGCAGGCGGTCGAGAAAAATAATCCGGCGCTGGTATTTGTCTGGCCGGTGCTTTTCATCCTCGCCTTGCTGTTCACCATATTCTGGCAAAATGACCGCTATGGCGTAACACGCCTGTTCAAAAGGGCCGACGCATGATGGGACAGTTAAACCGCTATCTGATCCGCCGTTTCGCCATTTGGATCGGCATTACCGGTACCGCCTTTGGAGCAATTGCCATTCTTGGCGATTTTCTGGAAATGCTACGCCTGACCAACCGCCTTAATCTCGGGGCCGGGGATGCGCTTTATTTCACCATGCTGCGCCTGCCGCTATTACTGATTGATTTCCTGCCCTTTATCTTTTTGTTCAGCGCCGTATTTTGCCTGCTGCGCATGAGCCAAGCGCAAGAGCTCGCCGTCATCCGCGCGGCCGGTGTGTCGGTCTGGCAGTTTCTGCTGCCCATATTGGCGTTTACCTTTATTCTTGCGGCCTTGATTGTCGCCCTTATCGAGCCGCTCGGCACAACCAGCTTTAAACATTTCAGCGACATCAAAGCCGAACTGACCGGCGTGAAGCCGAAGCTCAGCTTTTCGACCGGCGGTGTTTGGTTTCGCGAAACAAGCGAGGCGGGCAATTACATCATCCGTGCCGAAAAGCTTGATGCGGGCAACGCGCAACGCCTGCTGAATGTGGAAGTGACCCTATTCAAGGCCGATGGCACATTCGACCATCGTATTGAGGCCGATAGCGCGCTGCTGCAAGCGGGCCGCTTTACCCTGCAGCAGGCGCGCCGCTTCCGCGACAATAGCGCGGCCATCCCGCAAAATGATCTGTCCCTGCCCTCGAGCCTCAATGTCGAGAATTTGAGCCAGAGCTTTCTGCCCGCCAAAGCGGTGAATATATGGCAATTGCCCAATTATATGACCCGCGCTGCGCAAACCGGTATCGATGTGACGCGCCACCAAGTGCGATTCCAATCATTGCTCGCTTTGCCGCTGCTGCTGATGGCCATGGTGATGGTGGCGGCGTGTTTTTCACTACCGACAGGGCGCATGGTCTCAACCGGTCAAACATTGGGGCTGGCTATTTTGTGTGGATTTTTATTGTTTCTTTTCAATGACTTCACACAATTACTCGGCGAATTGGGCAGCGTCCCACCGGTCTTGGCCAGCTGGATTCCGGCCCTTATTGCCATGTTATTGGCGGTCAGTTATTTACTATCGACGGAAGACGGCTAATATACGGCCAGCTTAATTCACCAAAGAGTAAAAAATGAGTGACCTACACCTTGGAAATGCCTTTGACAGTGCCTCACAAGCCGATTGGCTTGAGGCCGTCGAAAAAGCGCTGAAAGGCAAATCGGCCGACACGCTTGTGTCCAACGATCTTGCCGGTTTCAGCCGCCAGCCGCTTTACAATGAAGCCAATAGCAGCACCGCGGCTGATGAGTCCGGCTTGCCGGGTTTCGCGCCGTTTACGCGCGGTGCGCAAGCTGTGAACGATAAATTCCTGCCCTGGCACATCGCCCAACGCGCCATTATCGGTCGCGCCAATGCCGATAATGCCGCCATCCTGACCGATCTGGCCGGGGGCGTCTCGGCTATCACGCTGGACTTTACCGAGATGACGGCCGATACAGCCGCGCTCGACAAATTGCTCGATGGGGTGATGCTGGATATTGCACCGCTCAGCCTCGCACCGGGCAAGCATGGCATGGCCGCCCTGCAGCCGGTGCTGGACCTGTTTGAAGCGCGCGGTCTGGCCGCCGACGCAGTCGGCTATTTAAACGCCGACCCGCTTGCCGCCCAAACCCGCTATGGCGAAAGCGTCGCGATCGATTATGCCGCATTGGGCGACACGGCAAAGGCGCGCCCTGCCCTGCGACTGATGACAAGTGGCGGCGCGGCCTATCACGCTATGGGCGCCAACGTGCCGCAAGAACTGGGCTGGGCCTTGGCCGGTTTGACCGCCTATATACGCGCTTTGGAGGCCGTGGGTATGGACCCAGCCGACGCCTTATCGCGCATCACACTAACCCTTGCCGCCGATGTCGACTTCTTTGCCACATTGGCGAAAATCCGTGCCGCGCGACTGCTCTTCGCAAATATTGCCGAAGCCATTGGCGCACCGGATGTGCGGCCGCAAATTCATGCCGAGACCAGTCTGCGAGCCTTTTCTGATGTCGACCCTTGGGTCAATATTCTGCGCGCCACCGCCGCGAGCATGGGCGCAGGTATCGCCGGTGTCGATATGATGACGGTCGCCCCCTGCACCGCCTCAAGCGCCACAGATAACACGCTGACGCGCCGTATCGCCCGCAACACGCAGGTCATTTTGCAAGAGGAAAGCCATATCGGCCAAGTCGCCGATGCGGCGGGCGGCAGCTGGTATGTCGAGCAATTGACCCGCGAATTGGCAGAAACGGCTTGGGCAGAATTTCAATCGATCGAAGCGGCCGGTGGTCTTGCCGCCGCGATTGAGGCGGGCACGATTGCCGCCGCCTTGAAAGCGCAAACCGACGCCTATCAGACCGCCGTCGACAAGCGCGCCGTGCCGCTGGTCGGCGTCAGCGAGTTCCCCAATATTGACGAAGCGCCGCTCGACGCCGCCGCCAATGAAACAGGCTATCGCCACGCGCAGGGTTTTGAAGCGCTGCGCCACGCCGCGCAAAAAGCCAAGCCGAAAGTCTTTATGGCCTGCATTGGCGAGATGGCGGATTTCACACCGCGCGCTAATTTCGCCACCAATCTATACAATGCCGGTGGCATGAGCGCCGTCTTGGGTGAAGGCGGCACGGATGCGGCGGCTATTGCTGATGCGTTTAAAAAATCCAACGCCAAAATTGCCGTGATTTGCGGCAGCGATGCCGATTATGACGCCCATGCCGACGCCGTCGCCGCCGCGCTCAGCGATGCCGGTGCTGTGCATTTGGCACTGGCCGGCAAAGCGCGCGAGAATGACGCGATTGACGATTACTGTTTTGCCGGCTGCGCCGCGTTGAGTTATTTGCAAAATATTCACGCCAAATTGGGCCTGTAGGAGATATTATTATGAGCAAGCTGCCCGATTTTTCAAACATGCCGCTGAATATGACCCCGCAAGGCGACCTCGGCGCTTGGCAAACCGCCGCCAAAACTGCGCAAGACAATACGTCCGGTGCCGGCCTGCGCCAGACGCCGGAGGGCATTGACATCAAGCCGCTTTATACGGCTGCCGACCGTGCCGCCCTGCCCTTTACCGACAGCTATCCGGGGATTACGCCATATATTCGCGGCCCCTATTCGACCATGTATGTCAATAAACCATGGACGGTGCGCCAATATGCGGGTTTCTCAACCGCCGAAGAATCCAACGCGTTTTACCGCCGCAATTTGAAAGCCGGTCAAAAAGGCCTTTCGGTCGCTTTCGACCTTGCGACACATCGCGGCTATGATAGCGATCATCCGCGCGTCTTTGGCGATGTCGGCATGGCCGGTGTGGCGATTGACTCGATTTTGGATATGCGGACGCTGTTTGCTGGCATCCCGCTCGACACCATGTCGGTCTCGATGACCATGAACGGCGCTGTGCTGCCGATTATGGCGCTGTATATTGTCGCCGCCGAAGAACAAGGCGTCAGCCCCGATAAGCTGGCCGGGACGATTCAGAACGATATTCTGAAAGAGTTCATGGTGCGAAACACCTATATTTACCCGCCGCAGCCGAGCATGCGAATTATTTCCGATATTTTTTCTTATACCTCCGAGAAGATGCCGAAGTTCAATTCCATCTCGATTTCCGGCTATCATATGCAGGAAGCGGGCGCGACGGCTGATTTGGAACTGGCCTATACGCTGGCCGATGGCGTTGAATATGCCCGCGCCGGTGTCGCCGCCGGTCTCGACATTGACGCCTTTGCGCCGCGCTTATCTTTCTTCTGGGCGATTGGCATGGATTTCTTTATGGAGATTGCCAAAATGCGCGCCGCGCGCCTGCTTTGGGCGCAGCTTATGCAAGGTCAGGGCGCGAAAAACCCGAAATCGCTGGCCCTCCGGACGCATAGCCAGACCTCGGGCTGGAGCCTGACGGCGCAGGATATTTACAATAATGTCGTGCGCACCTGTGTCGAAGCCATGGCCTCAACACAAGGCCATACGCAATCTTTGCACACAAACAGCTTTGACGAGGCGCTGGCCCTGCCGACCGATTTCTCGGCACGCATCGCGCGCAACACGCAGCTTATGCTGCAAATGGAAAGCAACACCACCAAGGTTATCGACCCGTGGGGCGGCAGTTATTTTGTCGAAAAGCTGACGCATGATCTGGCTGCCAAAGCGTTGAGCCATATTCAGGAAGTCGAAAAGCTCGGCGGCATGGCGGCCGCCATTGAGCAAGGTATTCCGAAAATGCGTATCGAGGAAGCCGCAGCCCGCACGCAGGCGCGCATTGATAGCGGTCGCCAGACTGTGGTCGGGGTGAATAAATTCCGCCTCGAAAATGAGGATGCGGTCGATGTGCTGAAGGTTGATAATTCGGCTGTGCGCACAGCGCAAATCGACCGCCTGAAAGCGCTGAAAGAAAGCCGCAATGAGGCCGAGACGCAAGCCGCCCTCGCCGCGCTGAGCAAATCGGCGGCAGCCGGGTCGACCCCCGGCATGGCGGGCAATTTGCTGGCGCTGGCAGTCGATGCGGCCCGCGCCAAGGCCACGGTCGGCGAGATTTCCGCCGCCATGGAACAAGTCTATAATCGCCATGAAGCCAAGCCGCAGGTCATCTCGGATGTGTATGAGAAAGACTTTGGCGCCAGTGACCCGAATATCGTCAAAGTGCGCGATATGATTGAACGCTTTAGCGAACGCGAGGGCCGCGCGCCATCCATCTATTTGGCTAAAATGGGTCAAGACGGGCATGATCGCGGCCAAAAAGTCGTTGCCACCGCCCTCGCCGATTTGGGCTTTGAGGTGGTCGCCGGGCCGCTTTTCCAGACACCGGAAGAAAGCGCCAAAGACGCGATTGCGTCGGGCGCGCATATTGTCGGCGTTTCGTCGCTGGCAGCCGGTCACCTGACGCTGGTGCCGGAACTGCGCGACGCGCTGGCTGCGCAAGGGCGCGATGATATGATGGTGATTGTCGGCGGGGTTATTCCGCCGCAAGATTTCGACGCGCTGCGCGATGCCGGTGCCAAAGCCATCTTCCCGCCCGGCACAGTCATCCCCGATGCAGCGGCTGAGCTGATCACCACACTGACCCAACATTTGGGACATAATGAGGCAGCGTGAGCCCTCGCTTGCCCGTTAGGGCAAGCCCAGGGCGAAGGGTGCAAGCGAGGTGGTGTGGCAAGCTCACACCACCGAGACGCCGCGTGAGCCCTCGCTTGCTCACCCAACTGCTTTGGGCTAGGTTGTGGTTATGAATAAAACAACAATAAACTTTGACACGCATCGCTATGTGAAACGTTTGGTCGATAGGGGATTGGCAGAACCGATCGCCGAAGTGCTGGCCGATGAGCAACAAAAATTGCTTACCGATAATTTAGTCACTAATAACGTCTTAAAAACATCTTTGGCCGAAACCGAAGCGCGCCTTATGCGCTGGATGGCTGGCCTGCTGGCGGCGCAAGGCGGTGTTATCGTCGGGCTAACAACCTTATTGGGCTAATTTCGCTTACATAATTCAGGCGAACAAAGTCGGCCCGCGCCTAATCGTGAACCCTTATGAGACCCTCTTGAGCCGCCGTGGCGATAAGCTTGCCGTCGCGGGTGAAGAAGTGGCCGAAATTCATGCCGCGACTACCGGCTGAAGCGGGGCTATCTTGCACATAGAGCAGCCAATCATTGGCTTCAAACTCGTGATAGAACCACATGGCATGGTCAAGACTGGCAGATTGCAGCTTCGGGTTTGTATAGCTGAGGCCGTGCGGGCGCATGCAAGTATCCAGCAGCGAGGTGTCCGACACATAGGACAGCATGGCTTGGTTGATGGCGTATTCCTTCGGCATGCCGGGGTCGAACTTCACCCAGACAATATTGCGCGGCTCGGCCGGTTCCGGATTGAAGAAATCTTTCGGGCTGACCGGACGCGTTTCAAACGGCCGACGACGTAAAAACGCCTCGCGGAATTGCTCCGGCATTTTATCGGCATTTTCCAGCCGCAATTGATAATCGCTCTTCAACGACTCCGGATCCGGCGCATAAGGCATCTGAATTTGATGTTCATAGCCTTCTTCTTTGCGTTGAAAGCTCGCTGCCATGTTGAAAATCTGTTTACCGTGCTGGATGGCAACGACGCGACGCGAGGCAAAACTGCGGCCATCGCGCGCCGCATCGACCTCATAAATAATCGGCAGATCCGGATCGCCCGGGCGCAGGAAATAGCTGTGAAAGCTGTGGCAATTCAACTCCTCGACCGTATAGCAAGCCGCCATCAGCGCTTGGCCAAGCACTTGCCCGCCAAATACGCGCTGGCGTTGCTCATTCGGGCTTTGGCCGCGAAACATATTGACTTCCAGCCGCTCAAGGCTGAGCAGCGTCAGAATATCGTCGAGAGTTTGGTCCATAAAGGTCCCCTAATAAGCAGGGTTAGGATTGTTTAACAGGCAGCTCGGCCGGCACAATAGTGACGCTTTCGCCACAACCGCAAGCGTCGGTCTGGTTTGGATTATTGAAGCGGAAACCGGCTGAAAGCTTGTCTTCCTCATAATCCATTTCGGTGCCGAGCAAAAACAAAATGGCTTTCGGCTCAATCAAAATCATGACGCCTTTATCTTCCACCACCTCGTCCAGCGGGTTTTGCGCGTCAGCATAGTCCATTGTGTATTCCATGCCGGCGCAGCCGCCATTTTTCACGCCAAGGCGCACGCCCACTTTCGGCGTCTCAGCGTTTTGCATAATCGACTTAATGCGCGCAGCGGCGCGCTCGGTCAGCGTAATCGCTTTCGGCATTTCATAAACTTGGCTCATAATCGCTCTCTTCCTGCAGAAGTCGCTTTAGAACATGTTCAGGGCTACGCGGGCTTCATCCGACATACGGCTCGGGTCCCAAGGCGGCTCAAAGGTCATATTTACCATAACATCGCCGACCCCGTCCAGCGAGCGCACCGCGTCTTCTACCCAGCGCGGCATATGCTCGGCCACCGGACAGCCCGGCGCGGTCAGCGTCATATCAATGGTAATATCACGGTCATCGGAAATGTCGACGCGGTAAATCAGTCCCAATTCGTAAATATCAACCGGGATTTCCGGGTCATAAACACTTTTCAAGGCACCGATAACATCATCGGTCAGTGCCGCCATTTCGGGCGACAAATCTTCAATGGCGACAGGCTCCTGCGCCGCATCTTCTTGCGGCGCGGAGGTGTCTATCATCGGCATGTCTGTCTCGTCGTTCATCATTCTATCCGAAAAAATCTATCGCTTTATTCAACGCTACCACGAGTGCGTCAACTTCTTCATGCGTATTATAAACCGCAAAAGAAGCACGCGCCGTGGCCGGTACATCAAATCGCTTCATCAAAGGCTGGGCGCAATGATGGCCGGCGCGCACGGCGACGCCCGAGCGGTCAATCACGGTCGCCAAATCATGCGGGTGAATGCCATCGACACCGAAGGAAACGATCGCGCCTTTGTCTTGCGCCGTGCCGTAAATCTTCACCCGGTTGATCGCGCCAACCGCTTCCATCGCATGGTCGCGCAGTGCTTCTTCATGCGCTTGCATGGCGTCAAAGCCGATATCCATCATCCAGCCCAGCGCCTCGCCCAGACCGATAACCTCGATAATGGGTGGCGTCCCGGCCTCAAAGCGATGCGGCGCGTCGCCATAGGTAATCACCTCTTTCGACACTTCGCGGATCATCTCTCCGCCGCCGCGGAACGGGCGCATGGCGGCCAATTGATCGACCTTACCATACAGCACACCAATACCGGTCGGCCCGTAAACCTTATGGCCGGAGAAGACATAGAAATCGGCGCCCAATGCCTGCATATCGTTTTTCAAATGCACCGCGCCCTGACAGCCATCGAGCAGAATGGGTACGCCATGCGCATGCGCCATATCGACCAATTGCTTGGCCGGGGTAATGGTACCCAGCGCATTGGACATTTGCGTCAGCGCGACAAATTTCGTCTTGTCAGAAAACGCCGCCGCATAGGCCTCCATATCCAGCTCGCCCTCATCCGTCACCGGCACCCATTTCAGCACCGCACCATGGCGCTCGCGCATAAAGTGCCAAGGCACAATATTTGAATGGTGCTCCATCTCAGATAGGATAATTTCATCACCGGCTTTGATTTGCGGCTCCAAAAAACCATAGGCAACAAGATTGATCGCATCGGTCGCGCCGCCGGTGAAGATAATCTGGTCAGAGCTCTCAGCATTCAAAAAGCGCCGCGTCGTTTCGCGAGCCGCTTCAAACGCATTGGTCGCATTATTCGACAGATAGTGCAGCCCACGATGCACATTGGCATATTCATAGGTCGCAAAATGCTGCATCCGCTCGATTACCTTAAGCGGCTTTTGGGCCGAAGCGGCATTGTCGAGATAGACCAGCGGCTTGCCATAGACCTCAGAGCCGAGCACCGGGAATTGCGCCCGCACGGCGTTTACATCAAAAGGCGCACTCATGCGTCACTCCCTGTCAGCAGGCCGGTAATTTTCGTATAGATCAGCCCGCGCATAATGTCGGCCAGACCCTCGCCTTCAACCGGCGCATCGGTGATATGGGCGGTGATTTGCTCGATAAAGCCCGCAACCAGCAAGTGCCGCGCTGCCGCTTCGCTGAGCCCACGCGAACGCAGGAAAAACAGCGCATCACGGTCAAGCTCGCCAATCGCCGAGCCATGCGCACAGGCGACATCATCGGCATAAATTTCCAATTCCGGCTTGGCGTCCATCTCGGCGCCTTCCGACAACATCATGGCGCGGGTCTGCATTTCGGCTTCAACGCGTTGAGCATCCGGGCGAACGATGACCTTGCCCTGAAACACGCCGCGCGATTTGGCGTCCAGCACATTATAGGCCGTCGTATGGCTGCTCGTGTCGGCCGCCGCATGGTCGATGACATAGGTAAAATCGGCGTGATTGCTGCCTTGCCCCAAAACGGCGGAATGCAATTCGGCATGTGCACCCGACGCAGTCAAGGTGATATGCGTCTCATGGCGCGCCAAGGGGCCGCCCGTCACCAGCGCCACAGATTTATAGCGCGCACCCTCAGCCAGCGTCACACGCGATTGACCGATTTGGTGCGCGGCCTGTTGCGAACGGATCAATACAAGCTCAGCACCGGCGCCCACGTCAATATCGAAAGACGTATTGGTATAGCCACTTGCCATATGATTATCGACCAGCACGGCCTTCGCCCCGGCGGCAAGAGTGAGGCGGTGCGCCAAATGCACATCGCCCGTGCCGCTTGTCGTGATGACCAGCGGCTTGGCCAATGTGGTATCAATCGTCGCCACCAGACCGGCTTGCGCCAGCGCCGCATTATACTGCGCCATGGCGTCGTCAGAGATCGCTGCCGCGCCGTCAAAAGTGGCGAGCGTTAGGCCTTCGGCTTCGGGTGCCGCCTCCAGCACGCCCTCGTCAAATACGGCCATCAGCGCATCAACGCCGATGAAATTCACCGCGTCGAGACGGTCTCGCCCGGCCGCCTTTAAGAGGCGCGCCACATCCGTATAGTGCCAGCTTTCATTGCGCCGCGTCGGTAGGCCCGTGGCCTCGGCCGCTGCCAGTGCCGCCGCGCGCGCGTCGCCATCGCCCGGCAGGGCGGCTTTCAACGCGTCAAATCGGTTTTGAGCCTCAAGCATGCGCGGCCTCTCCGGCTGCGGCAGCCTGATTGCGATATTCGGCATAGCCGGATTTTTCCAGCTCCAGCGCCAATTCCGGCCCGCCCGACTTCACGATACGACCCTCGGCCATCACATGCACCACATCCGGCTTGATGAAATCAAGCAGGCGTTGGTAATGGGTGATGACCAGCATGCCGCGCTCCGGCGAGCGCAGCGCATTAACCCCCTCGGCAACGGTTTTCAGCGCGTCAATATCCAGCCCGCTATCGGTCTCGTCGAGAATGGCCAGCTTCGGTTCCAGCATCGCCATTTGCAAAATCTCATTGCGCTTTTTCTCGCCGCCGGAAAAGCCGACATTCAGTTGCCGCTTCAGCATATCGTCATTCATGCCGAGCGATTTGGCTTTTTCGCGCGCCAGCCGCAAGAAGCTGGCCGCATCCATTTCAGCCTCGCCACGACCGCGCAAAACGGCGTTTAGCGAGGTTTTCAAAAACGTCATATTGGTAACGCCGGGGATTTCCAACGGGTATTGAAAGGCCAGAAAAAGCCCGGCAATGGCGCGCTCTTCCGGCGCCATATCAGCCAGTTCGACGCCGTTAAACAACATCTCGCCACCCTCAATCTCATAGCCTTCCTTGCCCGACAGCACATAAGAAAGCGTCGATTTACCCGAACCATTCGGCCCCATAATGGCGTGCACCTCGCCCGGTTGAATAGCGAGCGACAGGCCTTTCAAGATCGGTTTATCGGCAATCCCGGCCCGTAAATCACGAATATCAAGCAGCGCACTCATCCAACACTTCCTTCCAGAGAAATCCCCACCAGCTTTTGCGCCTCAACGGCAAATTCCATGGGCAGGTTTTGCAAAACATCACGGCAAAAGCCGTTCACAATCAGCGCAACGGCTTCCTCAGGGTCGAGGCCGCGTTGCTGGCAGAAAAACATTTGGTCGTCGCTAATCTTCGACGTCGTCGCCTCATGCTCCAGCACGGCGGACAGGTTTTTCGCCTCAATGTAAGGCACGGTATGGGCGGCGCATTTGTCACCGATCAGAAGACTGTCGCATTGCGTGAAATTGCGCGCATTGGCCGCCTTTTGGTGAACGCTCACCTGCCCGCGATAGGCATTGGACGAGCGCCCGGCCGAAATACCCTTGGAGATGATTTTACTGGATGTGTTCTTGCCCAGATGGATCATCTTCGTGCCGCTATCGACCTGCTGCATATTATTCGAGATAGCGATGGAATAAAATTCGCCGGAGCTTTCATCGCCGCGCAGGATGCAGCTTGGATATTTCCACGTCACGGCCGAGCCGGTCTCGACTTGCGTCCAGCTGATGCGGGCGCGCGCCTCGCGGCAATCGCCGCGCTTGGTAACGAAATTGTAAATTCCGCCTTTGCCGTCCGCATCGCCCGGATACCAATTCTGCACGGTGGAATATTTGATCTCGGCGTCTTCCAGCGCCACCAATTCGACGACGGCGGCATGCAGCTGGTTTTCGTCGCGCATCGGTGCCGTGCAGCCTTCCAAATAGCTGACATAAGCGCCCTTATCGGCAATCACGAGCGTGCGCTCAAACTGGCCGGTATTGGCCTCATTAATGCGGAAATAAGTCGATAACTCCATCGGGCATTTAACGCCCGGCGGGATGTAGCAAAATGAGCCGTCCGAAAATACGGCCGAGTTGAGCGCGGCGAAATAATTATCCGATTTCGGCACAACCGAACCGAGATATTTCTTCACCAGCTCCGGATGCTCTTTTACGGCTTCGGAGAAGGAGCAGAAAATCACCCCCTCTTTGGCCAATTCCTCGCGGAATGTTGTCCCGACCGAGACGCTGTCAAACACCGCATCGACGGCGATTTTTTTCACACCCGCCAGAACTTCCTGCTCTTGCAGCGGAATGCCCAGCTTGGAATAGGTTTCCAGCAATTCGGGATCGACTTCGTCCAGACTTTTCGGCCCGTCCTCCATCGATTTGGGCGCCGCGTAATAGCACAAATCCTGGTAATCGATTTTCGGATAATCGACATGCGCCCATTCCGGCTCGTCCATCGTCTGCCAGCGTTCAAACGCATCCAGCCGCCAGTCGAGCAGCCATTGCGGCTCCTCTTTTTTGGCCGAAATGAAACGGATAATATCTTCGCTCAGCCCATTGGGCACACGGTCAACGTCAATTTCAGTGGTGAAGCCATATTTATAATGCTCACCGCCGAATTTGGCGACCTGCTCTACCGTTTCCTTATCAATCGATGCTTTCGCTTCGCTCATTTCTCTCACTCCGCCGCTGCTTGCGACTTTTTGTGCGCCAGTTTCGCCCATGCGGCCACCAGCTTTTCACTATCCTGGGGCGTGCTTTGCCAGCCAAAGCTGACCCGCAATACGCCTGTACTTATATGGGTTTCCACGCCCATGGCAGCCAGCACATGGCTGCGCGACACCTTGCCGCTGGAACAGGCCGAACCGGCGCTAACCGCAATGCCTGACAGGTCGAGCGCCATCACTAATGTCTCGCTATTAAGGCCCTCCAGCGCGAAGCATGAGGTATTGGCCAGCCGCGGCGCGCCGTGCCCGAATATCTGCACATTGGGCGCGGCGGCGCGCAATGCCGCTTCCATCTCATCGCGTATCTGCGCCAGTTCTTGAAACGCATCCAACGCGGCTTTGGTAGCTTTCGCAGCGGCCGCGAAAGCGGCAATGCCTGAAATATTTTCAGACCCGGCGCGACGGCCAAGCTCCTGCCCGCCACCAATCAGCATAGGCGGCACAACCACACCGGGGCGCGTGACCAACGCCCCAATGCCCATGGGTGCGCCCATTTTATGACCCGACAGGCTGAGCGCATCAATGCCCATGGCAATCATATTGATCGGCATTTTACCGGCCGCTTGCACAGCATCGCAAAACAGCAGGCTGCCATGCGCCTTCACCATGCGACCGATTTCGGTCATGGGCTGAATAACACCGGTCTCATTATTGGCCAGCATGACGCAGACCAAAGCCGGGGTGTCGTCTTCCAGCGCTTTCGCCAGCGCCTCCATATCCAGCGTGCCGGCGGCCGTGACCGCAATCTCTTCGACCGGCATGCCGCTTTCCTTAGCGGCTTGCAGAACGGCGCTATGCTCAATAGCGCTGACCAGCAGGCGTTCAATCTTACCGCCGTCTTCAGCCACAGACGCATCGCGCAGCTTCAAAGCCAGATTGCACGCCTCTGTTCCGCCCGAGGTGAACACTACGGTTTCAGGGTGCGCAATAACCAGCTCGGCAATATCACGCCGCGCTGCCTCGACCAGCGCGCGGGCTTTGCGGCCTTCTTCATGCACGGAAGACGGATTGCCGATATCCAGCGCCGCCAGCAATGCGTCGCGCGCCTCAGGCCGCAAGGGGGCGGTGGCATTGTAATCCAGATAGACCCTATTATCGCCTTGGCTCATTCGCCCGCTCCCTGCACCAAAGTGACCAGAGAGCGCGGTTCTTCGACCGCCATGCCGGTCGCCGCCATATTGGGCAGCGGCTTGCCGGCCACCACATCGGCCAGCGAAATGGCGTTCAAAAAGCCGTGTATCGTATTGCCCAATTCGGCCCAGAGATCATGTGTCAGGCAGCGCCCGCTTTTGGTCAAACAGCCGGAAGACGCGCCGCAGCGCGTCACATCCACCGGCTCATCCACCGCCTGAATGACATCGCCAATGCGAATATTATCGGGCGTGGCGGATAGCGTGTACCCGCCATGCGCGCCGCGATGGCTAAGCACCAAACCGGCACGGCGCAAATCGCCGAAAATTTGCTCCAAATAATTCAGCGAAATCTCCTGCCGCAGACCGATATCTGCCAGTTTTAGCGGGCCTTCATGGCCTTGCGCCTTTTGTTGCGCGATATCGGCCATCGCCATGACAGCATAACGGCCGCGCGTGGAGATCTTCATAACGGGTTAAGCCTTTGTTTTAATTCCATTTTTACGAAAAAACTTGCATTTCACTACCGGAGTTCGCTATCACTTGCTCCAGCCATAGTCAGGATATAGTAATTCCGACTAAAATAGTCAAGATTAAGCACCAGCGTTTGTGGGAGCGCCGTTATGCCGGAAGTTATATTTAATGGGCCTGAGGGCCGCCTCGAAGGTCGCTTTACGCAAAATAAAGAGCCCGGCTCGCCGATTGCGATGATCCTGCACCCGCTGCCGCAGCTTGGTGGCAATATGAATAATCCCGTTGCTTATCAGCTTTATCACCAATTCGCCAGTCGCGGCTTTTCCGTGCTGCGCTTTAATTTTCGCGGCGTCGGCCGCAGCCAAGGCGAGTTTGACGACGGTATCGGCGAATTGTCCGACGCCGCCTCGGCGCTCGACTGGTTGCAAGCGCTGTCGGCCGATGCGCGCCAATGTTGGATTGCAGGCTATAGTTTCGGTGCTTGGATCGGCATGCAATTGCTGATGCGTCGGCCGGAAATTTCCGGCTTTATCTCGGTTGCCCCACCCGCCAATTTTTACGATTTCAGCTTCCTCGCTCCATGTCCGGCCAGTGGCCTGATCGCACATGGCGATGCCGACCGCATCGTGCCGAAAGAAGACACGGAGAAACTGGTCGAACGCTTACAGGCGCAAAAAGGCATCACCATTGATTATGAGAATCTGAAAGGCGCCAATCATTTCTTTGAAAATGATTTGGAGAAGCTCGACGGCGTGGTCGGTAAATATCTCGACCGCCGCATCCCCGAAATCGGCTAAGCCCTATTCAGCACGCCGCCGCTCACGGCTTGGCGGACGCCTGTCGTTTCGGGACGGCTGAGCGGTAGGCCATGCATATGCCGAATGGCCAGCCACGCAAAGGCTTGCGCCTCCAGCGCATCGCCTTGCCAGCCCAACACATCGCAATCGACGACGCCAATATCGCAGCGCGCCGCCAGCATGGCGCATAAAGTCTTATTCAACCGCCCACCGCCGCACAGCACAAGGCGCATCGGCTTTTCAGGGCACTGCAGCAAGGCCTGCGCCACGCTTTGCGCCGTAAAAGCTGTCAAAGTCGCCGCGCCATCCTCGGGCGACAGGCTGCTGACCGGTGTCATGTCAAACTCAAGACGGTCGAGTGATTTTGGCGGTGTCGCTTCGAAATAAGGATGCGCCATCAACGCCGCCAGCGCCGCCTCATTGACCGTGCCGGTCGCCGCCAAGGCACCATCGGCATCATAGGCTTTACCGACTTTGTCGAATACCCAATCATCAATCAACGCATTGGCCGGGCCGGTATCGAAAGCCAGCATGGCATCATTGTCGCCAAGCCAGGTCAGATTGCCGATACCGCCCAAATTCAAAACGGCTTGCGGCCGAGCCGGCCCGCACAGCGCCGCATGATACAGCGGCGCTAAAGGCGCGCCCTGCCCGCCGGCTTGCATGTCGGCAAGGCGAAACTGATTGACCACATCAACCCCCAAAGCCGCGGCCAGAGCCTCGCCATCCCCGACTTGCAGCGTCATTGCCTCAGACGGGCGATGGGCCAATGTCTGGCCGTGAAAACCGATCAGCGCGACATTATCTGCAGTGGTGAGAAAATCCTGCACAGCCGAAATATGCGCCTGCGTCACCAGCGTTTCAGCCATTACCAAAGCCTCGGGCCAGAGCGCCAAATCAGCCAGAACAGGCGTCGGCAAGCCGCGCGCGACATCCAAAGCAGTGCGCAGCACATGGCGGGTTTCTGTGTCATAGGGCACAAAGCCGTGCCGCCCCGGTTCAATCAGGGCCGCGCCATCGCTGCTCAACAAAGCCATATCAACACCGTCCAGCGAGGTGCCGCTCATCAGACCGAGACAGTTTATCATTTTACCCATATGGCGGCTTCCCTACTTGACCTCAAGTAACGCATTGCTTAACAGTTTGCCTCATGACTTATACATCAGATTTTCTGAAAACGCTCGATGAACGCGGCTTTATCGCGCAATGCACCGATGCCGAGGCGCTCGACGCGGCCGCCAATGA
Source organism: Alphaproteobacteria bacterium (assembly GCA_965658615.1). Classification (GTDB taxonomy): domain Bacteria; phylum Pseudomonadota; class Alphaproteobacteria; order RS24; family RS24; genus UBA8337. The sequence continues at coordinate 34,789 of CBFHSX010000007.1, read as the reverse complement.
GGGCATTGTCACCGGCTATATCGGCTATGATTGCACCGCCCCGTCTTTGCATGTCGGCAATCTGATTTCCATTTTAATGCTGCGCCGCTTGCAACAGGCCGGGCACCGCCCGATTGTCGTGATTGGCGGCGGCACCACCAAGGTCGGCGACCCGTCGGGCAAAGATGAAAGCCGCCAGCTTTTGACGCAGGATAAAATCGATCAAAACAAACAGACCATTAAAGCGACTTTTGAGCGCTTTCTGACCTTTGGCGACGGGCCGACAGATGCCATTTTGGTCGATAATGATGAATGGTTGTCGGAGCTGAATTACATCGACTTCCTGCGCGATTATGGTCGTCATTTTTCGGTCAATCGCATGATGAGCTTTGAGAGCGTCAAGCTGCGCCTTGAGCGCGAGCAGCCTCTGAGCTTCCTTGAGTTCAATTATATGATCCTGCAAGCCTATGATTTCCTCGAGCTCAATCGCCGCTATGGCTGCGTCTTGCAGATGGGTGGCTCTGACCAATGGGGCAATATTGTCAATGGTATCGAGCTGACACGGCGCACCGACCAGAATACCGTCTTCGGCCTGACCACGAATTTGCTGACCACCTCATCGGGTGCGAAAATGGGCAAGACGGCGCAAGGTGCTGTTTGGTTGAATGATGACATGCTGCCGATCTATGATTATTGGCAGTTCTGGCGCAATACGGAGGATGCCGATGTCGGCCGTTTCCTGCGCCTGTTCACCGAATTGCCGCTCGACGAAATTGCCCGTTTGGAAAGCCTTGAGGGCGCCGAGTTGAACGACGCCAAGAAAGTCCTCGCCACGGCAGCGACCGCCATGTGCCATGGCCGCGACGCAGCGGAGAAAGCCGAGGCAACAGCGCGCGAGACATTTGAGGGCGGCGGCACCAGCGCCGACCTGCCAAGCGTCAACCTGCCGGCCGCCGAATTGGCCGCCGGCATGGGGCTTTTGCAGGGCTTTGTGCTGGCCGGCTTGGCCAAATCCAACGGCGAAGCGCGCCGTCTGGTGCAAGGCGGTGGCGCGAAGGTTAATGACGCGCCGCAAAACGACCCGACCGCCACGTTGAGCGAGGCCGATATTATCGATGGGGTGATTAAATTATCCTTCGGTAAAAAGCGTCATGTGCTTTTGAAACTGACCGATTGATTATTCGATAACGCTATCCGTGCCGTCTTTCGGCTCGGCTGACACATCGGGAGCCGGGTCCGGGTTGCGGTCCGGTAGGCCGATGCCAAACTCGAAAATGCGGCGAAATACGCCCGGCGTCAAAACCGACAGCGGATTGACCAACACGCCGACCTCGCCCCCTTGGCCGGCCACGCGATAGCCGATGCCGATCAGCCCCTCGCCCTCGCGACTGCCCAATATGCTGCCGACAAGCGGAATTTTGCCAAGGAAAGAATTCAGCGAATAGGCCGGCACCAGCGTGCCGCCAATATCTACATCGCCCGATATAATATCGAAATCGCCTTGCGCCGTCAGCCCGATGGCCGGTCCATTGACCTGCCCCTGACTAATGTTCAACACGCCATCAGTAATGCTGAAATTGCTCTTCGCCTTATCGAATTTAATGCCGTCGCCACTGAGCGTATCGGCAATACCGGTCAGCGAGGCTATGGTCAGAATTTGCGCCAGAATACCGACATTGCGGGCGCGGAATGAAACCATTGTCAACCGCCCGGCCATATCGATGCGCTTGCCCGCAGCGTCAAAACCCGTATCATAAACTTCACCCTGCAGGCTCAATGCGCCGCCATAAAATTCCTCGACCCAGTCAAACAGGCGGAACACATTGCCGGCATTTTCGGTCTGCAACGAAAATTCGCGCGCGCTGCTATCGAGCCGTTCAATGCGCGCCAGCAAATCCGTGCCATCGGCGAAAACACCTTCGAGCCAAACCTCTTCATGCAGCCCGTTTTTGCGGAACATGCGAAAACGCGTCGCATCAATGCTTGCCTCATGCGCGCCGACCACCGCTCCGACGCGTCCCTCAACCACCGTGTCAGGCCCCAAAAACGGCAGGAAAGAGAATTCCTCCTTGGGCAGCTTGACCTCGCGATTATATGTGTCGAACAGTTTTTCGGCGTCGAGTACATCGGCCATTACACTGACAAAACTGCCCTTATCCTGCGGCTCGATCGACAGGTTGAGATTTTTGGTCCTGCCCAAATTGATCGGCGTCAGGTTCATTTTGGTAAGCACGCCATCATCAAAATTCATCTGTGTCGCCAGCACGTCATCACCATCAATGTGCAGCCGGGCGCGGATTTGCGACAGTTTTCCATCTTTATTTTTAATCGCTGCCTCGACATGGCTCGGTGTCTCGGCCGGTTTTTCATAGGCCAGTGGCCGTGGCGCAAAACCGGCTGCGGTCAAATCGGCGAAGACGCGGATCCCATTCGGCTTGGCCAACGGCCCGGTGACCAGCGCATTGATTTGGCTATCGCCGACCAGTCGCACAGCCGCCCAGCCCTGCCCGAGATCGGCGATGTCTTGCGGTGAAAAAAGACCGGTCACGGCCAAACGCGTCGCCCCGGCATTATCGGGCCGCAGGGGCTGTTGCCAGGCAAACCCGGCTTCGACCTGATTGGCCGCCCCGCGCCCTTGCAGGCGCAACATCTCATTATCCATCTGCACATAGGCGAAAGCATTGCTGATCTCATAGGGGCCAAGCTTGCCGCTAATCGAAACGTCGCGCGCCACACCGTCCAGCGCGAAGCGGACGGGGCGCTTTTCGCCTTTTGGCACAATCAATGGCAGATTGAGCGTGACATGGCTTTGCGCCGTGCCGCTAATACGGTCAAAATCAAAATTCACATTGCGGGCAACGTTTAAGGGCGGGCGCTGCAGGGCACGAATAACATCGGCAATCGAGGCTTCGGCCTGCAGGGTAATCTCGGCCGGCGCGCCTTTGGCACGGAAATTCGGCAGCACAATATCGGCTTGTGTGAGTTTCACCGGACGGGTTTTCACCGTGTCACTAAGCTCTGCCAAACTGACCGGCAGATCAATCACCCCGCCCGTTGCGGTGGCGCGAAAACTTGTACCGCCGAGCCGCATGCTGGCTTGCGTCTTTTGAACCGGCGGCAAATGTTTGAGGAAGCGAATATCGACCTCGTCGAAATCCAGTTCCATCACCATGGCTTCTTCGCGCAAAGGCGTGCCGCGCTCGAGCGTCACCAACTCATCCAGTGTTGCGCGCAATGCCAGTGTGCCATTTTGCAAGCGTCCGCCGACAATATTGGCATCCACCCAGTCGCGTGTGCGCTTGGCCACCGGTATCGGCCATAATTGGGTTATCGCGTCGCGCGACATCTCGCCAAATGAGGTCACGAAATCAAATACCGGCCGATTATTGGCCAGCAGAATTTGACCGCTTGTTTCGGCCTTGCCATAGCTGTGCTCTAGCGTCAGCCGGTCGATCGACAAGCTTGCCGCGGCCGCGTCGTAATTGAGCAGCGCCTCGGCCCGCGATACATTCAGCTTGTTTTGAAACAGTTCAGGCCGGTCGATGATAATCCCCACACCGGTCAGATCAAAGGCCAGCCCGCTCATCAAATTGCCGCGCGTTTCGACATCGACCTTGCCTGACAGCGCACCACCAACGCCGGCAATGTTGAAACGCCCATCCGCGAGGCTCACACGTTGGGCGTTAAAATCGGCCTCCAGCCCGAGAGTCAATTCGGCGATCGGCACCACGGCCTGCGATAAAAGCAACACGCCCGGCTCGACAAATAGATTGAAACTGCCGGTTTGCGCGCGCGCTTCGCCGTCAAAATCGATATGCAAATCGCCCGAAACCGGTAATTGCAACGCTTGCAGAGGCGCCAAAAACCGGCTGAACAAGCTAATATCACGCGGGTTAATGCGCTCGAAAGAGACATCCAGCACGCCCGCCTCACCCGGAGTCAGGCTGGCAATGCCGGTAAGCCGGGTATCCTTGCCATCGCGCCGAAAGGCAATCTCGGCCGAGCCCTTCAAAATACCCGCCTCGCGCACCACCAAAATCCGCGATGGTGTTTGCTTATCACCCAGCTCATTGCCGTCAAACAGGATACGGCGCACGGCAAACAATTCGAAATAATCGAGATGGCGTAGCGGAGAGGCGGCCTCATTGCCGCGCCCTATAGGGCCGGCAGCGAAAGGCAGGCTGGTAAATTTTGACGGGGTCAAGACCATCTCCGCCACATCAATATCGGACACGGCGAGCCTTTGCTCGCGCCATAATGCCATGGCGGAAAAACCGACCGCAACATTGCCGGCGCTTATGGCCGCACCGGCGCGGTCGATAATCTCAACCCGATCGATCACAATGACCAAGCGCGCATCGTTTTCCGACCATACCAGCTTGGCATTCTCGACATCGACGTCGCCGCCAAGCGCCCCCGACAGAGCCGCTTCAAGCAGAACAGCGATGGGGGCCAAAGGCAGGGGCATAACGCGCAAGGTCAGGAGCAGACCGCCGCCAAGCAGAGCCAATAAAACCAGCACGCCACCGGTAATGCGTGCAGCTGACTTTATTCCATTGCGGTTCAAACCATCCCCATTCGTTAAGGGCCGCGCCTGTCACCCCTTGACAAAATGCGGCGTCGCGTCAATTTTCGCGCTATATATTACATATGACAGAGTCTTAATTAAGGCGCATCAAATATCGGAGAATGAGATGGCGAAACAGCTTGAAATCGGCGACAAAGCACCGGGTTTTTCCTTGCCCGCCAATGGCGATAAGAGCGTTGCTCTAGATGATTATGCAGGCCGCCAATTGGTCGTATATTTTTACCCGAAAGACAACACGCCGGGCTGCACAACAGAGGCCATTGATTTCACCAATGCCATGGCCGATTTCGATGCGGCCGGCGCAGATATTGTTGGCGTCTCGGCCGATAGCGTGAAAAAGCACGATAATTTCATCGCCAAACATGCGCTCGGCATCACCCTGCTGGCCGATGAGGAGCAGAAAATGCTAAATGATTATGGCGTATGGGTCGAAAAAAACATGTATGGCCGCAAATTTATGGGCATTGAACGCGCCACTTATCTGATCGACACAGATGGCACTATCAAGCAGATTTGGCGCAAAGTGAAAGTCAAAGGCCATGTTGAAGCGGTGCTCGAGGCGGCCAGAACTTAAATGAGCATTGCCGAAGCCTGCCTCGGCGTGTTGCAAACCGCCAATGCCCGCGACAAGGCCGCGGCGGCGCGCAAACTGGCCGAGGACTGGCGTCTGGGGCGGCTGACGCGCGATAAAACCGTTCCGGAAAATTGGCCCGACCGCCCACAACGCCCTGAAAAGCCTGAGCTTTTAGAGCCACGCGCCATGCCGCGTCGCAAAATCAGCGGCGCTGCCGGACGCCGCGCGCAATTGCACGCATTGGCGCATATCGAACTGAATGCCATTGATTTGGCGTTTGATTTGGTCGGTCGGTTTGTCGATGCGCCGCTGCCCGATGCCTTTATCAATGACTGGATCAAGGTCGGGGCCGATGAGGCGCGGCATTTTCTGATGCTGGCCGATCGCCTCGCCGATTTTGACATGGCCTATGGTGATCTGCCGGCGCATGACGGGCTTTGGCAGGCCGCTTATGATACGCGTCACGACCTGCTGGCACGTCTGGCCATTGTGCCGCTCGTGCTGGAGGCGCGCGGTCTCGACGTCACCCCGGCCATGATGCAGAAATTTGAAGCTGCCAATGATAAGCAAAGCGCGCTGATGCTGAGCATTATCTTTGAGGATGAAAAAACGCATGTCGGGGCGGGCAGCACATGGTTCAACGCGCTTTGTGCGCAGACCGATAGCGATCCGCAAACGGTTTTTCGGGAAAAAGTCGCGCGCTATTTTGCCGGTCAGTTAAAACCGCCCTTTAATGTCGAAGCGCGCCGCGAGGCCGGCCTTCCTGACGGCTTTTACCTCGCCCAAGAGCCTGCCACACAATAAAAAAACATTGCCAAGACCGCTGAATTTTGAGACATAAGCAATGAACTGAATAGGTTGTGGATAAATGAAACGGATTAAGCAGGCACTTACCGCCGCTTTTGCCGAGCGTCAGATTTACATTCGTAAAAGCGGCACGGTTAATTATGTCTCGCTTTCAGCGCGCTCGACCCTTTTGCTGGCCATTTTCTTTGTCGTTACCTCGGCTTGGGTCGGCTTTGCCTCCGTGCATGTGATTTTCAATGACGGGTTGAGCGCCGCGCGTGAACGCGAAGTGAATGAAATGCAACTGACCTATGAAACCGAATTGAACCGCATGCGCCTTGCCTATGACGACCTCAACGCGCAATTGGTTTTGACCCGCGACTGGTTCAGCGAGACCACCAATAATCTCGAAAAACGTCACAATAATCTGACACTGGTATTCGAACAGCACGCCGCCATTAGCGATGATTTGCAGAAAATGCAGGCGGCTTTCGCCAATGTCGCTAAGCGCAATAAACGCGACAGCAATAAAACCGAATTGGTCGCGCGTACGGCCGGTCAATTGACCGGGGATCTGGAAAGCCGCACCAGCGTTGCGCCCGAAACCGAGGTTACCAGCCTGCAATTGAGCGAAGCCGCCCCGCGCCGCCTCGAGACCGAGGATGCGGCTATCGTGCCGCATATGCCGGGCGATGTTTATAAGCGCGTCAGCAATCTTGACGTACGCCAGCAAGAATTACTGGATGCGTTGGAAGAAAAAATCGACCAGCGCATTGCTGAATTTGAGGGCGTCATTGAAGGCACGGAAATCCTCGAACCGGAAAGTTTTATGGCGCAAGTTCTACCTGATAGCGACCGCGCCATTGGCGGCCCCTACATCCCGCTTGAGGATGAGCGTCCGGGGATTAACAGCAAATTGCACCAGCAGCTATATCGCATTTCCAATAATCTCGAGCGGCTGGAAAACCTCAGCGCTTCGGTAACGAAAATCCCGCTTTCACTGCCAATCCATGACTTTCGTCTCACCAGTAGTTTTGGACCGCGCCTTGACCCGTTCAAAAAACGCGCCGCCTTTCACGCCGGTGTCGACTTCGGCACCGCCACAGGCACACCGGTCTACACCACACTGCCCGGCACGGTAACGCGCGCCGGTTATAAAGGCCCCTATGGTCTGGTCGTCGAGATCGATCACGGTAACGGCTTCCGCACGCGCTATGGCCATTTGGCCCGCAGCCGTGTGCGGCGTGGCCAGCAAGTCGAATTTCAGCAGCATATTGCCGATGCCGGCAATAGCGGTCGCTCCACCGGCCCGCACCTGCATTATGAAATCTGGTATGAAGGTAAAGTCCGCAATCCGGTTGCTTTTTTGGATGCCGGCAAACAAATTTTCAATATTGCCGAAACCATTTCGCGCCAAGCAGAACAAGAATAGGACAGACCATGTCTGACACCCCCAAACGCAGCAAAGCCGCCCCTTCCATTCTGAGCCATGACATGCATGTTGTCGGGCAGATTTTCTCGACCGGTGACATTCAAATCGAAGGTCGCCTCGATGGCGATTTGCGCTCGCATGCCGTTACGGTTGGCGAGCAGGCCGAGATTACCGGCGAAGTGGCGGGCGAGACCGTCACCGTCTTCGGCAAGGTCAAAGGCACAATTCGCGGCAAACAGATCTATCTCTGCGCCACATGCGAGGTTGACGGCGATGTCATTAATGAGGCACTGGCAATCGAGACCGGCGCCAAATTAAACGGCGCGGTGAAGCGCGAAAAAGACCCGTTGAAAAACGCTTCGATCAGCATCGTATCGGAAGAAGAGGCTGCGGTCGGCAGCAATATTTAGCGCGTCAGAGCCTCGACTTTTTAGCTAGTCGATATCCTCGACTTTGCTGCCCTCACCACTCACGCGTTGCGCCAAAGCCGCTTCCATAAAATCATCCAACGCCCCGTCCAGCACGGCTGACGGATTGCCGCTTTCCACACCGGTGCGCAAATCCTTGACCATTTGATAAGGCTGCAGCACATAAGAACGGATTTGATGGCCCCAACCGATTTCGGTCTTGGCATCGGCATTGGCTTCCTCTTCGCGCCGCTGCAATTCCAACTCATAAAGCCGCGCGCGCAGCATCGCCCAAGCGGTGGCGCGGTTTTTATGTTGCGACCGCTCATTTTGGCACTGCACGGCAATATTGGTCGGGATATGAGTGATGCGCACGGCGCTGTCTGTGGTGTTGACGTGCTGGCCGCCGGCCCCCGAAGCACGGAATGTATCGATACGCACATCACTTTCCGACACATCGATTTCAATCGCATCATCAATCACCGGATAGCAGCCGACACTGGCAAAACTCGTATGCCGCCTGGCATTGCTGTCAAAAGGCGAAATGCGCACCAGCCGATGCACACCACTTTCGGTCTTGGCCCAGCCATAAGCATTATGGCCTTTAATCTCAATGGTCGCCGATTTTATGCCGGCTTCATCGCCATTGGTCTGCTCGATAATCGACGCCTTATAGCCCTTTTTCTCGGCCCAGCGCAGATACATGCGCTGCAACATGCTGGCCCAGTCTTGGCTTTCCGTGCCGCCTGCGCCGGCATGCACTTCCAAATAAGCATCATTGCCGTCAGCCTCGCCCGAGAGCAGCGTCTCGACTTCCATGCGTTCGGCCGTGGCGACCAATTCAACCAGTGCGGCCTCGCTTTCGGCGACAATATCGGCGTCGTCCTCGGCCTCGCCCAACTCAATCATCTCGACATGGTCGGTCATTTCGGTATCAAGATTGCGGCAGGCTTTGATGGCGTTTTCCAACCGCGTGCGATCCTGCATAAGCGACTGCGCGCGGTCGGGATTATTCCAAAGCTCGGGGTCTTCGGCGAGTTTGTTCAACTCGTCGAGTCGGGCCAGCGCGGCATCCCAGTCAAAGATGCCTCCTCAGCAGTTCCAAGGACTGCTTGATACGATCTACATAATCATTAATTTCGGCGCGCAATTGCTACTCCCTGATTGCGGCGGAAACTACAGTCTAAATAGCAATTCGTAAAGGGTTAGTAGAGCCCGCCCGTGCCGGCCCCAACGGTTTCCGTATTCAACGCCGGACGTTTTTTGGCAACCCCGCCGCCCGGACCGCGCACAATGGCGGGCTTGCTGGTCAAAGACGGCTCCGTGCCGACCTTAAACGCTTCCAAGATGACGGTTTCATCGCCGGGCCGCGCCAGCTTACCGTTTTTTGCATTGATACGCACAAGGCTAACAGCGGAGGGGATACGGAAAGGCGGCGTCGGTGCGCTTTTGACGGCCTCCTCCATAAAGGCTTTGAAAATCGGGCCGGCCACACGACCGCCGCTTTCGCCATCGCCAAGCGGGCGGTTATCGTCATAGCCGACATACACACCGACGGCGAGGTCGGCCGAAAAGCCGATAAACCACGCATCGCGGCTGTCATTTGTGGTGCCGGTCTTGCCGCCCAGCGGTTTGCCAATCGTTGAGATCCGCCTGCCTGTGCCGCGCTTCACGACGCCCTCCAGCATCGACACCACTTGATAGGCGGTTTGCGGCGACAGCACTTGCTCGCGCTCATCCGGCAGGTCGGGCGCGGCTTGCTGTTCATAAATATCGCTGGCACAGGCCACGCAGGATCGCTTGTCATGGCGGAACAAGGTCTTGCCATAGCGGTCTTGCACACGGTCAATAAACACCGGCTCGACGCGCTTGCCGCCATTGACCAGCATGGCATAAGCAGAGGTGAGGCGCGCCAGCGTCGTCTCGCCCGCGCCCAGCGACATGGCCAGTACATTGGGCATGGTTTTATTAATGTTAAAGCGCGCTGCATATTCGGTGATAATCGGCATGCCGATTTCTTGGGCCATGCGGATGGTCATCAGATTACGACTTTTCTCCATGCCCAGGCGCAGGGTCGACAGGCCGTAAAACCGTCTCGCATAATTTTCCGGTTTCCAAAGCCCCTGATCCTTGCCCTGATCCATCACAAAAGGCGCATCGAGCACCAGGCTGGCCGGGGTGAAGCCGCTATCCAACGCGGCGGCATAGACAAAGGGCTTAAAGGCCGAGCCGGGCTGACGGCTGGCTTGTGTGGCGCGGTTGAACTCGCTGGCCGCAAAGCTATAGCCGCCAACCATGGCCAGCACGCGACCGGTATGCGGATCCATGGCAAACATGGCGCCATTGACCTGCGGCACTTGTTTCAGCGAATAGCTGTCTTGGCCTTTATCGGGCGCAACCCAAACCACATCGCCGACGTTCAATACTTGCGATACGCTGCGGATTTTCGGGCCTTTGATTTTATAGCCGTTTTCCGGCGACGGCGCAGCGCGCGCCCAAGTAACACCGGACAGTGCCACCGTGCCCAACTCAATGCGGTCTTCAAACCGGCGCGCCCGCGTGATGCGCGGCCGCAAGCCGATTGACGCCTCACGCAATTCATCATCGACCGACAGCACCACCGCCATGCGCCATGGCGCCAAATCGGACGGAATATCAAATTCGGTGATTTGCTCCCACCACGCTTCCAGCGATTCCAATTGTGCCACCGGCCCACGATAGCCGCGACGCCGGTCATAGGCTTCCAGCCCATCGCGCAAAGACTCCTTCGCCAGCTTTTGGAAATCCGTATTCAGCGTCGTGCGGATGGACAAACCTCCGCCATAAAGCTGCTTTTCGCCATACAGCCCATAGACCTGACGGCGCACTTCCTCGACGAAATATTCTGCCGCGTGACGCCGCAGACTGGCCGGGCGGTCGGCGACAATAAGGTCTTGCGCCGCCGCGGCTACGGCCTGATCACTGCTGATATAGCCATTATCGCGCATCCGACCAATGACCCAATTGCGCCGCGCAATGGCCCGTGCGCGCTTGCGGAACGGGTGATAATTATTCGGCGCTTTCGGCAGGGCGGCCAAATAAGCCGCTTCGGCAATGGTCAAATCCGAAAGCGGCTTGTCGAAATAATTCAACGCCGCCGCTGCCACACCATAGCTGCCAATGCCGAGATAAATCTCGTTCAGATATAATTCCAGCAATTGCCGCTTGGTGAAAGTGCGCTCGAGGCGCAGCGCCAGCACGGCTTCTTTCAGCTTACGCTCAAAGGTAACATCGCTGGTCAGCAGGAAGTTTTTCGCCACTTGCTGGGTGATGGTTGACGCGCCTTCAAGCCGACGTCCGGTGGTAACATTAATGACATTTTGCACCACGGCACGCAGGATACCGACAAAATCAATCCCGACATGATCGTAGAAGTTTTTGTCCTCGGCCGCCAAAAACGCATTAATAAGATGCGGCGGAGCGGTATCAATGGGGACAAAAATCCGCCGCTCTTGAGCATATTCGGCAATCAGTCGACCATCGCCTGCATGCGCGCGGCTCATCACAGGCGGGGTGTAATTAGCCAAATGCTCGTAATTGGGCAGACCGCTATTCAAGCGCCACAGCACCAGAACCAGCACAAACAGACCAATCGCGCCAAGCGTGACGCCGATACCGATAAGATTGCCCAAAAACTTCATCTATTCACCTCTTCATCGTCCTTATGACGACGAATTAGGGCGGCACTATGGCATTTTGCCTGTCAAATTGCAGCCGAAAAAACTATTGCAGCGCGGCCCTGCGTCCTTGCCGGAAATAGGCATCAATCGAGCGCACCAGTGCGCCCGCAACGCCGCGCCGCCAGCTACTGCTGAGCAATTGTTTTTCATCGCTGCGATTGGTCAAAAAGCCCAGCTCGATCAACACAGAGGGAACATCCGGCGCTTTCAAGACGCGAAAGCCGGCAAAGCGATGCGTGCGGTCAAGCAGCCGCGTTTTGCCACGCGCATTTTCAACTACCAGATTGGCGAATTTGACCGACAGGTTTTTGGTCTCGCGCTGCGCCAAATCGATCAGAATGTTCGCCACTTCGGCCGGCTGGTCGGCAAAATCAATGCCGGCGATAATATCCGACTGGTTTTCTTTACGCGCCAAAGCCGCCGCCTCTTTATCCGAGGCGGTTTCCGACAGTGTATAAATCGACATGCCGCGCACGGATTTGCGCTTAATGGCATCAGCGTGGATGGAGATGAACAAATCCGCATCATGTTTGCGAGCAATATTCACACGCTGGCGCAGCGGGATGTAAATATCACGATTGCGCGTCAGATAGACTTTATATTTGCCGGTGGCGCGCAGCTGTTTGGCGAATTCGCGGGTGAAGGTCAAAGTGACGTTTTTCTCGCGCGCCTTGGCACCATGCGCGCCCGGGTCGACGCCGCCATGCCCGGCATCCAGCACGATAATCGGCTTGCTGCGCGTGCGGGTTTTCGGCTTTGGCTTAAAGATAGGTGGCGGCACTTGCGCCTTGGCCGTTTTGCGCTTGGCTTCGCGGTCTTTCGCCACTTGCTTGGCAAAAGCCGAGGCCGAGCTTGGCACCAAATCCAGCACCAGCCGATGCGGCAGACCGGAGGACGGGCCGAGCAAAAAGCTTTTGGCGACCTTGACCGGCTTGGCGGCATCAATGACCAGACGACTTTTGGTGTCGCTGAACTGGCCGAAGCGAATGCCGCCGACCAGCCCATCGGGTTTCGGCGTTTGCGACGGCCAATCGAGGCTCGGCAAATCGACCACGACGCGGCGTGGATTATCGAGCAGGAACACCTCGAAATCGACCCGCGCACCGAGATCGAGCACCACACGGGTGCGCGCATCGCTGACCCCGAGGCGAATATCTTTCACCTTTTCGAGCGCCTGCGTCGGCGCAGCCAGCATCACAAGCAGCAACAGCGCCCGCGATAAAAGGCCTAAAATTTGATTTTGTCCCGCCATCGCCTTCTTCATTTGCTCGGGCCGACTCAGTTTGATGGTCTCAATATAGCAAATTTGCGCCCGACAAGGCAGTTTTGCAGTATGAAATAAAGTCGCCGTTTTTGGCCGTTTTCTGCGACGTGCAACTATTCACCTTGCAATCATGTAAAACCACGCTTAAAACTTTTGTGTGTTTTCACCTTGGTGACACCCGACCGATGGCCGCGTTGCGGAGCCGCTCGGGCCGAACATTAAGGCAAATGCAGGCATTAAGACAAATGCAGGCCGGTTTTACCGGATCACAACTTTTAACTTGGGACCCAGCGTGCTTCATCATTCACAAAATATTGAAAAAGTGAGCATGATGCAGAATTCGCTGCCGCCAGTCGGGCGTGCGCGAACTGCGGTGTCCCCCCTAAACATACGCCATAGCCCGAACAGCTTCTGCCTGTCCGCTGCCGTGGCGGGAGATATTCATGACCAAAAATATGCTAATCGATGCAGTCCACCCGGAAGAAACACGGGTGGTTGTGACCGAGAACAGTCAAATTCAGGAATTCGACTTTGAGTCGAGCACCAAAGCGCCGCTGCGCGGCAATATTTATCTAGCCAAAGTAACCCGCGTCGAACCGTCTCTACAGGCGGCCTTCGTTGAGTATGGCGGCAATCGCCACGGTTTTTTGGCGTTTAACGAAATTCATCCGGATTATTATCAAATCCCGGTCAGTGACCGCGAAGCGCTCTTGGCCGAGCAAGCCGAAGAAGACCGCGAGCAAGCCGCATCGGACGATGATGATGCCGGCACGGATGAGCAAGAAGACAGCGAAGAAGAAGCCAATGGCGAAGCCGTTGCCGATGTCGGCGGCGACGCACATGAAGAGGCCGCCGCGCCGATCAATAAGCGCAATCTGCATCGCAAATATAAAATTCAAGAAGTCATTAAGCGTCGGCAAGTTATTCTGGTTCAGGTGATGAAAGAAGAGCGCGGCAATAAGGGCGCGGCGCTGACCACTTATATGTCTCTGGCCGGTCGCTATTGCGTGCTGATGCCGAACACGGCGCGCGGCGGCGGCATATCGCGCAAAATCAATAATGGTAGCGACCGCAAAAAGCTGAAGAAAATTGTCGAGAAACTCGATGTGCCACAAGGCATGGGGCTGATTGTCCGCACCGCCGGCTCGCAACGCACATTGACCGAAATTCGCCGCGACTGGCAATATTTGTCGCGCCTATGGGAAGAAGTACGCGAGAAGACCGTCAGCTCGTCAGCCCCTGCCCTTGTCTATGAGGAAGGCAATCTCATTCGCCGCTGTATTCGCGACCTCTATTCGAAAGAATTTGACGAAGTCGCCGTGGCGGGTGCCGAGGCCTATAAAGAAGCCAAATCCTATATGAAGCTGCTCATGCCGAGCCATGCGCGCAAGGTCAAGCAGCAAGCAGACGGCCTGCCGCTATTTAAGCAGCACGGGGTTGAGGATAAGCTGGCGGCCATGTTCAATCCGGTTGTGGCCCTGCCCTCCGGCGGCTATCTGGTGATTAACCCGACCGAGGCGCTGGTCTCGATTGATGTGAACTCGGGCAAATCGACAAAAGAATTCTCCGTCGAAAAAACCGCCCTGGCGACCAATTTGGAAGCCGCCGTGGAAGTGGCGCGCCAAGCGCGTCTGCGCGACTTGGCCGGTCTTTTGGTCATTGACTTCATCGATATGGATGAAAACCGCAATAATCGCGCCGTTGAACGCAAGATGAAAGAAGCGCTGAAAAGTGACCGTGCGCGTATTCAAGTGGGCCGTATCAGTTCCTTCGGTCTGATGGAAATGTCGCGCCAGCGCATGCGCGCCGGTGTGCTGGAAGGGTCGAGTGAGACCTGCACGCATTGTAACGGCTCCGGCACAGTACGCTCGGTGGAAAGCCGCGCTCTGCATGTGCTGCGCCAAATCGACGAAAATGCCGGCAAGTTCTCCGAGGGCGAACTGACCGTGCAAGTGCCGCAGGATGTGGCGATATATCTGCTCAACCAAAAACGCGCGCAAGTGGCTGAAATCGAGACCCGCACGGGCGTATCAGTGATTGTCGAGATCGATAATGAGCTGACCTCGATGGAGATGGCAATTATTCTGCCGAACCAGACCAGCAGCAATGGCGTGTCGCGCATGGAAGGCGACCCGAGTGCAGGGCTGGAGGATAGCGAAAACGGCAAGCGCAAGCGGCGCCGTCGCGGTGGCCGTAATCGCCGAAAATCGGATGGCGAAAATGACGCCACAGAGGTCGAAGCCGCCCCTGAGGAGGCGGACGCCGAGCCCGTTGAAGCGGATGATGCCGAAGACCAAAACGACGTCGAGGCCGCCGGTGATGATGAAGACAAGCCGAAGCGTCGCCGCCGTCGCGGACGTCGCGGTGGCCGCAATCGTCGTCGCAAGGACGAGGCGGAAGCCGGTTCGGAAGCGGCCCCCGATGATGGTGAAGGCGTTGAAGCTGCCGAGAATGGCGAAGAAGCCGCTAGCAGCGATGAAGAACCGCAAAAAATCATCATTGAAGTAAAAGCTGATGAGCCTGAAGAGGAAGCCGAAGCGGGCTCTGAAGCCGGACCTGAAGCAGAAGCACCGGAAGAGGTCGTTCTGGCCGCCGCCGAAGGCAGCGATGATGGTGCCGATGATGGTGATGACGACCAGCCGAAAAAGCGCGGTTGGTGGCAACGCTAGCCGCAAAACCGCCTTATTTTGCTGTCAGCTTGAGATGATGAAGCCGATCAAAACCCTTACCATCGCCTTAACCTTACTGGCGCTTACGGCTGCCCCTTTGCGCGCCATGGGGCTTATTCGCGATGCGGAAATCGAAGGGCTGATGGCCGATTATGCGCGCCCGCTCTTGATGGCGGCCGGTCTCGAGCCGGAGCGTATCGGCATAGCGCTGATCAATAATAAATCGCTCAATGCCTTCGTCGCCAACGGCCAAAATATGTATATCTTCACCGGCCTTATTCTGGAGGCGGAAAAGCCGAATATGGTGATCGGCGTGCTGGCGCATGAGATTGGCCATATTACCGGCGGCCATTTGGCGCGCGGTGGCGAAGCCCGCGCCAATTCGGCCGGCCCTATGCTGATTGCCACGATTTTGGGTCTCGGCTCGATTATGGCCGGGGCCGGCGATATCGGCATGGCGCTGATTGCCGGCGGCCGACAATTCGCCATGCGCAGCTATCTTACTTATAGCCGGGGCCAAGAAGCGGCAGCCGACAATACGGCATTGCAATTGCTGGACGCCACCGGCCAATCGCCGCAAGGCATTATCGGCATGATGCAGCATTTGGCCAATCAGGAAATCCTCAGCGAAGTATATCAAGACCCTTATGCCCGCTCGCACCCCATGTCGCGCGACCGCGTCAATGCTTATGTGCAAGGCGCTAAGGATTCCGACTATTTCGACGCCGAAGACGACCCCGCGTTCGTCACCCGTCATGAAATGGCTAAAGCAAAGATTTACGGCTTTCTCGACACACCCAACACAACCCTGCGTCGCTATAAGGATGATGACAGCCGCCCGGCGCGCTATGCCCGTGCCATCGCATTGTATCGTCAGGGCCTGCGCGGCCCGGCCATCAGACTGGTCGACACGCTGCTTGAAGAGACGCCGGATAATGCCTATTTGCACGAGTTGAAAGGGCAGATTTATTACGAGACGGGCGACGCTGGCAAAGGCATTGCGCCGTATGAGAAATCGGTTGCCCTGCTGCCTGACGAGCCGCTTTTGCGGATCGGTCTGGCGACCTGCCAGCTTGGGGTCGGGGCCAATGGTGGCGAAGTGCATCGCGCCATTAATGAGGCGGCCATCAGCAATTTGCGCCATGCGCTGCGCGATGACCCGACCAATGGAGCGGCATATTTGCTGCTCTCCAAGGGTTTCGGGCAATTGAACAAAACAGCGCTGGCGCAATGGGCGCTGGCCGAATATCATGCCGCTGCAGGTAGCCCCGAAGCGGCTACGCATGCGCAACGCGCAATAAAGGGTTTACCTAAAGGGTCAGTCGAATATATTCGCGCCATCGATATTTTGAGCACCCGCAGAAATGGCCGCAGAAGATAGGCCGAGAAGGAAGATAAAATGCGTCGTATAGTCACCATGATTGCCGCGCTGCTGTTTGCGCTGGCCCCCGCCCTGACACCGGCGCAGGCGGATAGCCTGTCCAACACGCAAAAGCAAGAAGTCGAAAAGCTGATTGCCGATTATTTCATGGCCAATCCCGAGGCTTTGGGCCGCGCGCTGGACAATATGCAGGCGCATTACCAAAAACTAGAAGAAGAGCGCAAAATCGCAGCCATCCGCAATAATGCCAAGGATCTCTATTTCGCCGACGGCGATTTTTCCATGGGCCCGAAGGATGCGCCGATCACCATTGTCGAGTTTTTCGATTATAATTGCGGCTATTGCAAACGCGCCTTCGAACCGCTCATGCAAGTGGTCAATGAAAATGACGATGTGCGTCTGGTCTTCAAGGAATTGCCGATCCTGAGCGATGGCTCACGCCGCGCCGCGCAAGCCGCTCTGGCGATTGACGACCAGCTGAAATTCCTCACCTTCCACACCAAGTTGATGACCCATCAGGGCGCAATCAATGACGCTGTGGTTGACCGCGCATTGCAGGAGATCAAACTCTCACCGGCTGAAATCCGCAGTATCGGCCAGGGTAAAAAAGTACAAGAAGTGTTGGGCCGTAACCAGCGCGTCGCCTCTGTGCTCGGCATTAGCGGCACGCCGGCTTTTGTTATCAACGACCAGATTTTCCCCGGCGCACTGGAGAAAGACACGCTGGACCGCATCATTGGCGAGGCCCGCGCCAAGCTTAATTAGAGGCGAGGCCCGCGCCGAGCTTAATTAGATAAGACCGGCCAAGGGCGAGCTGGGGTCGGCGTAAAGCCGCTTCGGCATACGCCCGGCCAGATAGGCCTGACGCCCGGCAATGACGGCATTTTTCATCGCCTCGGCCATGAGCAGCGGGTTTTTTGCCTCGGCAATCGCCGTATTCATCAACACGCCATCGCAGCCCAACTCCATGGCGATTGCAGCGTCCGACGCCGTGCCGACACCTGCATCGACCAACACGGGCACAGTGGCCTGCTCGATTATCAGCCGAATATTGACCGGGTTTTGAATCCCCAGCCCCGAGCCGATCGGCGCGGCCAAGGGCATAATCGCGCAGCAGCCAATATCTTCAAGCTGCTTGGCCAATATCGGGTCATCGCTGCAATAGACCATCACTTGAAATCCGTCCTTGATCAGCAATTCGGCGGCGCGCAGGGTCTCGGGCATATTCGGATAAAGCGTTTTTTCATCGCCCAGCACTTCCAATTTCACCAAATCCCAGCCGCCCGCTTCGCGCGCCAGACGCAGCGTCCGTACGGCATCCTCGCCGGTAAAACACCCGGCCGTATTCGGTAGATAGGTAAATCTGTCAGGACTGACATAATCAACCAGCATCGGCGCATCCGGATCCGTGAGATTGACACGACGCACCGCCACAGTGACGATTTCTGCACCGGCCGCTTCGGCGGCGGCGGCATTTTCCGCGTAATCCTTATATTTGCCGGTACCGACAATCAGACGCGAGGAAAATTTGCGTCCGGCGATTACCAAAGGCTCATCTTTTACTGTGGTGTTCATCTCAACCTCCGCCGATAAAATGGACAATTTCAATACGGTCGCCTGCGGCCAGCATATGCGTCTCATAGGATGATTTCGGCACGATTTCCAAATTATGTTCAATTGCGATTTTCTGTTGCGGCAGACCAAGGTGATTGAGCAAATCGGCCACGCTGAGCGGGCCGTCAAAGCTTTGTGTCTCGCCGTTTACGGAAATATCCATACATGCCTCCAAGTCGCGCCGATAATGCAAATATGCGCGCCAAAGCGCAAGGGCGTAAACCGGCAAATCAAATTGAGACTGTTGAAAAACTTGCACTTTTTTGAAATCTCGTTTACCCAAAGCAGGTTGGTTGCGCGAGCAACCGCTTGGGATATAGGGATTTGTAGAGGCACATGGCGCAAGCAATCCATATCATTAACGGCCCCAATCTTAATTTATTGGGTACACGCGAGCCGGAGATTTACGGCACCACCACATTGGCCGATATTGAGGCCATGTGCGAAGCGCGCGCCGCCGCGCATGATATGCAGGCTGTGTGTTTTCAAAGTAATGATGAAGGCGAGCTGGTCAATATCATCCAGCAGGCGCGCACCCAAGCGGCCGGACTGATTATCAATGCCGGGGCTTATTCGCATACATCGGTCGCCATTCTCGACGCGCTGCAGGCCGTCGAAGCGCCGATAATGGAAGTGCATTTATCGAATATTTTCGCGCGGGAAGAGTTCCGCCACCATTCGTATATTTCCGGCATTGCCGCCGGTGTAATTTGCGGGCTGGGCGCACAGGGCTATGAAATGGCCATTGATGCGTTGGCTGCGCGGGTAAAATAGGCAAGGGAGACCAAAATGGCAAAGCTACCCGATAGCAAGACAATCAAAGAAATTGCCGAGTTGCTGAACGATACCGGCCTGTCGGAAATCGAAGTCGAAACCGGTGATTTGCGCATTCGTGTGGCGCGCCAAGCCACAGCGGTAAGCGCGGTCGTGCCGGCACCTGCCCCGGCTCCCACGCCGGCTGCTGCTGCCCCCGAAGCCGCAGCACCGGCTGCTGCCGCGCCGGTCGATCACCCGGGCGCGGTGAAGTCGCCCATGGTCGGAACAGCCTATCTGGCGGCCGAACCGGGAGCTGCCAATTTCGTTAAAATCGGCGATCAAGTCAGCGCCGGCCAAACCCTGCTGATTATTGAAGCCATGAAAACCATGAACCCCATCGCTGCGCCGAAAGCCGGTAAAATTGTCGATATTCTGGTCGCCAATGAACAACCGGTCGAATTTGACGAAGTGCTGGTGATTGTCGAGTAGCGCATGGTTTCGAAAGTCCTGATCGCCAATCGCGGTGAAATTGCCCTGCGGGTCATCCGTGCCTGCCGCGAAATGGGTCTTAAATCGGTCGCCGTTCACTCGACCGCCGACAATAATGCCATGCATGTGCGCCTCGCCGATGAGAGCGTCTGCCTCGGGCCACCGGCCGCTGCCAATAGCTATTTGAGTATTCCGGCGATTATCGCGGCCTGCGAGATTACCGGCGCTGATGCCGTGCATCCGGGCTATGGCTTTTTGTCTGAAAACGCCAAATTCGCTGAAATTCTCGAAGAGCATAATATCACTTTTATCGGCCCGACCGCCGAGCATATTAACCTCATGGGCGACAAGATTGCCGCCAAAGCAAAAGCCATTGAATTGGGCATACCGGTCGTACCGGGCTCTGATGGCGAGGTGAAAAGCGTCGAAGAGGCCATTGCCATTGGCCGCGATATGGGCTTTCCCGTACTGGTCAAAGCCGCGTCAGGCGGCGGTGGCCGCGGCATGAAAATCGCCCGCACTGAGGATGATTTGGCCGAAGCCTTCACCACGGCGCGCACGGAAGCGAAAGCCGCTTTTGGCGATGACGCGGTCTATATTGAGAAATATCTGGAATTGCCGCGCCATATTGAAATTCAAGTCGCCTGCGACACGCATGGCAATGCCGTGCATTTGGGCGAACGCGATTGCTCGCTGCAACGCCGCCACCAAAAAGTGCTTGAGGAAGCACCCTCCACCGTACTGGATGAGAAAGCCCGTGCGGAAATCGGCAAAATCGTCACCGATGCGATGACCGGCATGAGCTATCGCGGCGTCGGCACGGTTGAGTTTCTGTATGAAAAAGGCGCGTTTTATTTCATCGAAATGAACACGCGCTTGCAGGTCGAGCATCCGGTGACGGAAGCAATTACCGGTATTGATTTGGTGCGCGAGCAAATCCGCGTCGCCGCCGGGGCCAAGCTGAGTTTCACGCAAGACGATGTCAAATTTAACGGCCATGCGATCGAGTGCCGCATCAATGCCGAAAATCCGGAAACCTTCATGCCCTCACCCGGCACCATCCAGACCTATCACCCGCCCGGCGGGCTGGGTGTGCGTATGGATAGCGCGGTTTATTCCGGCTATGCCATCCCGCCCTTTTACGACAGTCTGATCGGCAAGCTGATTATCCATGCTGATAATCGTGAGGCCTGTCTGATGCGTCTCGAACGCGCGCTGGATGAGTTTGTCGTCGATGGTGTGCAGACGACCATTCCGCTATTCGAAAAATTGCTGCCGAATGAAAATTTCCGCAAAGCCGATTATGATATTCACTGGCTGGAAAACTTCCTCGGCATGAATGATTAAGCTTTGCGCTTTAATTCAGGCTCGGTGCAGCGGGTAAAATCTCACCGGTAAATGCCAGCCCGTCCTCGGTCGTACAGGCGGTAGGCCATAAGTCAAACACCGGATGTTCCAGTGCGTGCAAGCCGGGGCTGGAGGCGAACATCCAGCCGCTGAATAATTGCCGGTCCGTGCCCAGCTTAAATTCCGAGACTTGCAAAAAAGTGCGTGTCTCGGGCGGCTCCTCCGGCGGCGCGGAAATGCAATCATGCATGACCAGCGTCAAATCGCCAATAGTCGCCTCTTCGCCGGCGGTCAGCTCGATCTCGGTGATTTTCGCCGTCACCTTGTGCAGCAATGAAAAGCGCCCGATCAGCGCCGGCTTATCGCCCTCCTCGGCACCATCTTCTTGCGGCACATCCAAGAGCGGCACTTCGAAAATCGACAAAGGCGCCTCACCCGGCGTGTCCTCGCCCAACAGGTCTTGCGGCGGCACAGGCTCGGCCGGTTGCTCGACCGGCGGCGGCACCAACAAGACGGGCGGCATCATCTTATCGTCAATCATTTGCGCCCACACGGCACGGGTCGGGCCGATGGTGAGCACCAGCGCCGTCAAAAAGACTGCGAAAACAAATTTATTCAGCACTTTCCTCGTCACCCGCGCTGAACAGCGCCTGAGAAACCAGACCGATCAAATCAACCGAGCCTTGCGTGTAGAGGATTTCATCCCCGGCACCCAGCATATCCTCGCTGCCGCCCGGGGAAAGCGATACATAATTGCCGCCCAGCAGACCCTCACTGGTGATTTTTGCGCTGGTATCTTCGGGCAGCTCAATCTCACCATTAATGACGAATTCCGCATTGGCATAATAGCTTTGCGGGTCGAGCGCCAGTTGCGTTACCGTGCCGATTTTAATACCCGACATGCGCACATCGCTGCCGACGGTCAGCCCGTCAACGCGGTCAAATTGGGC
This sequence comes from Alphaproteobacteria bacterium, assembly GCA_965658615.1. Taxonomy (GTDB): domain Bacteria; phylum Pseudomonadota; class Alphaproteobacteria; order RS24; family RS24; genus UBA8337. The sequence goes on along the minus strand of CBFHSX010000007.1, from coordinate 12,834 downwards.
GCTCAAATTATAGCCGTCGGCGCTGTCGCTCTCCGTGACCGAATAGCCATACAGCACAAACATGGCCGCAATAACCAAAACGGCCGCGCCGACCAATGTTTCGACAAGATTATCTTTCATAGCTTCACCTTATCCGCGCTTACTCGGGTTTCCAAGCGTCATATCCATCGGCATAGCTTGCACTATCGGCAGGGCCGGCCGGCTTATGCGCGCCTTTTGTGCCGGTCAGATTCATCTGATGCGGCTTCATCCAATCGCGCTTTGTCATGCCCGCTTCTTCCGGCGTTTCATCAACCGTATAATGCAGCCAGCCATGCCATTCTGCCGGCACACGCGAGGTTTCAATATCGCCATTATAAATCACCCAACGGCGTGTCTTACCATTTATCGACGCGCCATGGCGATCCTGATAATAGCAATTACCCTGCTCATCAATACCGACCAGCGTGCCACGCCGCCAGGTCACCAGCATGGTGCCAAGCGTTTGGCTGTTCCACCAGGTAAAGATTAACTTCAAAAGACGCATCATTGTGATTCACTTTCATTAAGGCTCGTCAGCATAGCCCAGCCAACGATAAATGGTTAGCTTTTATCTTCCTGCGGCAGGTTGAGGCGAATATGCAATTCGCGCAATTGTGCATTGGACACATTGCTCGGCGCTTGCATCAGCAAGTCTTCGGCTTGCTGGTTCATCGGGAATGCCACGACCTCGCGCAAATTTGCCTGCTCGGCCAACAACATGACGATACGGTCGACCCCCGGGGCGATGCCGCCATGCGGCGGTGCGCCAAAGCGGAAGGCGTTCAACATGCCGCCAAATTCTTGCTCCACCACCTCATCGGCATAACCGGCAATCTCAAAGGCTTTCAGCATGATTTCAGGCTTATGGTTCCGAATGGCTCCCGATGACAGCTCGATACCATTGCAGACAATGTCATATTGATAGCCGAGAATATCGAGCGGATCTTTGGTTTCCAGCGCTTCCATCCCGCCTTGCGGCATGGAGAACGGGTTGTGCGAAAAGTCCAGCTTGCCGTCATCATCCATTTCATACATGGGGAAATCGACAATCCAGCAAAAGGCGAATTGGTCGCGGTCGATCAGCTCCAATTCCTCGCCGACGCGGTTGCGGGCGCGACCGGCAAAATCGGCAAAGTTTTTCGGTACACCGGCGCAGAAGAACACGGCATCGCCACCTTCCAACCCAAGCTGGGTGCGGATTTGTTCCGTGCGTTCCGCGCCAATGTTTTTTGCCAGCGGGCCACTGCCCTCAGGGCTGTCGCCCTCGCCATCGCGGTAGAAAATATACCCAAGGCCCGGCTGGCCTTCGCCCTGCGCCCAGCTATTCATGCGGTCGCAAAAGGCGCGGCTGCCGCCCGTCTTGGCCGGAATGGCCCAAACGCGTACCTTGTCGTCTTTTTCAATCATATTGGCAAAAATTTTGAACCCCGAACCGGCAAAGCTCTCCGTCACATCCTGCATTTCAATGGGAATGCGCAAGTCAGGCTTGTCAGAGCCATATTTCTGCATCGCCTCGGCATAAGGAATACGCGGGAATTGCTCGGTCACGCGCTTGCCCTTGCCGAATTCTTTGAACACATCGCGCAGCACCGGCTCGACGGCGGTGAAGACATCCTCTTGCGTGACAAAGCTCATTTCAAGATCGAGCTGGTAAAATTCGCCCGGTGAGCGGTCGGCGCGCGCGTCTTCATCGCGGAAACACGGCGCGATTTGGAAGTAACGGTCAAAACCGGCCACCATCAGCAATTGCTTGAATTGCTGCGGTGCTTGCGGCAGGGCGTAAAAGCGGCCCGGATGCATACGCGACGGCACCAAAAAGTCGCGCGCGCCCTCAGGGCTTGACGCGGTCAAAATCGGCGTTTGATATTCGCGGAAACCGTCATCCGTCATGCGGCGGCGCAGCCAAGCGATAATATCCGAGCGCAGCACGATATTATTGTGCAGCGTGTCGCGGCGCAGATCGAGAAAGCGATAGCGCAGGCGAATGTCTTCCGGGTAATCCGGTTCACCAAAGACCGGCAAAGGCAGGTCACCGGCCTCTGAAAGCACTTCCAGCTCGGAGACGTAAATCTCGACCTCGCCGGTCGGCAGATTGGGGTTTTTGGCATCGGCATCGCGCGCCACAACCTTGCCCTCGGCGCGGATAACGCTCTCGGCGCGCACCGCTTCGGCCACGGCAAAATGCGGGCTGGACGGCTCAATAACCAATTGCGTCAGGCCGTAATGATCGCGCAAATCGATGAACAGCAGGCCACCATGGTCGCGCTTACGGTGAACCCAACCGGACAGGCGGACTGTCTCGTCAATATTCTCGGCGCGCAGCGCCCCACAATCATGGCTTCGATATTCGTGCATCTTCACTATCCCATACGCCTTAAAACGGCTTTTCCTGCGCCTAAACACAACGCTTCAGCCGATTTGTCAAGATGTCACGCGCATCGGCTTTTCTAAGGCGACAAAAGCCCCTGACTCGACTATAAAACGGGCCATGAATTTGATTACGACAAATGAGGCGCTGATCGATCTCTGCGCCGCCCTCGCCGCTAAGAGATACATCACCGTCGATACGGAATTTTTGCGCGAAAGCACCTTCTGGCCGAAGCTGTGCCTCATCCAAACCGCGGCGGACGGCATTGAAGCGATGATTGACCCGCTGGCTGAGGGGCTCGAGCTGCAACCTTTTTACGATCTGATGGTCGATGAGGGCGTGTTAAAGGTCATGCATGGCTGCCGTCAGGATGTGGAGATTTTCCACAAAGAAGCGGGGATTATCCCGACGCCGCTTTTCGACACACAAATCGCCGCCATGGTGTGCGGCTTTGGCGATGCGGTAGGCTATGAAAACCTGATCAAAAACACCACCGGCGGGAAAATCGATAAGGGCAGCCGCTTCACCGATTGGAGCCAGCGCCCGCTCAGCGAAGCGCAATTGACCTATGCGCAAGCCGATGTGACGCATTTGCGCGACGCGTTTGAATATCTCGAAAAACAATTGGCCGAAAATGATCGCGGTGCTTGGCTGGAAGAAGAAAGCGCGCTTTTGTCAGATCCGGAGATTTATGAGCAAAAGCCGGAAAATGCTTGGAAGCGCATGAAGATGCAGGACCGTCGTGCGCATGTGCTGGGCGTGCTGATTGAGGTCGCGGCATGGCGCGAAGCCGAAGCGCAAAGCCGCAATGTGCCGCGCAATCGCATTTTAAAAGATGACGCCATTCGCGAATTGGCGCTGCAAGGCCCAAAGGATAAAAAAGCGCTATCGCGGCTGCGTGCCGTGCCGCGTGGGTATGAAAATTCGCGCCATGCCGAGCCGCTGCTCGAAGCGGTGACGCGCGGGCGCAAAAAGACCAAGGAAGAATTGCCGGATATGCCGGCCCCGGTGGTCAATCGTCCGGGCATTGGCCCGCTGGTCGATTTGCTGAAAGTGCTCTTGAAGCAACGCTCAGAAGAAACCGGCGTCGCGCCGAAGCTGATCGCCAATGTCGCCGATCTCGAGCGCATTGCCAGTGATGAAAAACCCGATGTCGCTGCCATGCAGGGCTGGCGGCACGAGATTTTCGGGCAATATGCGACGGCACTGAAACAAGGCCGACTGGCATTGGCTTCCGAGGGTGACGCAGTGGTGTTGGTCGAGCGCTAATGCGCGTCCAATTCGCCGATTTCCAATTTCGGCTCCAGCCCCATAACAGACGCGACCGCACGCAGGCGCTTATCGATAATCGGACCGTTCAACGCGATATGCGTGTCCGATAGGGTCAGGCGCAATTTACTATTACCAGCCTTTAGCCTTGTCGCCGGCAATACGCCGGGCAGCGAGGCCGAGAGCGAATGCGCCAACCTCAGGCTCAGCCCGAAAGCCTGCGCCAGAGCTTCATCCGCCGCCGCCAGCTTGAAGCCCATCAGGCTGTGATTTTCTTCGCGCACCTCATGGCGAAACGACAGGGCGCGGGCCAGAAACACACGCTCTTTATGCGCGATGCCGACAAAGGGCGCGGTCAGCACGGTTTGTGCCACGGTCTCGGCGCGAAAGCTCGGATGACTGTCCCACGCCAAATCTGATATCAAACAGCCCGCCTGCCGCAGCCGGTTAAGGCTCTCGATCGAAAGCCCTTCCGGCATCGCATGTTTAAGCAGCGCGTCAGTCCAGACCGCCAACTCATGGCCGTAAGCCGCCGATTTGCAAAGTCGCTCAGCCATTTCCTCACAAGCCAGCAGCAGCGGGTCAAGGCGGCGGTATTTATTCTTCAACTCGGCAAACAGCACGCCCTCGCGTACCGCATTAGCCGAGACGGTGATAGTCTTGGGCTGCACGGCGAGCATTAATTGCTCAAGCACCAAAGCCGCCGCGGGCAGCGCGTCGCGGCGATTGGAGGCGGCCGAACTGACATCCAGATTGCCCTCGGAAATCAGCCGACAAAATCGCTGCATCTCATAGGCGGCGGTCTCATATTGCTGCAGGACTTCCAACGGATAGCTGGTATTGTTCATATGTAATTTGGCCAGCGTCCGCCATGTGCCGCCGACAATGTAAATCACACTATCCTTGGCCTCGGGCAACCAATCCAGCGCGGCAAAAGCCTCGTTCACGAGCCCACGCATATGCTCAATATCACCATGCGCAGCCTCTTCAAGCGCCAAGACACCGAGCGGCAGGCTGGCCCATTGCTGCACTTCATTGTCGCGCACCAGCGCCAATTCGAGACTGCCGCCGCCCAAATCGGCGACAATGCCCGCTGCGCCCGGAATACCCAACATGACGCCATCGGCCGAATAAAGCGCTTCTTCTTCGCCGCTCAGAACCCGGATTTTATGCCCCAGCACCGCCTCGGCTTCGACGACAAATTCGGCGCTATTGCTGGCATCGCGCACCGCCGCCGTCGCAAACGCTGCCATATGCTGAATGCCCAATTGTTCGGATATCACGCGGAAGCGGCGAAAGGTTTCTATCGCCAAGTCACGCGACGGCCCTTCAATACGCCCGCTGGCCGACACGGACTCGCCGAGCCGGCAAAAAGCGCGCTCATTGTAAATCGGCAAAGGGGTACGCGCTGACCCCGAATAGCCGACCAAACGCACCGAATTGGAGCCAATATCGAGTACACCCTGCGGCGCGTCCGGCGGCAGCGTGCCGAGCTTCAACAAAGCCTCGGCATATTTATCGATATAGCTTTTTTCCATCAACCGAATTTGCCCTGTTTTTTGGCTTTCTTCAAAGTTTTACGGAGCGACTTGCCGCGCCCCGAAAGGCTTGGATTGGTCATGAAATAGCCATGCGCATTGACCGGCTTTTCACCACTATCTGCCGCGATGCGCTGATACTCGCCATCCGGCTGCATGTGCCAGCTCTGCTCATTATCGATGAGATTGGTCAGCATAATCTGCTCCAGCACCTGCTCGTGCACGGTCGGATTGAGGATCGGTGTCAGGATTTCGACCCGACGATTGAGATTGCGCGGCATCCAATCGGCCGATGATAAAAACACTTTGGCCTCCGGTGACGGCAGACCATGACCGGCGCCAAAACAGACAATGCGCGAATGCTCGAGGAAACGCCCGACAATCGATTTCACGCGAATATTATCCGACAGCCCGGCAACCCCGGCGCGCAGACAGCATATACCGCGCACCACCAAATCGATTTGCACACCGGCTTGCGAGGCCGCATAGAGCGCGTCAATGACAAACGGGTCGACCAACGAATTCATCTTCGCCCAGATCGCCGCCGGTCGTCCGGCCTCGGCATGCGCCATTTCATCTTCAATATGCTGCATCAGCGTGCTGCGCAGCGTCTGCGGCGACATGGCCAGACATTTGAGATTTTCCGGCTCGGCATAGCCGGTGAAAAAATTAAATACTTGTGCCGCATCCGAAGCAATATCGCGATTGCACGTGAACAGCGATAAATCCGTATAAATTTTGGCGTTTTGCGGGTGATAATTACCGGTACCCAAATGCACATAGGTCCGCATGGCATCAGCCTCGCGGCGCACCACAAGGCTCACCTTGGCGTGGGTTTTCAATTGCAGAAAGCCATAGACGACCTGCACACCGGCGCGCTCCATATCGCGAGCCAGACGAATATTCGCCGCCTCGTCAAAGCGCGCTTTCAACTCCACCAAAGCAGTGACGGATTTGCCCGACTCGGCCGCTTCGATGAGCGCTTTGACAATCGGGCTGTCCTCCGTTGTGCGATACAGCGTCTGCTTAATCGCCACCACATCCGGGTCGGCGGCGGCTTGGCGCAAAAACTGCACCACCACATCGAAACTTTCATACGGGTGGTGGACCAGAATATCCTTCGCCCCAATGGCGGAAAAACAATCGCCCCCATGCTCGCGAATACGCTCCGGAAAACGCGCCGAAAACGGCGTGAATTTATAGGCTGAACCGCCATGCCCGTAAATCTCATCGGTCTGGGCAAGCCCGACCAACCCGTCCACCTCAACCACGCCGCGCTTGGCCACGGCCAGCTCTTTGCGCACCAGACGTTGCAGGCTTTCGGGCATATCGGCGTCGAGCTTCAGACGGATGACTGAGCCACGGCGGCGGCGTTTCAGCGCGCTTTCAAAAAGCTGCACCAGATCTTCGGCTTCTTCCTCGACCTCAATATCGCTATCGCGGATAACCCGGAACATGCCTTTGCCGAGCACTTCATAGCCCGGGAAAATGCGCTCGCTGAAGACGGAGATAAGCGTCTCGAGCCGCACCAATTGCACACCCTCCCTGCCCGCATCGGGCAGGCGGATGAAACGGTCAAGCTGTTGCGGGATGAGCAGCAGCGCGTTCATGTGATTGGCATCGCTGCGGCGCGATAATTCCAGCGCCAGCGCAATCCCCAAATTGGGCACAAACGGAAAAGGATGCGCCGGATCAATCGCCAGCGGCGTCAGCACCGGTAAAACTTGGTCGAGGAAATAATCCTCCAGCCACGCCATTTGCGTCTCAGACAAATCATCCGCCTCGCACACCAGAATATTGGCCTGCTTCATATCCTCGACCAATTGCCGCCAGACATGTTGCTGCTCGGCCATTAGTGCATTGGCACGATCGGTGATGCGCGCCAATTGCTCAACCGGCGACAACCCTTCCTGGCTCGGCACTTCGACACCGGCCTTGGTTTGACCGACCAGACCGGCGACGCGCACCATGAAAAACTCGTCCAAATTACTGGCCGAGATTGACAGGAAACGCAGCCGCTCCAGCACCGGATGATTGGTATTCGAAGCTTCCTCCAACACGCGCTGGTTAAACGACAGCCACGAAATTTCGCGATTGATAAAACGCTCGGCGCACGTAAAGCCCAACAGCTCTTCCGGCAAATCGGCCTTATCAAATTTGGTTTTAGTGAGAACTTTAATATTTTTCGACATAAGCTACCTTAACAGAAAACATCTGAGGGTTAATCCTCATCTGTTACGAAACTGTGACGGGCCAGCACTTTCGTCACAAGCGGCACGGTGACGGCGCGCTGCGCGGCCAAGGCGGCCGCGTCAATGGCCGTCACCAAACGGCCCATGGCCTGGTAATCGCGGTCAATGCGCGGCAGCAAATAATCAATCACCCGCGGCTCAGGCTTTATCTGCCGATCGGCGAATAATTTGCCGATCAGCCCGACCACCAAATCATCGCATGGCGCGCCCAGTGCCACAGCCGGCACAGCCTTGAGACGTGAGGCCAAATCGGGCAAAGCAATGTCAAGGCGCGCAGCAGGCGCGCGCGATAAAAGCAGCAGCGGCACACCGCCATGACGGGCTTGGTTGAGCAGATGAAACAGCGTCTCTTCGCCGTCACCGGACAGAGCATCCAAGCCGTCAATAATCAGCAAATCGGCGGCTATATTGCCGGCCAAAATATTGGCAATTTGTGGTTCAGCATGCAGTGTCGGGGCGGCCATAATCAAGGCACATAATTGATTGGCCAGCACCGCCGCCAAATGGCTTTTGCCGCTGCCGGCCGGGCCGTAAATCCATTGCACCGGCTGTTGCCAAGCAGCGAAACCGTCAATCAGAGCCACCGCTTCGGCATTGCTTTCGGCCAGCAAAAATGCATCGCGCCCCAATGCCACACGCTGCGGCAGGTCGAACACCAATTGCTCAGTCATCGATGCGCTTTACATAATCGCGCGCATAGAGCGTCACGCCATGGCGCACCAGCACACCGATAATGGCGGCAATCGGCACAGCCAGCAGCAGGCCGAGAAAGCCGAATAAAGTGCCCATGGCCAGCAGGGCGAAAATAATCCAGACCGGATGCAATTTCACGCGATCCCCGACCAGACGCGGCGTCAGGAAATTACCCTCGATAAATTGTCCGAAAGCGAACACCACAGCCATTTGCACAAATGGCCACCACTCAAAACCAAACTGGCCAAGCCCCAAAGCCCCGGCCAGCATCATACCAAAGGCCGCGCCGACATAGGGCATAAAGCTGACCAAACCGGCCAGCAGCCCGACAATAATCGCGCTTTCCAGACCGATAACCCAAAGACCGGCGGCGTAAATCGTGCCCAAAGCCAGACAGACAAGGCTTTGCCCGCGCGCAAAGCCGCCCAGCGTCTCGTCGATTTGGCGCGCCAGCTCGCGCACCGTATCCGTGTGCTCATCGGGCAGCAAATGGTCAACCTGCGCCACCATGCGGTCCCAGTCGTTCAGCATATAGACGGCGACAATCGGTGTGATAAAAATCAGGCTGATGACATTCAAAAGTGACAGGCCGCTCAGCAACAGGCCCGACGCTGTCGCTTGCAGGCCGCCCAGCAGCGCATCGCTGAGCGAATTGACGATTTCCGCCTGCCCGTCATCAAGGTTTTGCATGGCCAGCCAAGCTTGCATTTCCGACAAATAACCCGGCAGGCTGGCAACCAATCCGGTAATTTGTCCGGCCAATGCAGGCAGGCCGAAAATCACCACGGGCAACAGCCCCAGCGCCACAATAAAGGTGATGGTCAATGTCGCCAGACTGCGCCGCACGCCAATCGCTTCGAGCTTATCGGCCAGCGGGTCGAGAAAATAAGCCAGTGCAAAGCCCAGCACAAAAGGCAGAATAATTGACGACAGCGCGCTCAGCATATAGGCCAGCACAAAAATGCCGGCGACGATAAATACATGCGCCAAACGGATTTGGATCATGGCAGCACCTCCTGCGCAGCGGCGCTCAGTCCCCAGCTACCGTCCGTGTTTTCGCTCAACAGCAAGCCGCGTTGGTCGAGATTGCCACCCAATTGCCCGATCGATCCGATATAGGCCAAATCAATATAGGCGTAATCACCGGTCAATTCGACAATCGTGACATTGCGCACCAAATCGGCCTCATTGACCAATTCCAAGATCGATGTCCAACCGGCCAGATCGGCATAGCTGGCGCGCACTTGCAGTATTTGCATTTCGTCCGAGGCCACGGCGGCAATGGATTTCCAACGCTCGGCCAGCACCGAGGCAATATCAGCCACGGCGACCGCACCTATCTCGTCATGCGCAGCCCCGGTGCGATAGGTTTTGACGATTACATCGCTTTCCTCAGCGCCGAAAATATACGCCGTCACACCCAGCTGGCCGTCAATATCGGCCAAAGCATGCACGACAACCACCGTATCCGTGCCATAACGCAGATTGAGCGCTTGCAGCTTTTCGGGGTCGCCGATCAGAATATCCTCGGCACTGGCCAGCACCGTATCCTCCAAATCGCCGAGCGGCAGCAGCAACGGCGCCGGATTGTTCTCAATATCATGCGCCAGCCAATTATTTTGCCACCAGTGCTCGCCCCAAGCTTGCAGGCCTTGTAAATCCTCCAGCACCGGCAGGAGCAGCGCCGGACGACTTTGCGCCTCGGTGACGGCGACACCATATTGGCGTAGCAAATTACGCAAGGGCACAGGTTTAAACTGCACGGATAGTGTCGCCAGATAACGGCCGGGGCCGGTCTTCTCATTTGAGACCCGGAAGCCCTCGACCAAATCCTCAATATCCAATGTGGCGAGGTCGGGCAGCAAATCCCATTCCTCTTGTTTTACCAGACGCCGCATGGCGATGGAGAGCGCTTGCATTTGCCCTTGGCGCAGCGCATTGGCGCGCGCCTGCGTGGTCGATGCGGCGCTGGCATCGACCTTGATTTTGGCCACTTCAAACACGCTTCCGGCCTGCACCGGTGTGCTGAAAAGCCCGAAAACAATAAGCCCGATAAGGGTAAATCTGCTCATGCGCGCAACCTAACGCGGCCTTTCCCCAACCGCAATCAATTATCAGCCAATTATTGCGTTACTTTAACGAGGATGCAGGCTATTTTGTGGCAAGACAGGCCGATTCCCGCGGCCCCCATTTAGCGATGAGTTGCTGCCCCATGTCCGACACAGATAAAACGCCCCTCACCTACGCCGATGCCGGGGTGGATATTGAAGCCGGTAATGACCTGGTGAAGCGCATTGCGCCTCTGGCCAAATCGACGCGCCGCACCGGCGCTGATGTCGATCTCGGGGGCTTTGGCGGGCTGTTCGATTTGGCGGCATGTAAATTTGACGACCCGGTGCTGGTCGCCGCCAATGACGGTGTCGGCACCAAGCTGAAAATCGCCATTCAAGCCGATAAGCACGACACGGTCGGTATTGATTTGGTCGCCATGTGCGTCAATGACCTGATCGTGCAAGGCGCCGAGCCGCTATTTTTTCTCGATTATTTTGCCTCCGGCAAGCTCGATGTTGATGCCGCGACCGATGTGATCGCCGGCATTGCCGAGGGGTGTCGGCAGGCCAATTGCGCGCTGATTGGCGGCGAAACGGCAGAAATGCCGGGCATGTATGCGGCCGGCGATTATGATTTGGCAGGCTTTTCGGTCGGCGCGGTAGAGCGGCGCAAAATCCTGCCGAAAAAAGACATTGCCGCAGGCGATGTCATTCTCGGACTAACCTCCAATGGCATCCATTCCAACGGTTTTTCGCTGGTGCGGCGTCTGGTCGAGGCCGAAGAACTCGATTGGCATGCGCCCTCCCCGGCCCATGCCGAAAAGACGCTGGCCGAAGAGCTGCTGACACCGACACGGATTTACGTCAAAGCCGTGCTGGCCGCGCTCAACGCCAATGCGCCGATCAAAGGACTGGTGCATATTACCGGCGGCGGCTTTCAAGAAAACCTGCCGCGCGTGCTGGATGATCATTTGGCGGCGCATATTGATTTGACGGCGTGGAAAATGCCGATGGTTTTCCAATGGCTGCAAGATGCCGGCAATATTGACCAAACCGAAATGCTGCGCACGTTTAATTGCGGCATTGGCATGGCCGTGATTGTGCCCGTGTCGGTTGTGGCCGACACAATGGCGCTGATGGCGGCGCAGGGCGAAACGGTCATCCCCATTGGTACGATTACCGAGCGCGAGAGTGACGCGGTGACGTTTTCGGGAAACATCACCATATGAAGCGTGTCGCGGTTTTGTTTTCAGGACGCGGCAGCAATATGCGCAGACTGGCCGAGCACATGGCGCGCGACGATGTGCCGGCAAGCTTTGTGCTGGGTCTGACCAATCGCCCCGATGCAAACGGGCTGGACTATTGCGCCTCGATCGGCGTGGCCGCCCACGCTATCAACCATACAGAATTTGAGACACGTGCCGATTTTGACGCCGCGCTGGATGAAAAACTGCGCGCCGCCAATATTGAGTTGATTTGCTGCGCCGGATTCATGCGCCTGCTGACGGCAGATTTTGTCGATAGCTGGCGCGGCCGCATCATCAATATCCACCCCTCGCTTCTACCCAAATATAAAGGCCTGCGCACGCATCAACGCGCCATTGAGGCGGGTGATAAAGAGGCCGGTTGTTCAGTACATTATATGCGGCCCGAAATGGATGACGGTCCGATCATTGTGCAAAAGCGCGTGCCGATTATGGCTGACGACACGCCGGAAACGCTCGCCGCCCGTGTGCTCGAACAAGAGCATATCGCCTATCAGCAAGCGCTCGATATTGTGCTGAAAAAAATGGCGGGCACTGCCTAGCAGCCCCGCCATTTTCAGAAACTTTGGCTTTGATTAGCCGACCAATTCATCATCTGAGAAGAAGAATTTAATCTCTTCGGCAGCGGTTTCCGGGGCGTCGGAACCGTGCACGGAATTGGCGTCAATGCTTTCGGCGAAATCCTTGCGGATGGTGCCCTCATCGGCTTCGGCCGGATTGGTGGCGCCCATAATTTCGCGGTTTTTGGCAATCGCGTTCTCGCCTTCCAGAACCTGCACAACCACCGGGCCGGAAATCATGAAGTCGACCAGATCATTGTAAAAAGGACGCTCTTTATGCACGCCGTAAAAGTCACCGGCCTGCTCGCGCGTCATGTGAATACGCTTGGAAGCAATAATGCGCAGACCATTGCTCTCAAACCGGTCAATGATTTTACCGGTCAGATTGCGCTTGGTGGCATCGGGTTTGATAATCGAAAAAGTACGCTCAAGAGCCATGGGAGATCCTCATTTGGGTTAAACTGAGGGTCTTATAGGCGGGCTTGCAGCCAAGTGCAAGCTCCTGCGGGCGTTTATGCCAATGCTTTCATCATGCTTGCATCATGCCGGTATCAAGCTTTTTGTTCCCACTTGCCTTCCGGGCTTTGCTGCCAATAGGTCAGCGCGTGGCCGCTATCTTTCAGCCCGGCCCAATGGCGGCGGGCTTTTGCCAGGCTTTCCTCGTCGCGGCCGTCAAACATGAAGACGATACGCTGAAACGCGTCAATGGCGTCGCGCGCCGCGCCATCGACCAGAAACAGCACATTGGCGTCATTCGTTGTCTCATCATCCGCCGTCAGCCAAATCGGCTGCGCATCGGTATGGGCGGCAAAGCGCG
>CBFHSX010000006.1:0-55470 GCA_965658615.1 Alphaproteobacteria bacterium | reverse complement strand
CGGCTCTGATGGGCGCCATCATCCTCGGTGCGCGTACCGGTAAATATGGCGCAGACGGTCAAGTCAACCCGATGCCGGGCAGCTCCATGCCGCTCGCCACTTTGGGCACATTCATTCTGTGGCTCGGCTGGTTCGGCTTTAATGGTGGCTCGCAACTGGCTCTGGGTTCAGGTGCCGATGCTGCTGCCATCTCCAACATCTTCATCAACACCAATATGGCTGCTGCTGCCGGTGTTGTGGTGGCGATGATTGCCTCAAACGTCTTGTATGGCAAGATTGACCTGACCATGGCGCTGAACGGTGCAATCGGTGGTCTGGTGTCGATCACTGCCGAACCGCTGACCCCGTCAATCGGCTCTGCCGTTCTGATCGGTGGCGTCGGTGGCCTGTTGGTTGTGCTGACGGTTCCGCTGCTCGACAAGTTCAAAATTGACGATGTCGTCGGTGCCATCCCGGCCCACCTTGTGTGCGGCATGTGGGGTACGCTGATTGTACCGCTGACCAATAGCGACGCATCCTATGGTGTGCAGCTGACCGGTATCATTGCCGTCGGTATCTTCACCATGGTGACCAGCGGCATCCTCTGGTCGGCTCTGAAAGCCACAATCGGCTTGCGGGTCGATGAGGAAGAGGAGCTTGCCGGTCTCGACAAAACCGAATTGGGCATTGAAGCCTATCCGGAATTCTCACGCGGCTAAATCAACCCCCACCCCATAAGCGTGAGCGCCCCGGCATCCTTTGGATGCCGGGGCATTCGCGTTTTAAAGACAAAGGTTGATGAGGGCCTTGGCGGTTTGCCGCGTCTTTACGGTCCGGCGTTAAAACCCACTTCATCGACGATTTCGCTGGCCCGTTTGCGCAAGGCGGCAATGCGGTCCAGTGCGATGGCGTCAGGCGAAAAATCACCCCAGCTTTTGACTCGGTCGGACGGCTCAACATCTTTGCGGATCGGGTATTCGAAATTAACCTGGGCGTAGATCTTTTGCGCTTGTTTGGAGACCAGAAACTCCATTAGCTTTTGCGCATTGTCCCGATTGGGCGCGTGTTTGGCCATGGCCATGCCCGACACATTCATATGCGCACCGCCGCGCGGCATGGTCGGGAAGATAATCTTCACCGCCTTGGCCCAGTCTTTTTGCTCAGGGTTTTTCTCATTGGTTTGCATTTTGCCCATATAATAAGTATTGCCGATGGCGACATCGCAAGCCGCGCCATAGACACGGCGCACTTGGGCGCGATCATTGCCCGACGGCTTGGCCACCAGATTGGCCTTCAGACCTTGCAGCCAGGTGCGAAACCCCGCTTCGCCCATATGGTCGAGCAGGGCGGCAAAAAGCGCGATATTATACGGGTGTTGGCCGGAGCGCAGACACACGCGCCCGCGCCATTCATTATCGGCCAGTTCGGCAAAGCTTAATTGGTCTTGCACGACGCGGGTTTTCGCCGCATAGGCGACCCGCGCCCGCCAGGTGAGGCCGAACCATTTATCATCGCTGCCGCGGGCATTTTCGGGAATATGCTTGGTCAAAACCGGCGAGGTGACGGCTTGGGCGACCGCGCGCGCCGCGTGCAGGCGGCCAATATCGACGGTCAGCAGGATATCGGCCGGCGAGCGCACGCCCTCCGCTTTGACGCGCTCGATCAGGCCTTTTTTGGCGAAGATAACTTTTACCTCAATGCCGGTTTTTTGCGTGAACGCCTCAAAAAGCGGTTCGACCAAAAACGGCTGGCGATAGCTATAAACATTTACTTGTTCGGCTGCTTGTGCCGGGGCGATGAGCGCGGTGAGGGCGATTGCGGCAAGCCTAAATTTCTGTTTGAAAGCGCGCATGAAACTTCCTTCTTGCAAATGCGAATAATTCTCATTTGCGTTTTAAGAAGAAAGCCCCAAGCGGTCAAGCGTCTTTTGTGGCTGCTCAGTTTTCGTCGCGGCCAATGCGCAAAAACGGCATGATGGTGAGATAATGGGTCGGGAATATCCGCCTTACCCAATCGATAAAATGCGCGTCCGGCCCGACGAGGATGCGGGCCTTATTGCGCCGAATGCCCTTCATAATGATTTTCGCCGCGCCTTCCGGTTGGGTCATGGTAAACTGTGCGAAACGCTGGATCGCTTCTTCGCGCTCATTTTCCATATCCGGGCCTTGCTGAAAACGTGCATGGCGGACAATATTTGTATTAATGCCGCCCGGGTGGATGGTGCTCACGCCAATGCCTTGCTCTTTTACTTCATGGCGCAAGGCTTCGCCAAAGCCGAGCACGCCGAATTTGGCGGCGTTATAAGCGCTTTGCGTCGGGACACCGATGAGCCCGAAAACCGATGAGACATTGGCAATATGGCCGCTGCCTTTGGCAATCATGGCAGGCAAAAAGGCCTGCGTGCCATGCACAACGCCCCAAAAATCGATGTCCATCACCCATTTGAAATTATCTATGCTCATCTCATCCACGGTTGCACCATGCGCGACACCGGCATTATTGAGCACTAAATCGGCTGCGCCATGCGCGTTATTGACTTTTTCGGCCAGCGCGAAAACGGCATCGCGATCGGCGACATCCAGTTGATGGGTCTGCATGCGCCCGCCTGCTTCGGTGACCTCCGCGGCGACTTTATCCAGCATATCCATGCGCAAATCGGCGCCAATGACAATCGCTCCTTCAGCCGCCATGGCGCGCGCGCAAGCCGCCCCAATGCCGCTGCCGGCGCCGGTAATAACACAGACCTTATCTTTGAAATGACGCATATTTTTCTCCCCTGATTTGCCGCCAGTTTGGCCGAGGCTTTACGAAAAGGCAAAAGAAAAGCCCCGCAAAGGGGGCTTTTCAGAATGTTTTCGGCTGACTGGAGCTTAGCCGACTTTTTTCTTGCGGCGGCGTTCCAGCGGTTGATAGGCCTGCGCCGCATGTGTGGTGCAATAGGGGCTGCCGCTTTTGGCGCGGGCACCGCAGAAATGAAACTCTGTCGTGCCCGGATCGCCGATTGGCCATTTGCACGTGTGCTCGGTCAGATGCAGCACGCTGGCGCGTTCTTCGGCGCTCAAAATCGGTTCCGGCACGACCTCGTCTTTAATCTCATCCAATTCGCTGGTGCGGAAGCGGCTGCTGCCCGATAGCGATGGTGTCGATGGGCGCGCGCGGCTGCTGCCGGCGGAAACCCGTGCGGTCGAGACGCGGGCCGGTGTGGCGCGGCCCGACAGGCCCAAACGATGCACTTTGCCGATAACGGCGTTGCGCGTCACGCCGCCCATTTTGCGGGCAATCTGACTGGCTGATAAGCCGTCAGTCCATAATTGCTTAAGCATTTCAACGCGATCTTCTGTCCAAGCCATGATGTGACCCTCCATATTCTGTCCTGAGTACCGCCACATGTTGTGCCGGTGTGATTTATATCTACTAAATATGGTGGGTCGCGAGAATAGCGTTTTTGCCGTTATCCACATGATTCGATTCGCGACACAGCGTTTTATCGTCCGATTCTCTCCTTGCTCTCAGCCAAATTTGGCCTATTGTTTGGCGCATGAGTGAGATCAAAGCCCCGCCCGCCGCAACCCGCCCCGACGCCTATCCTGAACTGGGTGTGCGCCATTTTGGCCGCTTCAACCGGCTCGGCCTATGGACGCTCTATCGCAAGGAAGTGCAGCGTTTCTTGAAGGTCTGGATGCAGACGCTGATGGCGCCGATTATCACCACATTGCTGTTTTTGGCGATTTTCTCGCTGGCATTGGCCGGCCTGCGGCCTGATATTAACGGTGTGCCGTTTATCAATTTTCTGGCCCCCGGCCTGATTATGATGGCGGTGGTACAAAATGCCTTTGCCAATAGCTCATCGTCGCTCTTGGTCGCCAAAGTGCAGGGCACGCTGGTCGATTTTCTCATGCCGCCTCTATCGCCCTTGGAGCTGAATATCGGTATTACCATGGGTGGGCTGACGCGTGGCCTGTTTGTCGGCAGCGGCACATTTTTGGGCATGTCAGTATTTATCGATATCAGCATTTACAGTTTTGGGGCGACCTTGTTTTACGCCTGTATCGCCTCGGCACTGCTGGCGCAAATCGGCCTGATTGGCGGCATTTGGTCTGAAAAATTCGATCATTTGGCGACCATTACCAATTTTGTCATCACACCGCTGGCGTTTTTATCGGGCACGTTTTACTCGGTCACGCAATTGCCCGATTTCGCCTATGCGGTGACGCAATATAATCCGTTTTTCTACATGATTGACGGCTTTCGCTTCGCGCTGACCGGCCATGCTGAGGGCTCGCTTTTATTTGGCGCGAGCTATTTGATCGGCTTGACCCTCCTCGCCTCTTTAGCATGTCAATATGTGCTGGCTAAAGGGTGGCGCATTAAAAGCTAACCCCTTGCGAGACATCCCGTTTTTGGTGTAAAACTCACCCTCAGCAGGCCGCCTTTGCTGAACGCATGGCGGCTTTTTCTATTGCGCTTTTAAAGGCGCTGACAGGAGAGCGAAATGAGCGGCGGGACGACGACTGCGACCAGCCATGTAATGCCGACCTATAACCGGGCCGATTTGCGGTTTGTGCGCGGCGACGGCGCGTGGCTGGAAACCGATACGGGCGATAAATATCTCGATTTCGGCTCCGGCGTGGCGGTCAATACGCTTGGTCATGCGCATCCGAAACTGGTCGCGGCGTTGAAACAGCAGGGCGAGATGCTCTGGCATGTGTCCAATCTGTATCGTATCCCCGAGCAGGAAAAACTGGCCGATACGCTCTGTGCGGCAAGCTTTGCCGATTTGGTATTTTTCGGCAATTCCGGCGCTGAGGCGGCGGAGGGTATGATTAAGGCGATGCGGAAATTCCACGCCGCCAATGGCGCGCCCGAAAAAGTCACACTCATCTCTTTCGCCGGCGCGTTTCATGGCCGCACATTGGCGGCGCTGGCAGCGGCCGGCAATCCGGCCTATTTGGAGGGTTTTGGCCCGGCCCCGGCGGGTTTTGTGCAATGCCCCGATTTCGATATTGAGACAGTGCGCGGGCTGATCGACGAGACCACCGCGGGTATCCTTATCGAGCCGGTGCAGGGCGAAGGCGGTGTGCGCAATGTCGGCACGGCGTTCCTGCGCGCGCTGCGCGCGTTATGCGATGAAAAACAAATTCTTCTGGGCTTTGACGAGGTGCAGTGCGGCATTGGCCGGACCGGTAAACTCTTCGCCCATGAATGGGCCGGTATCACCCCTGATGTGATGGCCATTGCCAAGGGCATTGGTGGCGGTTTTCCGCTCGGCGCGGTCTTGACGACAAAAGCCGTCGGCGAGGCCATGCAGCCCGGCTCGCATGGCTCGACCTATGGCGGCAATCCGCTGGCCTGCGCCGTCGGCCAAGCGGTGTTGGATGAGGTACAAAGTGACGGGTTTTTAGACCATGTTATTGATATGGCGACCTATTTCCGCCAGCAATTGGCGCGGCTGATAGATGAAAACGCCACAATTATTCAAGGTCTGCGCGGCGAGGGGCTGATGATCGGCCTTGAATGTGTGGTGCCGAATATGGATTTGGTAAATGCGCTGCGCGATGAAAAACTGCTCTCGGTCGGGGCCGGGGAAAACACGCTGCGGCTGCTGCCGCCGCTCAATGTGACGCGTCAGGATATTGACACCTCTGTGGCCGCACTTGAAAAAGCCTGCGCGACATTACGCGATAATGGGCACGCAAAACAGGGTGATTAGAATGACAAGGCATTTTCTCGATTTGGCCGAATTGCAAGGCGATGCGCTGCGCGTGTTGCTCGATGCCGCCTTGGCGCGCAAAGCGGCGCGCGCCGGTCAGCCAAAGGGCGCGATCGATGAAGATGCGCCTCTGGCCGGGCATGTGCTGGCGATGATTTTCGAAAAGCCCTCAACCCGCACAAGATTGTCCTTCGATTTGGGCATGCGGCAATTGGGCGGCCAAACCATGGTGCTGAACCAATCGGATATGCAATTGGGCCGCGGCGAATCGATTGCCGATACGGCGCAGGTCATTTCGCGTTTTGCCGATATTGCCATGTTGCGTACCGGCCCGCATGAGACGCTGAGCGAATTGGCCAAACATGCCAGTATTCCGGTGATTAACGGGCTGACCGCGCATAGCCATCCGTGCCAAATCATTGCCGATTTGATGACGTTTGAGGAGCATAAAGGCCGTTTGAACGGCCAGCGTGTGGCCTGGCTGGGCGATGGCAATAATGTCGCCGTGTCCTTTGTGCATGCCGCTGCTTTGTTGGATTTTGAACTGGCCCTGGCTGTCCCCGATGCCTACGCTGTGCCGCAGCTTGAGTTGGATGCGGCGCGCGACAAAGGCGCCAAGATTACCATTTGTGACACGGCCGAAGAGGCCGCCACCGGCGCCGCCGCTTTGATTACCGATTGCTGGGTGTCGATGAGCGACGACCCGGCCACGGCCGAAAAACGCGCTGCCGCTTTTGCCCCTTACCAAGTGACGCAAGCGCTGATGGATTTGGGTGATGCGCCGATTTTCATGCATTGCCTGCCCGCTTATCGCGATAGCGAAGTGACCGCCGAGGTGATGGATGGCCCGGCCTCGGTTATTTTCGACGAAGCCGAAAACCGCGCGCATGCGCAAAAAGCCGTGTTGCTGCACTGTCTGGGGAAATTGCATGGCTGAGGGTTTGCGTGATTATGTGCTGCCGTTTCGTATTGAAGGCCACAATGTCAATGGTCGCGTCGTCAAGCTGAACGCGCTGGCCTCGGATGTTTTAACGCGCCATGATTATCCCGAAGCCGTGTCGCGCCTGCTGGGCGAAGCGCTGGTATTGGCTTCTATGCTGGGCAGCATGTTGAAATTTGACGGGCGTTTTATCCTGCAAATGCAAGGCAATGGGCCGATTAGCATGCTGATGGCGGATTATGCCTCGGGCGGCAGTCTGCGCGGTTTTGCGCAATATGATGAAGCGGCGCTGCAGGCGGCTTTGAAGGCGGATGCTGCGCCCATGGCGCTTTTGGGCGACAAGGCGCATATGGCGTTTACCGTCGACCAAGGCGCTGATATGGAGCGCTATCAGGGCATTGTGCCGCTTGACGGTGATACGCTGGCCGAGGCCGCGCTTGGTTATTTTGAGCGCAGCGAGCAAATCGGCACGGTTTTGAAACTGGCCGCGGCGCCGCTTTTGCTGGCCGGGGGTGAGACACAATGGCGCGCCGGCGGGATTATTATCCAGCAAACAGCGGCGACCGGTGGGGTCGACATGCCGCCCGAGGGCGATCCCGAGCATGTCGATGAGGATTGGAACCGCCTGTCCATCCTGATGCAGACGACCGAGGATAGCGAATTATTGGATAGCGAGCTGGATGGCGAAACGCTCGCTTACCGGCTGTTTCATGAGGATGGAGTGCGGGTTTTCGAGACGCGCGCGCTGCAATTTGCCTGCCCGTGCACGCGCCAACGCGTGGCCAATATGCTGCGCGGCCTGCCCGATGAGGACCGCACGGATATGCAGACGCAGGACAATATTGAGGTCCGTTGCGAGTTTTGTAACGAGCAATATGTTTTTGCCCCCGATGAAGCGTTTGCCTAAAGGCTATTTTACCGATTAAGCTGCCTCATGTGACTGGTATGGCGATGTTTTTGCGTTATATGAGAGCCTGAGACGGTACTCAACAAACATACGGAAAACGGAATTATGCAGGAAACCGAAAACAGTTCTTTTGAGGCCAGTGAAACGACCGCGAAAAGCGGCCGCGCACGCGGCCTTTTGCGCCGTCTACCCATGCCGGTTTTGGTGCTGGCCATTGGTGTTTTGGTGTTTTCCCTGCTTTTGGCCTCCAAGCCCGAAACCAAGCCGCGCGACAATAAAGAGCGCGTCTGGTCGGTCGCCGCCCGCACGGTTTCTTATGGCGTGTTTGAGCCGCGTATCAGCGTGTTCGGCGAATTGCGCGCCAAACGGCAAGTGCGCCTGCGCGCGCTCGTGCCAGGCGAAGTGATTTCAGCCGACGCAAAATTCGAGGATGGGGCGCGGGTCGCCGAGGGCGAACTCTTGCTGACAATTGACCCGTTTAATTATGAAACCCGTTTGGATGAAGCCAAGGCGCAATTGAAAGGCGCCAAAGCGCTTTTGACCGAACGCAAAGCTGCGACACAGCTCGCTTTTCAGGATTTGAAACGGGCGCGGCAATTATTTGACAAGGGCACAGTGTCGCAAAAAACGCTGGATGACCGCAAAACCGACCACACCATCAAAAAAGCCCGCCGCGACCAGCAGCAATCCGTGGTTGACCGGCTGGCTGTGCAGGTCAAACGGGCGCAACGCGACCTCGATAATACAAAAGTCGTCGCGCCGTTTGACGGCTATGTGACCGATATTACGGCGCGTCAAGGCCGCGTACTGAACCCGAATGATCAAATCGCCGTGCTTTATGATGCGGATAATTTCGAAGTCGTCTTCAATCTGTCAGACGCCGAATATGGCCGTTTTCTGCAACGCAATGCCGAGATTATCGGCCGTCCGGTCAATATTGCATGGGATGTCGGCGGCGAGCGCATTGAGCTGACCGCTACGATTAAGCGCGTCGGCGCGCAAATTTCGCAATCGACACGCGGTGTCGATGTTTATGCCGAATTGGAAGGCCCGCTGCCCTCTAATGTGCGCGGCGGGGCTTTTGTCAGCGTCAATCTGACGGCACAGCCCGTGCCCGATGTCATGGCGCTGCCCAAAGACGCGCTATATGGCGATAATCAAGCCTATCTGATTGTTGCCGGCCGTCTCGAGCCGGTGCAGTTGGATGATTATATCGATGACGGGCAAAATATCCTGCTGCGCAGCGGGCTGGATGCCGGCACTCAAGTGCTGCTGACCCGTTTTAATGAAGCCGCGCCCGGCGTCGCCGTAAAAGTGATGGAGACGCGCTAATGGCCGGTCCTTTGACACCCAGCATTGAGCTTTTCTCGCGCCACCGTAACGCCGCCAATCTGCTGTTCATCTCGATGATCCTATTTGGCATTTATGGGCTGACCAATCTCAACACGCAGTTTTTCCCGACCACGGAAATCAAAGAGGTCAATATTAATGTCAGCTGGCAAGGCGCCACGGCGGAGGATATTGATAAAAATATTGTCGGCGCGATTGAGCCGGAAGTGCGCTTTATCGACGGCGTGAAAGAATTTTACGCCAAATCGCGGCAGGGTTTTACCAATATCCGCCTCGAATTTCGGCCTGAATCCGATATGCAGCGCGCCGTCGGCGAGGTCGAGGCGGCGGTCAATTCAGTGTCCACATTGCCGAAGGATTCCGAAAAGCCGATTATCTCGCAAGCGACATTTTATGAGCCGGTTGCCTCTGTGCTGGTCTCTGGCCCGTTTGAAGAGCGCGCCTTACGCGCCTATGCCAAACAGATACGCGACGGGCTGTTAAAGCGCGGCATTGATAAGATTTCCCTGTCCGGCTATCGCGATGAAGAGATTTGGGTCGAGGCTGAAGGCGCGCAAATGCGGCGCTATAATATGACGCCCGCTGATATTGGCGATCGCTTGGCCAATTCCTCGCTCGACGTGCCGGGCGGTGTGCTGCGCGGTGATGTGGAACGCCAAGTGCGGGCTGTCGGTCTGGCGCTATCGGCTGAAGAAGTTGCCAATATTGCTCTGCGCTCGACAGCCGATGGACGCCAGCTCCGTGTCGGCGATGTCGCTATAGTGAGCGATACATTCGATGCCGGCCAGCCCGAGGGGTATGCCGGCGAAGACCGCGCCATTCGGCTGCAAATCCTGCGCACAAAAAACGGCGATGCGCTGGAGCTGACCGATATCTTGCGCAGCTATGTCGCCGAGGTCGGGCCGTCCCTGCCGCCGACCCTGAATGTCAAAATCTTCGCCGTGCAGGCCGACAAGATTGTCGAGCGCATTAATGTGCTGCTTTATAATGGCGTCACCGGCATGGCCTTGGTGCTGTGTATCTTGTTCTTGTTCCTTAATGGGCGCATTGCCTTTTGGGTGGCGGCCGGCATTCCGGCCTCGCTGATGGCGACCTTTGGCGTCATGTATTATCTCGACATGACAATCAACATGTTGTCGCTGTTTGCGCTGATAATGACCATTGGCATTATTGTCGATGATGCGATTGTTGTCGGCGAACATGCAGCGACGCTGACCGAGCAGGGCAAATCGGCGCAAGCCGCTGCCGAGGGCGGCGCCATTCGTATGACTATGCCGATCACCGCTGCCGCGCTGACCACATTGGCAGCCTTTGTGCCCATGTTGCTGATCGAAGGCACGATGGGCCAATTTGTCCGCGCCATTCCGTTGGTTTTGCTCAGTGTGCTGATCGCCTCTTTGGTTGAATGCTTTTTGGTTCTGCCGGGCCATTTGAGCCATGCGCTGACCAAGCCGCAAAAACAGCCGCGCGGTATGCGGAAAAAATTCCTCGATGGCTTTGATGCGTTTCGCGATGGCCGCTTCCGGCGCTTTGTGACGCTGGCCTATGACCGGCGTTATACGACGGCGGCGGTCGGCCTCGCGGTTTTGATTGTCGCCATTGGCCTGATGTCCGGTGGGCGTGTGTCCTTCCGCTTTTTCCCATCGCCGGAAGGCGAGGTGCTGAACGCTTATGTGTTTTTCCAACCCGGCACCAAGCGCGATGCGACGCGCGATGGGGCGCGGCTGGTCGAAGCGGCGCTTTATGAGGCCGAAAAAAAATTGGCGCCGGATGGCGAAAAGCTGATCAGCACCATGTTTACACAAGTCGGCCGCAGCCGCGGCGCGACCGGCGATGAGCGGGCTTGGATTTATGCCGAGCTGACGCCAAGCGAAGACCGCAGCGCGCGGACCAAGGATTTGAAAAAAGCTTGGCAGAACACTGTGCCGGAAATTGCCGGCTTGCGTTATGTGTTTGTGCGCGAACAACGCGGCGGCCCCGGCGGGCGCGATATTGATATTCGCTTGCGCGCTGATGATACGGCCGTGCTGAAAAAAGCCGCCATTGAAGTGCGCCAAGCGCTGGAGCAATATCCGGGCATTTCGCGGGCGCGCGATAATCTGTTCTACAATAAGCAGGAATTGCTGCTCGAAGTGAACGCGCAAGGCGATGCGCTGGGCTTCACCAATCGCATGGTCGGCAATTTGGCGCGCGGCCATTTGCAAGGCGTGGTTGCCAAACGCTTTGCGCGCGGCGATGAAGAAGTCACGCTGCGTGTGCTGCAACCGCGCGACGGCACCAGTCCGAAAAGCTTATCGGATATTGACCTGCCCGTGCCGGGCTCCAACCCGACGCGCTATGTGCCGTTGGATGCCGTGGTCGATATTGTCGAAAAACCGGGCTTTTCGACCATTCGGCGTCTGGATGGCGAAATTACCGTAAAAGTCGTAGCCGATTATGCCGATGATGCGGGCGACCCGAATGAAGTTCTGAATGATATGGCGGAGACGACATTGCCGGCCATTGCGTCAAAATATAATCTCACTTATGTGTTTGGCGGCCGCGCCGAAGAGCAGCGCGAGACCATGGGCTCCATGCAGATGGGGGCCTTTATGGGTCTGGCGATGATTTACATTATTCTGGCCTTTGTCTTTGCCAGCTATTCGCGCCCGATCATTATTATGACGGTTATCCCCTTTGGTCTGATTGGCATGGTAACCGGCCATTTTGTGCAGGGCTTTGACCTGACATTTTTGAGCATGGTCGGTCTTTTGGGCCTATCGGGCATTTTGGTGAATAATTCGATTATTCTGATCAGCCGCATCGAAGAACGCCGCGCCAATGGCGAGGATTTGCGCGCGGCGGTGATTAACGGCATTTGCGACCGTTTCCGCGCCGTGACATTGACTTCGCTGACAACGGTTTTGGGGCTGGCACCGCTCTTGTTTGAAACCTCTGTGCAGGCGCAATTCTTGCTGCCCATGGTCATCACCATTGCCTGGGGCCTGGCCTTTGCCAGCCTGATTGTCTTGTTTTTGGTGCCGAGCGTGTTGGGCATTCAAGAGGATGCGCGCAATCGCATGGCGCGCTGGCGCAGCCAGGCGGAAGCCTCACCGCAAGCGGCTGAATAGGTTAACGACGCCAAAAGCTGGGCGAGAACATCACCAGAATTGTGAGAAACTCAAGCCGTCCCAAAAGCATGCCGAAACACAATACCCATTTGGCTTGATCGGGCAGGCCGGCATAAGTGCCGGTCGGGCCGATCTGCGGGCCAAGGCCGGGGCCGACATTGGCAATCGCGGCCGCCGCCGCCGATAGCGCCGTCACCGGTTCCAGCCCCATAAGCGACAGCGCGACCGCGACGGCAGAAAAAGACAGAATAAAAATCAGCACAAAAGCGACGACGGAATTTGCCACCTCATCGTCGAGCGGGCGGCCATTATAGCGAATGACGAAAACCCCATTCGGCAGGGTCAGCTGACGGATATAGCGCCAACCGGCTTTGAAGATAACTTGCAGGCGAAAGATTTTCAGCCCGCAAGCGGTTGAACCGGCGCAGCCGCCGATAAAAGTGAGGACGAAAAACAGCGCCACGGCAAACGGCCCCCATTGGCCATAATCCGTCGTCGCATAGCCGGTACCGGTGAGGATGGAAACCGTGTTGAACGCGGCGGCCAAAAACGCCTCGGCCGGTGCGGCAATGTCGAAACTCATTTGATACAGCCACATGGCCAAAGTGGCGCATAGGGCGAGTATCAAAAATGTGCGGATTTGCGCGTCCTGCATAAACTTGTCGAATTTGCGATTGACCAATTGCAGATAGGCGACAAAGGGCAAAGAGGAGAGCAGCATAAACAAGACGGCGATGGCGGCGACTTCAGGCGCAAAAGCACCAAGACTGGCATCGCGTGTTGAAAAGCCGCCCGTTGCGATCGTCGTCATGGCATGCGCCACCGCGTCAAACAGGTTCATACCGGCCAAGGCATAGGCCAGCACGCAAGCCAGCGTGATGCCGAAATAAAGCCGCGTGATGGAACCGGCAATTTGCGCCGTGCGCGGCAGAATTTTTTCCGACGTATCCGAGCTTTCGAGACGGAAAAGCTGCATGCCGCCGACATTCAGCATGGGCAGAACCGAGATGGCCATAACGATAATGCCAATGCCGCCAAACCATTGCAGCAAAGCGCGCCATAAAAGAATGCCCGGCGGGGCGGTATCCAGATTTGTCATAATCGTCGCGCCGGTCGTGGTCAGGCCCGACATGGCCTCGAAAAACGCATCCGTATAACTCAGATTCAACTCGCTAAAAGCAAAGGGCAGGGCGGCAAAACCGGTCAGTGCCAGCCAAGACAGGCTGGTCAGCAAAAACGCCTGCTTGACCGATAAAGGCGGCAGGTCGCCGCGATTGGTCAGGATAAGCGCGCCGGCGATAAAACCGGTGACCAAGGCGCTGGCGACAAAAACCTGCCAGTCATGATGGCCGCTGGCCAAATCGGCCAATGCCGGCAGCAACATACCGCCGGCCACGGCCGCCAGCAGCAGGCCGATAATAAAGAATATGGTGCGGTTATCGCTCATCCATACGGCCTAATGCAATTGCGGTGCATCATGCGGGCTGTCGAGCGAGAAAGCCGGAATTTCAATGTCAAACCGCTCGCCATACGGGCTTTGCATATGATAGCTGCCGCGCATAAAACCCGACGCCGTATTGAGCGGCGTGCCGGATGAATAGGTGAAGCTGGCGCCCGGCGCGATGACCGGCTGCTCGCCGACCACGCCGTCGCCGCGCACTTCTTGCAGGCGGCCCATAGCGTCGGTGATTTGCCAATGGCGTTTCAGCAATTGCACGCTTTCATCACTATTGTTTTTAATGGTGATGCGATAGGCCCAGACGAAATATTGCTCGGCCGGATCGGACTCTTTCTCCAGAAAGCTGGTTTCGACCGAAACTTCGATTTGACGGGTCACCGCTGATTGCATTTTATCCTCGCTTGCGCGTCAATTGTGCCAAGGCTTGATCGAAATCGTCAATCAAATCTTCGCCATCCTCCAGCCCGACCGAGACGCGCACACTGCCCGGATTAATACCCAATTCGGCCTTTACCTCTTCGGGCAGCTTGGCATGTGTGGTGGTTGCCGGATGGGTGATGAGCGTTTTCGCATCGCCCAAATTGTTTGAGATCAGCGCGATATTCAGCGCGTCTTCAAGTTTGAAGGCGTTTTCCTTGCCGCCCTTAACGTCAAAGGCGATGAGATTGGAGCCGCGGCTCATTTGTTTTTGCGCCAGCGCGAATTGCGGATGGCTCTCATGGCCCGGATAATAAATTCGTTCGATCATTTCATGCGCCGCCAGATAATCAGCCAGTCGCTCGGCATTATCGCAATGGGCGTTGACGCGCATATCCAGCGTTTCCAAAGCCTTCAGCATCACCCATGCATTAAACGGCGCCAGAGACGGGCCGGTCTGGCGGATGAAATTGGCCAGCTCGTTTTCAATGTAATCATTCGAGCCCAAAATAATGCCGCCCAGACAACGGCCTTGCCCGTCAATATGTTTGGTGGCCGAATAAATCACAATATCGGCACCAAAGGCGAGGGGCTTTTGCAGTACCGGCGTGGCGAACACATTATCGACCACCAGCCTTGCGTCATTTTCATGCGCCAAATCGGCAATCGCTTGCATATCGACAATCTCGAGCAGCGGGTTGGAGGGGGTTTCCAAAAACAGCACTTTGGTTTCAGGGCGTATCGCGGCTTTCCACGCCTCCATATCGCGCCCGTCAACCAGCGTGCAGGCAACGCCGAATTTCGGCATTAGCGTTTCCACTACATAACGGCACGATCCGAACAGGGCGCGCGCGGCCACAATATGGTCACCGGCCTGTAATTGGCTTTGCATGCATGCCGTCACCGCGGCCATGCCGGTGGCAGTGGCGCGGGCATTTTCGGCCCCCTCCAGCGCTATCATGCGGGTTTCGAATGCGCGCACGGTCGGATTGCCGAAGCGCGAATAAATAAACCCGTCATCCTCTTCTTTGAAGCGCGCCTCGGCCTGCCCGGCGCTTTCATAGACAAAGCCGGAGGTGAGGTAAAGCGCTTCTGCGGTTTCACCGAAGGGCGAACGTTCGCCGCCATGAATAATTTGCGTTTGCGTACGCCATTTTTTTTGATCTGCCATTGTTCACATCCCCCCGCCGACCAAAGCGGGTACAAAAAAACCGACCTAGAGGCCGGTGCTCCCGGCCTGTTTTAGCTGTTTATTTAACGTGGCCGCAAGCCAGCCGGCTCAAATCACCACGAAAGTGAGCAAAACATGTCGAAAAATCATTCCTGCGTCAAGACATTATCTTGTTTTACGCCTAGTATGAGGCCTTACAGATTCGCCTGCCCGTGCAGGCTCACAAGCAGGATACGCGATGAGCGAGCAAAATGTCACCGAACCGCTTTTCCCCGATGATGGGCTGCAGGACCCGGTGAAGACCAAAGGCCAGACCCATGCTGTCGGTGTGCTGCCGGCGCATGGCATTGCCAATATGGTGCGGGACAAGCAAATTTGGGCGACCGGCAGTGGCGGCACGATTCTGGACGATCAAATTCAACCGGCCAGTCTCGACTTGCGCCTCGGCGAGGTTGCCTATCGTATTCGCGCCAGTTTTTTGCCCGGCCGGAAAGGCGAGGTGAAAGACAAGCTGGAACAGCTGGCTTATCACCGTGTCGACCTGAAAAACGGCGCTGTGTTGGAAACCGATTGCGTTTATCTGGTGCCGCTTATGGAGGCAGTGAACCTGCCTGAGCGGACGGCGGGTTTTGCCAATCCGAAAAGCTCGACCGGCCGCATTGATGTGTTTACCCGACTGATTACCGATTTCGGCACTGAGTTCGATAAAGTGCCGGCCGGCTATAAGGGCCATCTTTATCTTGAGGTCAGTCCGCGCACCTTCCCGATTCTGGTGCGTACCGGCTCGCGCCTCAGCCAGCTGCGGTTCCGGCGCGGCGCAGCCAGCCATACCGATGCTGAGATAAAACGCCTGCATGAGGCTGTCGGTCTGGTTAATGGGCCGGCCAATATTGATAATGGTCTTGGCCTGTCGATTGATTTGCAGGGCGATAAGCAGACCGGTCTGGTCGGCTATCGCGGTAAACGCCATGCCGGGTTGATTGATGTCGACCGCCCGGGCGTCTTGCCGGTGAGCCAATATTGGGAACCTATTTATCGCGAAGAACGTGGGCAAATCATCCTCGATCCGGATGAGTTTTACATTCTCGCCTCGCGCGAAGCAGTGACCATTCCGCCCAGCCATGCGGCTGAAATGATGCCGTTTAACCCGTTGGTTGGCGAGTTTCGGGTGCATTATGCGGGCTTTTTCGACCCCGGCTTCGGCGCGGCGGAGGCCGATGGCAAGGGCGCGCGCGCCGTGCTGGAAGTGCGCTCGCGCGAAGTGCCGTTCATCCTCGAGCATGGGCAAATTATCGGGCGACTGGTTTATGAGCGCCTTACGGATGTGCCGCAAACGCTTTATGGCAGTGGGCTGAGCTCTAATTATCAGGCGCAAGGTTTGAAGCTGTCGAAACATTTCAAGCAGGATTAGCATGGCCGATAGACTGCGTACCGTAGGGGACGCCATTTGCGGGCTGGCAGTTTTGGCGGTGGCGCTGGGCATGGCCGAAGCGGTGAAGCAGGGCCTCGGCCTGGCCGTGCCCGAACCGGTTCTGGCGGTTATCGGGCTGGTCGGATTTTTCATTTTCCTTGGCCGCGTACCGGCGCCGGTGCGGCAGGTCAGCGGCGTCTTACTGCCGCATATGGCGTTGTTTTTCATCCCGGCCCTGGTCGGCCTATTGGCTTTGTCGGATGTATTGGCGACGATTATCGTCCCGCTTGTGGTGATTATCATTGTTTCCACTATGCTGCCGCTCTGGGCGACGGCATGGCTGTTTCAAAAAACCGCATCGCCAATTGCGCCAATGGACACTGATGCTGAGGGGCAAAGGGAGGGACAAAATGCGGATCAGTGAGCTGCCGCTCTGGCCCGATGCGGAGGGCGTATTTTGGCTGCTGCTCACCTTGGTGCTCTATGCCGGTCTGGTGCGCCTGCGCCAAAGGCTGAATGATGCGAGCTGGGCGCAGCCGCTGATTTGGGGCGCGGGTTTTTTGATCGCCGCCTTGCTGGTTTTTGATATTGATTTGGCGCGCTATCAAAAAGGCGGCGATTGGTTGGTTTATCTTCTGGCCCTGTCGACCGTGTCGATCGCTGTGCCGATTTTCGACAATCGGCATGTCATCAAAGCCGCTGCCGCGCCGTTTCTTTTTGCCATGGGCCTCGGATCGATATTAGCTGCCGGTAGCGCTGTGGCGATGGCCGCTTTGCTCGATTTCGACGCCGCCTTGCGCGCCACATTGGCGACCAAATCCATTACCTCGCCTTTTGCCTATGGCACGGCGCAAGAGATCGGTGGCCTGCCGGTGCTGGCCATGGGTATTGTCATTGTCACCGGCAATTTCGGCGTTTTGGTCGCGCCGCAAATATTCGCCCGCTTCGGCCTCACCGACCCGCGCGCGCAAGGTCTGGCTTTGGGTGTCGCCACGCATGGCATTGGCACGGCCGAGGCGGTGCGGCGCTCGGCCCTGATCGGCAGCTTCGCCGGTCTGGCCATGGGGGTAAACGGCGTGCTGACAAGCCTTGTCCTGCCGCTCGTCTTCTTGTAAGCACAGAGATATGCGGGTGTAGCTCAATGGTAGAGCAGAAGCTTCCCAAGCTTAAGACGAGGGTTCGATTCCCTTCACCCGCTCACTAAAAGGGCGCGGTCGCTTTCTGCGACCCCCGCCCGCCTTGTGCAAGCGGTGTAGATTGGCGCAGTCAATTTACACAGACGCACTAAAAGGGCGCGGTCGCTTTCTGCGACCCCCGCCCGCCTCATTTGGTTAATGACATTTTACCCGCATAAGGCAGATGCGCTGATTTAAGCCAATCGACCTGACCGATGGTCATGCGTTTCAGTGCGTTGAGCAAGGCCGGAAAAGTACAAAACCAATACAGCCAATGGGTGAAAGCGAACCACAGCCTTTCGCGCCGTGTCGCGGCATGGCTCAGTCGATAGAGAATATAGATTAATACGCCATAGCTCAGCACAAAAGCGCCAAGGGCGATCGGGCTGACCTGTGGCGCGAAAATATGCGTGGCCAGAAAATTGGCCGCGCCGATATGCGCCGGGGCCGCTGCCAGACGGCCCTGCAAAATGGCGGCGCAAGATAGGGTGACGTGCCAGTGACGGCGTTGGCGGATGCTGTTTTTGACCAGCACATGAAGCGTTTGAATATGGCCCGATAGCCAACGTGTGCGCTGGCGATACCAAATGTCCACACGATGCGGAGCGTTTTCATAGGTCGGTAATTTCAGCGTGTCGGTGCGGTAGCCGTTTTGCGCCAGACGGACGCCTAAATCAGCGTCCTCGGTCAGATTATAATCATCCCAGCCACCAAGCGCCCGCAAGGCGTCGAGACGGAAATAATTTGACGAGCCACCCAGCGGCAACGCCCCATTGGCACGGCCAATGCAGGGCAGGATAAATTTGAACAGCAGCCTATATTCCAGTGCGAAATGGTTCTGTATCCAACTATCCCGCTTTGGCACCACATAAAGCGGCGCTTGCAGGCAGGCCAGCTTCTCATCATCGCGGGCGAAGCGTCGCGCCGCCTCGCGCAATTGCTTGGGATGGGGCTGGTCCTCGGCATCGAAAATGACCAATAAATCGCCGCGCGTGCGGCGTAGGGCGTAATTGCAGGCTCGCGCTTTGGTCATCGGTCCGCCCTGCGGCACGCTGAGCAGGCGACAAAAATCGGGCCATTGCGTGCGTGTCGCCGCCAGCGTCGTATCGCGATCATCGGCCTCCAAAAGAACCAGACATGTCAATTTATCGGCCGGGTAGTCAAGTCGTGCCATGGCCGCTGCAATTTGTGCCATCATGTTGGCCTCGCGATAGACGGGCAGCAAGATGGTGATGTGCGGCAGCGGCGCGGGCAGGTTTTTTCGTATCTTTGCCATGGGTAAAACGCGCGCCGTCGTGATTTGTACATAGCCAATCGCCACCGGCACCCATCCGGCGATGACCAACGACCAGAAAATCGTGCCCAGCACATCAAGACCGCCGCTCAAATGCATGGTCAGATAAAGCGCGCTTAAGCAGCATAATATGGGAATCGCCAGAAAAGCATCCTCGCAGCTTTGGTGTTGCCGGATGGATGTAGTGTCAGAAAGGTTTGCGGCCGACGCTGCCGTTTGATGAGCTTGAGACATAAATAAAAATGGAAGCGGTTTTTTACTGTCGCAAGTAAAATTTACGTGTTGCCGATAAGACGCCTCAATCGATAGGCGAAATCATGAAAATTATGCTCTGTTTATGCACAAATTCATCCCCAAAGCGGGTTATTGTCGGCGAAACGGCTGCAGCAGGGTTGCGCGCAGCCCATCATCAGGGGCGCTTTCCAGCCCCAAGGGCAGTTTTTCATGGCCGGCATGCGGCGCGTCTTGATAGCTGGCAAACAGGCGATCCCAGACCGACAGGAAAAACCCGAAATTCATCAGCGCCTCATGCGCCGCGCGCGAATGGTGCAGCCTGTGCATATCCGGCGTCACGATTACCCGGCGCAATAGGGCGTCACCGCGCCCCAAGGACCAATTGGCGTGGTTGAATAAGGACGCGCCCGAGAGGAGCACTTCGAACAAAATGACGGCGGCGACCGGCGCGCCGAGCGCCCAAATGGCGGCGGCTTTGACAGCCATGGAGATCATCGCCTCGCCCGGGTGAAAGCGCACAGCCGAGGCGACATTGAGGTCGCGGTCACCATGATGCGGCGCGTGCCAGCGCCATAAAAAATCGATTTTGTGAAACAGGCGGTGCTGCGCGTAAAGCGTCAGATCGAGCAGCACAAGAGAGGTGATAAAGGCGAGCCATGGCGGCAAAGAAAGCGCACCCATCAGCCCGCCGCCTGCGCTCCACAGCGCCACCCCGACCAGCCCGCCCGGAATGACGAGACGCAAGAGCACAATATTCAGCGTGCCAATGGCCAGATTGGTGCCATAATGCGCGGCGCTGACGCTTTGGCGGCGGCGCGGCAGGGCTTGCTCCAACACGAAGAATACTATCAGCAGACCGAAAAAGCCGCTCATCCGCAGCACCGCTTCATGGGCCGTCAGAAAAGTTTCAAATGCCGCCATGCTCGCCATTTACGCCTCGAAACGTCGGCTGCGCACCAAAGCGGCGCGGTCAAGCGCGGCGCGTGTCAGCCGGTCAAGCTGCAGCGTCTCGCCGAGGCGCGCCAGCAGGCGCAATTGTTCGGGCGACGAGGTGCCGTGTGAGGCGATATAATCGGCGCAGAGCATATAGGCGGTATCGGCATTTTGCGGCGGCAGATTGGCCGCCAGCAATTCCAGCACCGCTTCGACGCCGTCAGCTGCGCCCGCCATATCGGCAATCAGCGGCGCGATGAAATCGGCGCGCCCGGCATTGATTTGCGGGCAGGTCGGCAGATAAGCCTCGAGCCGCGCGGCAGCGTATTTGTCCAGCGCGGCCAGCAGAGCAATAGCCGCCAGTGCGGCGTCTGCAGGGCTGAGGTCGATAGGCATGGCATCGGTCATAAAAAAATTATGGCGGGGTGATGGCCGCTTGGCAAGAGGGACAAAATATGGCGAATTGACTTTACCGACGGGGCTGATAATTTCGCCGCAAAGCGAGCACGAAAGAAGGTGTGATATGTCGTTTCAAGACGCCGCACAGGAAAGCAAAGTCTGGGCATTTGACGAGGCGCGCAAAGTCGCCAAACGGGTCGAAAAGCGCCAGCGCGATGAAGTAATTTTTGAGACCGGCTACGGGCCGTCCGGTCTGCCGCATATTGGCACATTCGGCGAAGTAGCACGCACGACAATGGTGCGGCAGGCATTCTTGACGCTGATGCCGGGTATGAAGACAAGGCTGATCTGCTTTTCCGATGATATGGATGGGCTGCGTAAAGTCCCTGATAACATCCCCAATGGCGGCGTCTTGGCGCCGCATCTTGAAAAGCCGCTCACATCCGTGCCCGACCCGTTCGGCACACATGACAGTTTCGGCGAACATAATAATGCGCGGCTGATGGCGTTTCTCGACAGTTTCGGGTTTGATTATGAATTTACCAGCGCCACGAAAATGTATCAAAGCGGCGCTTTTGACGCGACGCTCATCAAAGTGCTGGAAAATTACGACAAGGTGCAATCCATCATCCTGCCGACATTGGGCGAAGAACGCCGTCAGACCTATTCGCCCTTTCTGCCGATTTGTCCGCAAACCGGCCGCGTGCTGATGGTCGCCATTGAGCCGGTCGATATTGCCAAAGGGCTTGTGCGCTACACGCATCCCGATAGCGGCGAGACGGTCGAGACGCCGGTGACGGGCGGCGCGTGTAAATTGCAATGGAAGGCCGATTGGGCGATGCGTTGGGCGGCGCTCGGCGTCGATTACGAAATGGCCGGTAAGGATTTGTCGGAATCGGTGAAACTCTCCTCGCGCATCACCCAAGCGCTCGGTCACACACCGCCTGAGGGTTTTTCTTATGAACTATTCCTCGATGAAAATGGCGAAAAGATTTCCAAATCGAAAGGCAATGGTCTGACGATTGAACAATGGCTGACCTATGCGCCGCCTGAAAGCCTGTCGCTTTACATGTTTCAAAACCCGCGCAAAGCCAAGCGGCTTTACTTTGACGTGATCCCGAAAGCGGTCGATGAATATATTACTTTTGTCGAAAAATATGCTGGCATGGAGACGGCGCAAAAGCTGACCAATCCGGCGCATCATATCCATGACGGCGCTGTGCCCGAAAGCGCCTCGCCGGTCAGTTTTGCGTTATTGCTCAATCTGGTGTCGGCATCGAATGCCGAAAACAAGGATGTGCTTTGGGGCTTTATCGACAATTACGCGCCGGGCACAACAGCCGAAACGCACCCGCTGCTCGACCGGTTGACCGATTATGCCTTGGCTTATTATCGTGATTTCGTGGCGCCGAGCAAAAGCTATCGCTCCGCTTCAGCGGCTGAAAAAGCTGCCATGCAAGACCTTTTGGCGCGCCTGCAAAACCTGCCGCAAGACGCCGATGGCGAAATCATTCAAACGGAAGTTTACGCCACCGGCATGGCGCATTTTGAGGATAATCTGCGCGGCTGGTTTCAGGCGCTTTACGAGATTTTGTTGGGGCAAAGCCAAGGACCGCGTTTTGGCAGTTTCGCCGCGCTTTACGGGCTGGCGAAAAGCTGTGCGCTGATTGAAGACGGGCTGGACGGTAGGCTGGTCTCAGGGGCTGAATCTGCCTAAGTTGGCCTCATGCAATTGATTTACAAAATTCTGACGCAAGCTGCATGGGGCGCGATGCGCGCCGATGGCTATATGACGCCTATGGGCGTCGATGCGGCGGATGGCTATGTGCATTTCTCGACCGCCGCGCAGCTGGGCGCGACGCTGGACAAGCATTATGCCGGGCATGGCGATTTGGTAATTTTGGCGGTCGTGGCCGAGACGCTGGGGGCGGCGTTAAAATGGGAAGTGTCGCGCGGCGGCGATATGTTTCCGCATCTTTATGACACGCTGCGCATTGATGATGTTGCGGCTGATTTTGCGCTCAATGCGGCGCGCGATGGGCTGGCGGCATGGTTGGCACGCGGCGCGGGGGCGGCGGCATGAGCCTTTACAAAACACTCCGCCCTTTGCTGTTCACCCTGCCACCCGAGCGCGCGCATCGGCTGACCATTCGCGCCTTACAGGCCGTGGGCAAGACCGGTGCGCCGAAGCCCGATGACCATATTTTGGCGCAGACAATTATGGGTCTTGCTTTTGACAATCCGTTCGGCATGGCGGCCGGTTTTGATAAGGATGGCGAGGCCATGGCCGGTGTTCACCGCGCCGGTTTCGGCTTCACCGAAATCGGCACATTGACGCCGCTGCCGCAGCCCGGCAATCCGACGCCGCGGGTCTTTCGTCTCACTGATTATGAGGCGCTGATCAACCGGCTGGGTTTTAACAATCACGGCCATATTGAGGCGCTGCATCGCCTTGAAGTGTTTCGCGCCGGCCCAAGCGGCAAGAAGGCGCGCCCGATCGGCGTCAATATCGGCGCCAATAAGGACGCCGAAGACCGCATCGCCGATTATGAGATCGGCGCGGCGCGCTTTGCCGGTCTGGCTGATTATTTGACGGTCAATATTTCGTCACCCAACACGCCGGGTCTGCGCGATTTGCAGGGCGGCGAAGCGGTGGTCGATATTATGCAGCGCGTGCGCGCCGCTGCGCCGGATATTCCGGTATTGGTCAAAATCGCGCCCGATTTGGCGATCGAGCAGGCTTGCGAAATCGCCGCGCTGGCGCAAAAGCACAATATTGACGGGCTGATTATTTCCAATACCACATTGGCACGCGACGGTGTGGCGGGCTCGAAATATGCCAATGAAGCAGGCGGCGTGTCGGGCCAGCCCGTCTTTGCGATGTCGACCGCCATGCTGGGTGAGGTCTATCGGGCGAGCGGTGGCAAGCTGACTTTGATCGGCGTTGGCGGCGTGGCGAGCGCCGCGCAGGCCTATGACAAAATTCGCGCCGGCGCCAGTCTGGTGCAGCTTTATACCGGGCTGATTTATCAAGGCCCGGGCATGGTCGGGCGCATGAAACGGGCGCTGGCAGATATGCTGCGCGCCGACGGGTTTGACAGTGTGACCGCCGCCATTGGCAGCGATATCATTTAGGAGAAGATGATGGGTTTGAAGATTTATCACAATCCGCGTTGTTCGAAATCGCGCCAAGCCTTGGCCATATTGAACGATGGCGAGGCTGATTTTGAGGTTGTGGAATATTTGAAAACCGGTCTGACCGCCGCTGAATTGAGCGCGTTGCAGGCTAAATCGGGCCTGGCCGCCCGCGCCATGATGCGCCGCGGCGAGGCGGTGTATAAAGAGCTGGGTCTGGCAGATGAGGCGGATGAGGCCAAGCTGCTGGCCGCCATGGCCGCCCACCCCATATTGTTGGAACGGCCTTTGGTCGTCTCGGATGATAAAGCAGTAATTTGCCGCCCGCCTGAATTGGCAGCGGATTTTTTGTAATAGCGGCGCTTTTCGGATAAGCTTACGCCATGTCGATACAAACGCAGACACAATCGGCCGGCAAACGGGCCAATAATCGCGCCAGCAATCGCGATGCGATTTTAAGAGCGGCGCGTTATGTTTTTGCCGAGCAGGGCTATGGCGGCACAACCGTGCGCGATATTATTCGCCGCACCGAATTGGCCAGTGGCACTTTTTATAATTATTTCGACAGCAAGGAAGCCGTATTTGAGGCCTTGTCGGTTGAGGTTGGCGAGGATTTGCGCGCCAAGCTGGCCGAGGCGCGGTCGCGGGCCAGAACCTTCGAGGGTTTTATCGAGGGTTGCTATCTGACCTATTTTTCATATTACGCCGATAACCCGCTCGACCATGCGCTGATGCGCTCCAATCGCGGGCGGCAGGGGGCCAATGCCAATATGCGCGGGCCGCAGGTAAAAGCCGGTTTGGCCGAAATGCGCGAGGATATTGAGCGCGCCATGGCGGCCGGTATGGTGTCGAATATTGATGCGGCTTATGTGACGGCGGCGATTGGCGGCGTGGCTTTTGCCATTCTCGATGAGATGATGGCCAGCCCATCGCCTGACCCGCAAGCGGCGGCACAATTTGCCGCGCAGCTCATCCTGAGCGGTATTAACGGTAAAGACTAAGCGTCTCATGCTACTTCATTGACGGGGCTGCCCGCTCAATTGTGTAATGGCTTGTCCTTGGGGAGGGAAAAATGAGCTTACAGAATATGATATTGGGCGTGTTGCGGAACATGCCGAAATTTGTGCTGCGCCGCTTGGCCGGCGCGCCTTTGGAAATTGACGGCAATGTGCTGGATGCGAATATTCAGATCGTTGCCGATATGGCAGCCGCTGAAGGCCGTGAGCCGCCAGAGACATTGGCGCAATGGCGCGACGCGGCGCGCGCCTATGACGCTATTGCACTGCCTGATCGTGCCGGTGTGACGCATGAGGATGTCACTATTCCCGGTCCGGGCGGCGATATGAAGGCGCGGATTTACACCCCGCCTCGCGCCAGCGCGGCCGACCCGGCCGTGTTGTTTTACCATCAAGGCGGGCTGGTGATTATGGACCATTTGACCGATGGGCATTTTTGCTCGGTCATGGCCGATGAATGTCGCGCCAAGGTCATCACGCTGGATTATCGCTTGTGCCCTGAAGTGGATTTTCCCGAGCCGATTAATGATGCCATGGCGCTGTGGGATTATGTGCACGATAATGCAAGCACGCTGGGCATTGACCCGCGCCGTGTGGCACTGGCGGGTGATAGTGCGGGCGGGTTGATTGCGACCGGCATGAGCCAATTGCTGCGCGATAAGGGCGGGGTGCAACCGGCGGCTTTGCTGCTGGCTTATCCATGGGTCTCGACCGACACAAAAGCCGGAGGTTCGTGGGACAGTTGCGCCGATAGCTTCCCGCTCAACACGGCGACGATGGAATTCTTCAACAGCCAAGTGTTTCCGAACGATAAAAATATCGATCACCCCTTGGCCAATCCGATCAACGGCAATTTGGCAAATCTGCCCCCTGCGGTTATCGGCACGGCCGGTTTTGACCCGATACGCGACCAAGGCAATGCCTATGCCGACGCGCTTCGGGCAGCGGGTAATGAGGTAACGCATCATTGTTTCGGCTCATTGACGCATAGCTATTTAATCCTCGGGCGCATAAGCCACGCGGCACAACGCGCCGGCGTGCAAATGGCGCAGGATTTGGCGCATTATTTAGGCCGCTAGCGGCTCTATATAAGACCGCTAGCGGCGTCATGTCATTTGCCTTAAGCCATGCGCGGCTTATAGTCCCGACATGGTCGCACGAAACGAAAACAGCTCCCTCCTGCCGCAATTTGATGGCTGGTTTGCTGCGCGTGGCTGGCGGCCGCGCCCGCACCAGCTGGCCTTTTGGGACGCGGCGCGCAACGGCCATCATGCCTTATTGATCGCGCCGACCGGCGGCGGCAAGACCCTGGCCGGTTTCATGCCCAGCCTCGAAGCGTTGGTCACCAATGGCTCATCGGGCAAATTGCACACGCTCTATATCTCACCCTTGAAAGCCTTGGCGGTCGATATTCAGCGCAATCTGATGCAGCCGGTCGAGGCGTTGGGCTTGGATATCCGCATTGAGGCGCGCAGCGGCGATACGCCCGCCAATCGCAAGACGCGGCAGAAACAAAATCCGCCCGATATTTTGTTGACCACGCCGGAGCAGCTGGCGCTGATGCTGAGTTGGCCCGAAGCAGGCGATTATTTCGCCGGGCTGGAGACCGTTATCATTGATGAACTGCACGCGCTGACGCCGAATAAGCGCGGCGATCTGTTGGCGCTGGGCTTGGCGCGGCTGCAACATCTGGCGCCCCAGGTGAAACGCCTCGGCCTCTCGGCGACGGTTGCCGATAAGCCGGCGCTGCGCCGCTATTTGGCCCCGCAAAAAAACCGTGCGGCAATGGCCGCAATGGCCGAACTGGTTGAGGGCACGCCCGGTGCGCCGCCTTCCCTCGCTGTTTTGGATACCAAAGAACGCCTGCCCTGGGGCAGCCATACGGCGCGTCACGCCATGCGCGATGTGCTCGAAGCCATTCAGCGCGCCGATACATCGCTGGTTTTCGTCAATACGCGATCGCAGGCCGAAATGGTGTTTCGCGAATTATGGGCGCTGAATGAAGACGGCCTCGAGATCGGTCTGCATCATGGTTCGCTGGCCCCGGAACGCCGCCGCAAGGTAGAGGCGGCCATGGCGGCGGGGGGCTTGCGTGCTGTTGTGTGCACCTCGACCTTGGATCTCGGCATTGATTGGGGCGCGGTTGATCAGGTCATCCATGTCGGCGCGCCAAAGGGCGCGAGCCGGCTGGCACAGCGTATCGGCCGCGCCAATCACCGCTTTGATGAAAGCTCGGCCGCGCTGCTGGTGCCGTCCAATCGTTTTGAAGTGCTGGAATGCGAGGCGGCGCGCGACAGCGTGGCGGCCGGCGAGCAAGACGGCGCGGTGGAGCGCGCCGGCGGGTTGGATGTGCTGGCGCAGCATATATTCGGCACGGCCTGTCATGCACCGTTTCACCCCGATAGGCTGTATGAGGAGGTAACAAGCGCAGCACCTTATGTGGCACTGCCGCGCGATGATTTTGATCGGGTGCTGGAATTTGTTGCGACGGGTGGCTATGCACTGAAAAGCTATGATCGCTATGCGCGCTTGCGGGCTGAAAAAGACGGGCTTTATCGCCTGAGCCATCCACGATTGGCGACGCGTTATCGGATGAATGTCGGCACGATTGTCGAAGCGCCGATGCTGAAATTGCGACTGACGCGCCCGCCCAAGGCCAACAGCAAAACCCCGCCGCGTGGCGGGCGCGTGCTGGGCGAGATGGAAGAATATTTCCTGACCAGTCTGGCACCGGGCGACACCTTTATCTTTGCCGGTGAGACGTTGCGGCTGGAAGGGGTACGCGAAACCGAGGCCTATGTCAGCCGCGCCCTGCATGCCGACCCGAAAGTACCGACCTATCAGGGCGGCAAATTTCCCATTTCGACGCATTTGGCGGCGCGCGTGCGGCACATGCTGACGCAGCCGGAGAGCTGGGACAAATTACCGGCGCAAGTCGCTGAGTGGCTGCGTATGCAGCGCGATTTTTCGGCTCTGCCCGATACCAAGACGCTGCTGGTTGAGAGTTTTGCGCGCGGCGCGCGCTATTATATGGTGGCCTATCCGTTTGAAGGCCGTCTGGCGCATCAGACTTTGGGCATGTTGCTGACGCGTCGCCTCGAGCGGTTTGGCGCGCGCCCGATGGGCTTTGTCGCCAATGATTACGGTCTCGCCATTTGGGGCCTGCGCGATATCGGGATGATGCTTGAGCAGGGAAAATTTAGCCTCGCCGATTTATTTTCCGAGGATATGCTGGGTGATGATTTGGAAGCTTGGCTTGAGGAATCGAGCCTGATGAAACGCACATTTCGCGATTGCGCGCAAATTGGCGGGCTGATTGAGAAAAATTTCCCGGGGCATGAAAAATCCGGTCGGCAAGTCACTTTCTCGGCCGATTTAATCTATGATGTGCTGCGCAGCCACGAGCCGGACCATATTCTCTTGCAGGCAGCCCGCGCCGATGCGGCGACCGGTCTTTTGGATATTCAAAGGCTTGGCGATATGCTGGCGCGGATTGAGGGCGGGTTTCGCTTAAAGAGGCTGGCGCGCATCTCGCCCTTGGCTGTGCCGCTTTTGATGGAAATGGGCAAGGAGCCGGTGCGCGGGGCTGCCGATGATGAGTTGCTGGGCGAGGCGTCATTGCGCGCGGCCACGCGGCATGAGGATTTGATACGGGAGGCGACGCAAGCTGTTGCAGACGCAAAAACAGGTTGAATTGACGGTCAATGGCGCCAAGCTGATTGCCGATATATCCGGTGCGCTGTTCTGGCCGGCCGCGGATGCGCTGATTGTCGCCGATTTGCATTTTGAAAAAGGCTCTGCCTTTGCGGCGCGCGGCGTGGCACTGCCGCCCTATGATACGGCGGCGACATTGCAACGTCTGGATGCGGTGCTGGCCGCTTATCGCCCGGCAATGCTCATCTCGCTGGGCGATAGTTTTCACGATGATTTATGGGGCGAACGGATGAGCGGGCAGGACCGCACAATGCTGTCCGCTATGGTGGCCGGCCTCGAGACGCTATGGGTGACGGGCAATCATGACCCGACCCCGCCGAAAGACCTGCCGGGGCGGGCGGGGGAAAGTTTTACCCTGACCCATGATGGCGCATTGACCATGCGGCACGAGCCCTTGCCGCGTGGGCATACTGATTTTCAACCCGGTGAACTGGCCGGGCATTTGCACCCTTGCGGCAAGATACGCCAGCGCGGGCGCAGTCTGCGGCGGCGGTGTTTTATCGCCGATGATACGCGCGCCATCTTGCCGGCTTTCGGCGCGCTGACCGGCAGTCTCAATGTGCGCGATGCGGCGTTTGATGATTTGTTTACTGGCCGCACCTATCAAGCGGTCCTATTGGGGCGCGCGCAAATCGCACCGGTTGCTGCCGATCGCCTATTGCCCGATCGCGCGCGTTAAGGGGCCTTTTAATGGGTAAGCGTGTGCAGCAATAAAGACGCCATAGAGGCGCCGGCAATCAGGCTGAGCCAGAGACGCAAGGGCTTGTACCAGGCTTGAAGGTCGCCATTATCGCTGGCTGTTACATCCAGCACGGCTTGCGCGGTAAACAGGATAATTAGCAGACCAAAGGCCTGCGGCAAGGGCAGGAGGAAAGCCACCAGTGAGACAAGGCTTGGCATAATCGCCATGACCAAATGGCGCGGCTGGCTGTCGGCGCGGTTATTCTGCATGGCCGCGCCCCAGCGCACACCGCCCAGAAAGCTGGCAATCAGCGCGCCATAAGCCAACACCATAATCGGTAGGGCAAAACGCAAATCGCCAAGCGCCGAAACCCATACGCCCAAACCGCCGAGCAGAAACGGGAGGAGACCCAAAAAACCCAATATGCGTGCCGTTTGCGGCACATCCTTCAATGACATAATGCCCCCTAGCCAAGCGTCGCCAGAAACGGGAACCAGTCGAGCAGATAGGTCGCAAAAGCCTGCAAGCTGCCCAGCATGATGAGCGTGCCGGTGGCGACCAGCAAGCCGCCTGCGCCGCGCTCGACCCAGACCATATTTTGTTTGATGCGGCCACTGGCGGCCATGAATTTACCAACCCCCAAAGCCGCCAGAATAAACGGCAGGCCGAGACCGGCGGCATAAACCACCAAGAGGGTGACGCCTTCGCCCATGCTGTCGCGCGCTGCCGCCAGCGCCAAAATAGTGGCGAGGATAGGACCGATGCATGGCGTCCACCCAAAGGCGAAAGCCAGCCCCATAATGAAAGCGGCAAAAAGCGGGGCGCTGGATTTTTCAATCTCACGGCTATCCAGCCGCGCCTCGCGCGCCAGAAACGGGATATGGATGAGGCCCGCAACATGCAGGCCCAGCGCGATAATCGTGATGCCGGCAATTTGGCCGAGCTCGGCCTGATAGGCAATCAGCAGCGGATTAATGGCCGAGGCACCGGCCCCCAAAGCGATAAAGACGGCGGAAAAGCCGCCGACAAAAGCCAGCGCACCGGGCAGGATGCGCGCCGTGGCTTGGCCTTGCGCATCCAATTCGCTCAACTCGGAAAATTGCAGCCCCGCCGCAAAGCACAAATAGCCGGGCACTAAAGGCAGCACGCAGGGCGAGAGGAAACTCAAAGCGCCGCCGAAAAAAGCCGCAAAAGCCGATACCAGAAATCCGTCCATCATGTCCGCCTAAACAAAACCGCCACACCCCAGCCCATGAATAATGCCATCACCACACCGGCGACGCCGTAAAGTAGGGACATTTCATAAGCCGCTTTGTGCAATATGTGGCCGGCGCCGACAATATCAACCGGCAATTCGCCGGTTTGATAGCCGACCAGACGACCGTTTTTGAAGGCGAAGAACTCGGTCACATAACGCCCGACCGGCATGCCTGCGGGCAGATTAATCTCAGCGCGGAAAAGCTTGTCATTGATAATCTCAACCCGGTCGGCGCGCATATTAAACAGCGCATCGCGTTGTTTGAGGCGGATAAACGCGTCCAGTGCCTCGGCTTTTTCAGCCGCACCGGCTTTGCCGTTCAGCATATTGGCCTTCAGCGTTTGTGTGCCGATGCCGCGTTTTTCTTGCTCGTCAAAACTGGTCAGCGCGTCGAGCGGACGCGAACTGACAACCGCGTAAAAGCCCGGAAGTGGACCCATTTCATAAGCCACACCATTGACCCAAATGCCGACTTGTTTTTGTTTTTTGCGCAGAATGACGTTTTCGCCCGGCCCGCGCAGCGTCACCACAATGCCATCGACGGGGCCATAAATCGAGGTATCAATGGCGCCAAACAGCAGCAGGCTCTCGCCGGTGAAATTGGAACGGATGGAAATATGGTCTTTCGAAATATCCGTCACCAGCACATTGGCGGCCAGCACCGGTGTGGTGAAGAAAGCCAGCCACAGGGTTAAAAAACGCATCATCCGCCCACTCCCATCCGCGTCAGCGAATATAGCTCGTCGGGTTTTTGGATGAGGTCGAACAGCAGCCGCAGCCCGACGCCGAGCACGATCAGCGCCAGCAGCGCGCGCAATTGTTCGCCGCGCAGTTTTTGCCCGGCATAGGCACCGAATTGCGCGCCGATAACGCCGCCGATCATCAATAGCAGCGCCAGCACAATATCGACGGTCTGGTTTTCCACGGCGTGGAAAATCGTCACGGCCGAGGTGACGAAAATGATTTGGAACAGCGAGGTGCCGATCACCACATTGGTCGGCATACGCAGAATGTAAATCATCGCCGGCACCATAATAAAGCCGCCGCCAACCCCCATAATGGCCGACATCATGCCGACGAAAAAGCCGATGAATATGGGCGGGATGACGCTGATATACAGTTTCGAGCGGCGAAACCGCATGCGAAACGGTAGACCCAACACCCAGCTATGCTGGCCCGGGCGGCGCGCTTGTACCGGATTGCCGCGTCGGGCGGCGAGGATGGCGTGAATGCTCTCGCGCAACATCAGGCTGCCAATGACGCCCAAAAACAACACATAGGAAACGGCGATGAGCAGATCGACCTGGCCCAGCGCGCGCAGCAATTTGAAAAGCTGCACGCCGCTATACGCGCCCCCCAGGCCGCCAATCATCAGGATAAGTCCCATTTGCACATCGACAGCGCGGCGTTGCCAATAGGCCAGGCCGCCCGATACGGAAGAGGCCACGATTTGATTGGCCTCCGAGGCCACGGCGACAGCCGGCGGCACACCGATGAAAATCAGCAATGGCGTCATCAAAAACCCGCCGCCGACACCAAACATGCCGGACATAAAGCCGACCAGACCGCCCATGCCGATCAGCGTCATAATATGAGC
Organism: Alphaproteobacteria bacterium; assembly: GCA_965658615.1. Lineage (GTDB taxonomy): Bacteria > Pseudomonadota > Alphaproteobacteria > RS24 > RS24 > UBA8337. Next base: position 23,579 of record CBFHSX010000006.1, on the reverse strand, counting down.
GCTCATTTCGGCTATGGGCAGGTAGATTTGCATGGCGGTTTAGGCTTTCAAGAAGCGGCGTCGACACGACGACCATTCCTCTGCTGACTAGCACAAATGCGCGCGTGGGGCAAAGTCGCGCCGCCAGCTTTTGCTGACGGCTTGCCTTTTCGCCATAGCAACGCATATGGTTTCGCATGCATCTGATGAGGACCTCATGAACCGCTATGATTTTCCGCAAGCCGAGGGTGTCGTTTCCGTCTGCCAATGGGGCGATGCCAAACTGTCCGGCAAGCCAGTGCTGCATTGGGCGCATGCCAATGGCTTTAACGGCCAGACCTATGACCAGTTGCTGGCCCCCTTGGCCACGCGCTTTGACGTGCATGCGTGGGATGCGCGCGGCCACGGCCAAACGACCCTGCCGGCCGATCCGCGTCAAATGAAGAGCTGGTATGTTTACCGCGATGATTTGGAAAAATTAATCGTCCATTTGGCTGATGCGGCGGGAGACAAAATATGGCTCGGCGGGCATTCCATGGGCGGCTGCGCCTCGCTTTTATTGGCCGCCAAACGGCCCGATCTGGTGGCCGGGCTTATCCTCACCGATCCGGTTATTATGCCCGGGCTGGCGGCGGTCCTCAGCCCCGTGCTGATGGCGATACGCGGGCGTGGTCATGTGCTGATGGAATTGGCGAAAAAACGCCGCGCGGTCTGGCCCGACCGCGCCACGATTGAGGCCGCCTATACGGGACGAGGGGCTTTTGCCAGCTGGCAGGATGGGTTTTTGGCGTCTTATTTGGAGGGCGGTTTGCGCGCTCGGCCTGACGATAAAGACAATACGGTCGAGCTGGCCTGCGATCCGCAATGGGAGGCGGCGAATTTCAAAGGCCCGCAATTGGCACCGGAGCGTTGGATCAAAAAATTGCGCGTGCCGTTTACCCTGCTTATGGCCGAGACCGGCTCAACGACGCGCAGTGTCGCCGCATTTCATGTGCCGCAGGTGGATAAAAAAATCGAAATCGTCCCGGGCAGCACGCATTTTGTGCCAATGGAATATCCCGAATTGGTGCGCGATGAAATCATTGCGCGCATTGACGCGTCGCGCTAGGCAGCCGGCGCGCTAATCGGCATGTGTCGCGCTGATGCGCGCGGCTTCCAATAGGGCACGCATCTCGTCCGGCCATGCGCAGGCGCGCCGTGTCGCGCTATCGAAAAACACCGCCCGCGTCACCGTGCGGGCCGATAAATCGCCGGTCTCGACATTATACATGCGATGTTCGGCCAGCACGGTCTTATCGGCCACTTCGCGCACGGCCGAATAAGTGTCGACCATATCGCCCTCGCGCAATTCGCTGAGATAAGCGACGCGCATTTCGCCGACGACAAAGCCTTTACCGGCACTATGCAGCGCCTCCAGATCAAAACCCAATTCGGCCCAAAAATGCGGCACCGCTTCGCCTTGGCGGCGAATGTAAAACATCGTGTTGAGGTGACCGAACTGGTCACATTCCCAGCTATTAATGCCATTGCCGCCGCTGCGGATAAAGCCATCTGCTTGGGTTTGCGCCAGAGCAATAGGCTTGGCGGGCTGTCCCGCGGCGACAAATTTCGGCGCCGCATGCGCGGGCAGCTCGATGCGCAAGGCCTGCGCCTTGTCCAAAGTCTCCGCACCCCAAGGGGTTAGGCGGCGGGCTTCGAGGTCGAAATGTCCGATGACGGTTTTGAAACTGGTCAGGAGTTGTGCTTTTTCATCACGAAATTCGTGATAGACGGTCATGGTTTTCGTGCCGATCTCAACCGGCGCGCTGCGCCCGATCATCATCCCACCGGCCCGCACTTCGCGGTGAAAGCGGGCATGTTCTTCCAGCGCCACTGTGCCGCGCCGCGCCGCCGCCATTTGCCGCGGATACAGCCCCAGCGCATGGCGCATATAAAAAGCATGGTCGGACGAACGGCCGAAAAAATGCGACACATTGAGATGATTATTGAGATCGCATTCCCAATTTTGCGCCACGCCCTTATAGCCGGGCACGAGTTTGTCCAAAAAAGCCTGCTCGCTCATATGTGTCTCCCGATTTGGGCGCCACGATGTTATATGTGCCGCCCGATTTGGGCGTCACAGTGCCGAAAGCGCGGCTTTATCTCAAGCGGAAATTAAAAGCTGAAACCGGCAGCCTCGAAAGCGGGCAGGAAATCGTCATAGCCCTCAGCGGCCATATCGGCCAGCGGTACAAAGCGCAGCGCGGCCGAATTAATGCAATAGCGCAGGCCCGTCGGGGCCGGGCCATCGTCAAACACGTGGCCCAAATGGCTGTCGGCCAGTTTCGAGCGTACTTCAATACGCTTGACGAAAAGCTTCCAATCATCGCGCTCGACAATTGATTGCTTAACCAAAGGTCGGGTAAAGCTCGGCCAGCCCGTGCCGCTATCATATTGGTCGAGCGACGAAAAAAGCGGCTCGCCGGAAACAATATCGACAAAAATACCGGGTTCTTTCTGATTCCAATAGCGATTGCGATAGGGCGGCTCGGTTTTGTCCTGCTGGGTGACGGCATATTGCATTTTGCTCAGCCGCTGTTGCAGTGTGCGATCATCCGGTTTGACGAAATCCTGCGCCATGCTCGGCACGAAACTGACCGCCAGCAGGGTCAAAGCCAGACCGAGTAACAGCATGCAATCGGCCAGCGAGGCGCGCGGGGTGATGGTTTTTTGATTTTGGTGTCGGTTTTCCATAGGCTTACTCAACATCATAATTATGGCCGTTTCATGACGGGCTCTGTGCCGCTTGCCGGAGGGAAGATAGCCGCCCGCGCCCTTATTCTTCTTCTTTTGTCTTCTTCTTATTGCGGCGCGTTAAGACAAATTGTCATAGACGGTGCAAAAATTTCGTTAACCGATTGAAATTCGATATTTTATGTCGCAAAGTCGGCCTAACTGTGGACACAGGACATTTAATTCAGGGAGCTGAAAATGAGAGAAGCTGTAATCGTATCAAGCGCGCGCACGGGCTTGGCCAAATCGGGCCGTGGCGGGTTTAACATGACGCATGGCGCAGCCATGGGCGGTCATGCCATCAAGCACGCCGTTGCCAAGGCCGGTATCGAGCCGGGCGATATCGAAGACGTCATTATGGGTTGCGGCCAGCCGGAAGGCGCGACGGGCCATAATGTCGGTCGTATGGCTGCCATTTGGGCCGGTTGCCCGGTCACCACGTCGGGCGTGACAGTGAATCGTTTCTGCTCATCGGGTCTGCAAACCATTGCCATGGCGGCCAATAGTGTTGTCAATAATGACGTGCCATGCGCTGTCGGTGCCGGTGTGGAAAGCATTTCGCTGACCGTCATGCAGGGGCTCAACACCAATAATTTCACCGAAGAAAAGCTGATGGCGAGCTATCCGGCACTGTGGATGCCGATGATCGAAACGGCTGATATTGTCGCCGATCGCTATAATGTGTCGCGCGAGGCACAGGATGAGTATTCGCTGCAAAGCCAGCAGCGCATGGCGGCGGCGCAAGAAGCCGGTCTGTTCAAAGACGAGATTGTGCCGATGCAAACCAAGATGAAGCAGGTCAATAAAGAGACGGGCGAAGAATCAATCGTCGATTACACCGTCGATCGCGATGAATGTAATCGCCCTAGCACAACGCTGGAAAGCCTCGCCGGCCTGCCGCCCGTGCGTGGCGAAGACCAGTTCATCACCGCCGGTAACGCCTCGCAGCTTTCCGATGGTGCGGCGGCTGTTGTTGTCATGGAAGCCAAAGAGGCTGAGCGTCGCGGTCTGGAACCGCTGGGCGCGTTTAAAGGTTTTGCGGTCGCCGGTTGCGAACCCGATGAGATGGGTATCGGTCCGGTATTTGCCGTGCCGCGCCTGCTCGAGCGTCATGGCCTCAGCGTTGATGATATTGATTTGTGGGAGCTGAACGAAGCTTTCGCCAGCCAAGCCTTGTATTGCCGTGACCGTCTCGGCATTGACAATGAAAAATATAACGTCAATGGCGGCTCCATCGCCATCGGTCACCCGTTCGGCATGACCGGCGCGCGTCTGGTCGGCCATGTGCTGATGGAAGGCCAACGCCGCAAAGCCAAAAATGCGGTCGTGACCATGTGCATTGGCGGCGGCATGGGTGCTGCCGGTCTGTTCGAAATCTTTTAGGACCGACATATTTATTTTAAAGCCGCGGGCAGTTATGTCCGCGGCTTTTTTATTGCCTTTCGGCTTGTGCTTTGCGAGCCTTTTTTGAGACGACAAGGAGGCTGATATGGCTCGTTATGTGGTGGGCGCCGCCGGCGCGTTTTTTCTCTTACTGTGTTTTTGGGCCTATGGCGCGACCGGGCTTGCCGGTTTCGACAATGTGCTGGCCGAGCCATGGGGCATGGTGACATTGATGGATGTCATGCTGGGCGGTGTCTGTATGGGGGCGGTGATTTTTGCGCAAGAAAACGATAAGCGCGTGGCACTGGCTTGGACATTGGCGATTTTCCCGCTCGGCCATGTGGTCAGCGTTGCTTGGTTGCTGCTGCGCTTTTTGCCGAAAAAAGCCGCTTAAGGCGGCACATAAGCCCGATGATTTGCACCTGATTTGCTGCGCGCCGCGCCCTGTGGATAAGTTAGTGGATGAGTTTTTTGCGGCGCGGTATTTTCTCAGTGTTTTTTCTTCCCCTTAACTGGCTGAAAAAGCGTGACTTTTTATAAAAATGAAAAAAAGTATTTTTTTCCGTTAACTATCTGTTGACGTTTTCATGCGAACTAGACACTATATCTAGTGTCTGGTTGTATGAATTCGGCTCACAAGACTTCTGTCTCAGTGCTGATTTTAGACCAAATGTTAAAAACAACCCGTGATAGGCTTGAAGACCGAGCCAAGGGCGTCGTTTTGCGCCCACGGGGAAGCTGTCTCTCAAGCGATGGCGTTTTTGGCACAAACCAGACCTTTTGGGCCGGACCTTTTGGGGCCGACTTTTGGGGATAAGGGCTGCAAAACGGTCGAATTGGAGAGAGAAAAAATGTTGAGAGATACGCAATCAGGCGAAACCGGCGCCAAACAAGCACAAGAAAAGGAAGCACAGGGTAAAATGGAGCAGGATCTTGCGACTCCGGCGGCTACGCGCCGTGCTGAGGGCGGTTCGTCGAGCGAACCCTCATTTGATTTCGACCGTCAGGACCAGGCCGTTCAATATGCGGCCCGCCCGCGTGTTAAAACCGACCCGTCGCGCGACGCGCTGCTGACGGCTTTCGGTAAAGCCACGCTGACCGACCGCTATTTGATGCCGGGCGAGACATTCCAAGACCTTTTCGCCCGTGTTGCCTCTTATTATGGCGATGATGAAGCCCATGCGCAGCGCCTTTATGATTATATTTCCAAGCTCTGGTTCATGCCCGCCACGCCGGTTCTCTCCAATGGCGGCACGGATCGCGGCCTGCCGATCAGCTGCTTTTTGAACGAAGCCAATGACAGCCTCGGCGATATTGTCAATTTGTGGAATGAAAATGTCTGGCTCGCCTCGCGCGGCGGCGGTATTGGCTCTTATTGGGGCAATCTGCGCTCAATTGGCGAAAAAGTCGGTGAAAACGGCAAGACGTCGGGCATTGTGCCGTTCATCCGTGTGATGGATAGCCTCACATTGGCCATTTCGCAAGGCTCGCTGCGGCGCGGCTCGGCGGCGGTTTATCTGCCGGTCGACCACCCGGAAGTCGAAGAATTTGTCGAAATTCGCCGCCCGACCGGCGGTGACCCGAACCGTAAGGCGCTCAATCTGCACCATGGCATTCTGATTTCCGACGCCTTTATGCGCGCCGTTGAAAATGATGAAGAATGGGCGCTGCGCAGCCCAAAAGACGGCTCGGTGCAAGCCACGCTGCAAGCGCGTGATTTGTGGATTCGCATGCTGACGGCGCGCATTGAGACCGGCGAACCCTATATGGTGTTCAAGGATACGGTGAATAATCTGCGCCCCGAGCAACAAAAACTGCTCAATCTTGAAATCAAGACCTCCAATCTGTGCTCGGAAATTACCCTACCGACAGGCGAAGACCATCTCGGCCAGCAGCGCACCGCCGTGTGCTGCCTGTCATCGCTGAATGCTGAAAATTTCCAGGAATGGAGCAAAGAAGAGCAATTTATTCCTGATGTGATGCGTTTCCTCGATAATGTGCTGGAGGATTTCATCCAGCGCGCGCCCGATGAAATGTCAAAAGCCAAATATGCCGCGCAGCGCGAACGCTCGGTCGGGCTTGGCGTTATGGGTTTCCACTCTTTCTTGCAGGCCAATATGATCCCTTGGGAAAGCGTGATGGCCAAGGTTTGGAACAAACGCATTTTCACGCATATTAAAGAGGGCGTCGATGCGGCCTCGGTCGAATTGGCCAATGAGCGGGGCCCGTGCCTTGATGCGGCCGAATGCGGTATTAATGAGCGCTTCTCGAACAAAACCGCGATTGCGCCGACCGCGTCGATTTCCATTATTTGCGGCGGCACCAGCCCGGGCATTGAACCGATTGCCGGCAATAGCTTTACCCATAAGACGCTGTCCGGTTCGTTCAATGTGCGCAACCGTCACCTCGACAAATTGCTCAGCGAAAAGGGTCAAAACAATGATGATATTTGGTCATCCATTGTCACCTCGGGCGGCTCGGTTCAGCATCTCGATTTCTTGAGCGATGATGAGAAAGCCGTTTTCAAAACCGCTTTTGAATTGGACCAGCGTTGGCTCATTGATCTGGCGGGTGACCGCTCGGAGCTGATCGACCAAGCGCAATCGCTCAACGTCTTCTTGCCGGCCAATATCCATAAAAAGGATTTGCACCAAGTGCATTATCAGGCTTGGAAGAAGGGTGTGAAAAGCCTGTATTATTGCCGCTCGCTATCCATTCAGCGGGCTGAAAAAGCCGATACCGATACCAAGGCGATGCAGGAAGCCATGGCCAAAGCGGCTGAGGGCAATGATTATGAAGAATGTCTCTCCTGCCAATAGGCGGGTGCGGGAATTGATCCGGCGGGCCCATTTCGCCACCACTAAAATTTTGAGAAGGTAACAACCATGTCTTTGCTTGAAGAACGTATTGTCTATAAACCTTTCCGCTATCCGTGGGCCTATGATGCATGGCTGACGCAGCAGCGCATTCATTGGCTGCCGGAAGAAGTGCCGCTGGCCGAGGATGTCAAGGATTGGCACAAAAAGCTGACCGGCGCTGAGCGTAATTTGCTGACGCAAATTTTCCGCTTCTTTGTGCAGGCCGATGTAGAAGTGAATAATTGCTATATGAAGCATTATTCTCAAGTCTTCAAACCGACCGAAGTGCAAATGATGCTGGCGGCGTTTTCCAATATGGAAACCATTCACATTGCTGCCTATTCGCACCTGCTCGATACAATCGGCATGCCGGAAATTGAATATGAAGCCTTCATGAAATATGGCGAGATGAAGGATAAATATGACTATATGCAGGAATGGGGTGTTGAGACCAAAGAAGATGTGGCCAAGACGCTGGCCGTGTTTGGCGGTTTCACCGAGGGTCTGCAGCTTTTCGCCAGCTTCGCCATTCTGATGAATTTCCCGCGCTTCAATAAGATGAAGGGCATGGGGCAAATCGTGACATGGTCGGCGCGCGACGAGACACTGCACACAAATTCAACCGTGCAATTGTTCAACACATTCGTGCAAGAAAACCCGGAAATCTGGAACGATAATATCAAGCGCGACCTGTATAAGGCATGCGAGACGGTGGTGACCCATGAGGATGCCTTTATCGATCTGGCCTTTGAAATGGGCGGTGTCGAAGGGCTGGAGCCGCAGGAAGTGAAAGATTATATTCGCTATATCGGCAATCGCCGCCTGGTGCAGCTCAATCTCGAACCGATTTACGATATTGAGAAAAATCCGTTGCCATGGATGGATGAAATGCTGAACGGCATTGAGCATATGAACTTCTTTGAAGGCCGTGCCACTGAATATGCCAAGGCCTCGACCGAGGGCACATGGGACGAGGCGTTTGAATAAAAACGTCTAGATAATTTTTTAAAGGCGGGGCAGTGACCCCGCCTTTTTATTTGCTGATTTATCCCCGCCGCTGCTGCCCGGTCTATCATGCTCTTATGTTGTCTTTTTTGACCAAGCAAGCCACGGAGCCGATCGAAGCGGTCGGCAATCTGCTCGACGCGCTATTTACCTCCGAAAAGGAGCGGCTCGATAAAAAAGCCGTAATGGCGCGCATCGCGCAGCAGCCGGGATTGGTGCAAAGCGAGATTAATAAAATCGAAGCGGCGCATAAAAGCCTGTCTGTCGCCGGGTGGCGGCCTTTTATCGGCTGGGTATGCGGGCTGGCATTATTCTATAATTTCGTGCTGCGCGATCTGCTGGTCTGGGCACTGACCCTGTCGGATGCGCAAGCCGTGCCGCCGCCCGTGCTGCATATTGATGTGTTGACGACAATTCTTTATGCGCTGCTCGGACTGGGCGGCATGCGGACATTTGAGAAATTGCAGGGCCGCGCAAAATAGGCCGGACATTCGGTCGCGCTGGCAGGCGCGCGTCAATCGCCTAGTTTAAGCCGTATGGAAATAGTTTGGTTTAAACGCGATTTACGCATCACCGATCACGCTCCTTTGGCCGAAGCGGCCAGAAACGGCGCAGTGTGCCCGCTTTATATTGTTGAACCCGATATGTGGGCCGCGCCCGATGCGAGCCGTCGCCATTATGATTTTTTGTGCGACGGGTTGGCCGAATTGGATGTGGCGCTGGCCGGTCTGGGCCAGCGGCTTATCATACGCACCGGCCCGGCCGTTGACGTGCTGGCCGCGCTGAAAGCCGAGACCGGATTTACGCGGCTATGGTCGCACCAAGAAACGGGTAATGGCCGGAGCTATGCGCGCGACAAAGCCGTAAAAGCATGGGCCCGGGGCAATGGCGTAACGTGGCATGAGCGCAAGCAGCACGGCGTCATGCGCGGCCCCCATCAACGTGACCAATGGGCGGCCAATTGGCATCGGGAAATTTATAAGGCGCCGGCTTCGGTGCCGGCCGCTTTGCCGCCGCTGGACATGCCCGCGCAGGCGCTGCCGGCGGCTGCGGATTTGGGGCTTGGGGCCGATGATTGCCCGGGGCGGCAAAAGGGCGGACGCAAGGAGGCTTTATCGCTCTTGGGCGGTTTCTTGACCGAACGCGGGCAGAGCTATCGTCGCGATATGTCCTCCCCGCTAACCGGCGAGTGGACATGCTCGCGCCTCTCGCCGCATTTTTCATTCGGCACTCTATCTATCCGCGAAGCGCTGCACGCCAGCGAAGCGCGCCGCCGCGAACCGATGGAGACGGGGTGGGTTGGCTCGCTGAAGGCCTTTGAAAGCCGCCTGCGCTGGCATTGCCATTTCATCCAAAAGCTGGAGGATGAACCGGCGATTGAGTTTCGTAATATGCATGCCGCCTATGACGGCTTGCGTGAGAATGATTTTGACACGGCGCGCTTTGCCGCCTGGGCAGAGGGGCGTACCGGCTATCCGTTTATCGATGCGTGCATGCGCTCTTTGCAGGCCACGGGCTGGCTGAATTTTCGCATGCGCGCCATGCTGATGAGCTTCGCGTCCTATCATTTATGGCTGCATTGGCGCGAGACCGCGCTGCATTTGGCGCGATTATTTACCGATTATGAGCCGGGCATTCATTACGCGCAGGCGCAAATGCAGTCGGGCACGACCGGCATTAACACGATGCGGATTTACAATCCGGTAAAGCAAAGCCAGGACCAAGATCCGGACGGTGTGTTTCTGCGCCGTTGGCTTCCTGAAATTGCTCATTTGCCGACGCATCTCATCCATACGCCATGGGCGGCGCCCGATAAGGGGGGCTATCCCGATCCGATTGTCGATGAACGCCGCGCCCGCAAAATCGCCGCCGACCGGCTGTATGCCCTGCGCAAATCGGGCGCGCATCGGCGCATGGCCAAAGCTGTGGTCGATAAGCACGCCAGTCGCGCCCGTCCGCCCTCGCGCCATGGTGCAGGTGCGCAAGGCAAACCGAAAAGCCAGATTGAAATGGATTTTTAAGGCGCGCTTTTGCTGTCAGACGCGTAAATATCGAAATTCTTTTGATAGGCAATGACACGCGCCAGATAGATCACCATCATCACATCAAAGCCGAAGCAGAAGGCCGGATACCATCCGGGCACACCGGCATTGGCAACCAGCGCGTGATGATAAACATCATAAGCTGCATGCAGCGCCCATAGCGCAACCACCAAAATGCCCGAGGCTTTGAAACCGCGCGTGAAACAAAGCACGCCGAAACCGATAAAGGGCAGGCCATAGACAAATTCCCAAACCATCGCCGTCACATCGCCGACCAGCAGCGCAAACAGCATATAGATGGCCGGCAGAACAAGCATGGCCAGCGCGAAAGCACGCGGCGGCAAGGCCACATCCTTAGCCATGGCAATGGCGATAATTGCCAGCAAAATACCCAAAACAAGTGCAACCATGATAATGTGCCTTTCGCGCTGTGGCGGCCCGTATGTGACGCTTAATGCTAATGCGGGGGCGCCTCTGGTGCTGCCGGGTGGAATTGAACCACCGGCCTCTCCCTTACCAAGGGAGTGCTCTACCCCTGAGCTACGGCAGCATCGCCAAAAAGCGTGAAAGCTGTTTGCCATAGGGGGCGGGGCTTTGCAAGTGGTGATTGCGCCATGCGCGTGGCACGCTATAATGTTCGCACTTTGTTCTTTTGTTGAGTGGTGTATGGCGGAGAAAAGGCACGCGCCTGTGCGGTTAAGTTGGCTGGTCGAGCGGCGTTTGAGTGTGTGGGTCTGGTGCGAGGGCTGCAGCCATCATAAGGTGCTGGCCGCGTCGCCGCTTTTTGAGCGGTTCGGTGACGCGGTATTGCTCGACTTAAAGGCGAAATTTCGCTGCGCCGCGTGTGGCGGGCGCGAGATTTTTCTGCGCCCCGATTGGCACGGTGCCGGTTGGACGCGTGGTGTCGTGTCTAAACATGACAAATTGCCGGAATAAAGTTATGAAGGGCATATGACTAAAGCATCCAAAGCTGACGGCAAAAAATTGGCCCGCGAGGAAAAGCTGGCCGCTGCCCTGCGCGCCAATTTACAACGCCGCAAAGCGGCACGTCGTGCCGCGCAAAGCGATGATAAAACCGATTTGAAGGATAAAGCCTGATGGATAAAATCCTCATTGAAGGCGGCGTCGCGCTGCACGGTGAAATCGCCGTTTCGGGCTCAAAAAACGCCGTTTTGCCGCTCATGGTGGCGGGGCTTTTGACGGATGAAAAACTGACCTTACGCGGTACGCCGCGCTTGGCCGATACGCGCACGCTGGCCGGCGTGCTGCGCGAGCTGGGCGCCGGTGTCGAGGAGTTCGGAAAGGGCCCGGGCGAGGGCGTGAGTGTGCATGCGGCAGAGCTGACCAGCACATGCGCGCCCTATGAGCTGGTGTCGAAAATGCGCGCCAGCTTTTGGGTCCTGGGCCCGCTTTTGGCCCGCGCGCATGAGGCGAAAGTCTCATTGCCCGGCGGTTGCGCGATTGGCACGCGTCCGGTCGACCTTTATTTGAAAGGGCTCGAAGCCATGGGCGTCGACATTATTGTCGAGGGCGGCTATGTCAACGCGAAAGCACCCAAGGGTGGCTTGCGGGGTGCGCGCATCGACCTGCCATTCGTCTCGGTCGGCGCGACGCATGTGCTGATGATGGCGGCGACCTTGGCAAGCGGCGAGACCATTATCACGAATGCGGCGAGCGAGCCGGAAGTTGTCGATGTGGCGCATTGTCTGGTCGCTATGGGAGCCAAGATTGATGGCATTGGTACGCGGCAATTGAGCATTACCGGCGTCGCGCATTTAGGCGGGGCTGACCATACCGTGTCACGCGACCGTATTGAGGCGGGGGCTTTCGCGCTGGCCATTGCGGCCACTGGCGGCGACGCCAAGCTGACCGGTATTGATGAGAGTGTGATCGGTGCGCTGGCCCCGGCCATGCGGCTGGCCGGATGTGGCCTCGAAGATATGCCTGAGGGCTTGCGCGTCATTGGCCCGCAGGGCCGCCCGACGCCGACCCCTGTCACCACCGAGCCCTATCCGGGCTTTGCGACGGATTTACAAGCGCCTTTTATGGGACTGATGTGTTGTGCCAATGGCGTGTCGCGCATTCGTGAGACGATTTTTGAAAACCGCTTCATGCATGTGCAGGAGCTGGCCCGCCTCGGCGCGAATATTTCGCTGGAAGGCGATACGGCGATCGTGACCGGGGTTGAAAAGCTTTACGGCGCGCCGGTTATGGCGACTGATTTGCGTGCCTCGGCGACATTGGTGATTGCCGGTCTGATGGCCGAAGGCGTGACCGAGATTGCGCGCGTCTATCACCTCGATCGCGGCTATGAGCGCATTGAAGAAAAGCTCTCCGGCGCGGGAGCAAAGATTTGGCGCGAGCAGACATGAGCACACCCTTAAAACTCTACGCCCGCGATGCAGATGATTTGCAGGTCATCTCGGCCTGTTTGCAAGACGCGGTCGGCCAAATCGGCGATCTGGCCTATTTGCCCGATGAACGCCGCTTTATTTGGCTGGCCAATCGTTATTGCTGGGAGGCGGCACCCGCCGCCATGCGCGTGCGCGCCGCCTTGCAAATCGCCGGTGTCAGCGGCATTCAATACCGCAAGCTGAATAGGCAGCGCGCCGATGGGGTTATCTCGCTTTTATCGCTGCATTTTGAGCCCGGCGATGCGCCCGCCGGTCATATCAGTCTGATTTTTGCCGGTGGCGGCGAAATCCGCTTGGAAGTCGAGGCTTGCGAGGCCATATTGGAAGATATAACAGCGCCATGGGCAGCCCGTTCGCAGCCGGCGCATGAGGATGACGAGGCGTAAAGCCCGAGGGAGCATAATGGCTTGTTTTTTGCGTGCCCATATTGATGATGTGGATTTTGCCGCGCGCTTTGCCGATTTGCAGTCGATGAAGCGCGAGCAATCGGTTGATGTGAACGCCGCCGTGGCCGACATCATCGCCGATGTGCAAGCGCGCGGTGACGCGGCCCTTATCGAGCTGACTGAAAAATTTGACCGCCAAAGCTTGACCGAGGCGAGTTTGCAAATCTCGAAGGCCGAAATTGACGCCGCCTTTGACGCAGTCAGCGATGAAACAAAAGCGGCGCTGCAATTGGCGGCCGACCGCATTGCCGATTTTCACGCCCGCCAAAAGCCTGAGGATGATCGCTTCACTGATGCCAGTGGCGTCGAGCTGGGGCATCGTTGGGGCGCGGTTGATGCGGCCGGACTTTACGTGCCGGGCGGTCTGGCCAATTACCCCTCATCGGTTTTGATGAACGCCATTCCGGCGCGGGTCGCCGGTGTCGGACGTGTTGTCATGGTGGTGCCGACGCCTGACGGGTTGGTCAACCCGCTGGTGCTGGTCGCCGCGAGACTGGCCGGTGTCGATGAGGTTTATCGCATTGGTGGCGCGCAAGCCGTGGCGGCTTTGGCCTATGGCACGCAGACCATCGCGCCGGTCAATGTTATTGTCGGGCCGGGCAATGCCTATGTGGCCGCGGCTAAGAAACAGGTTTTCGGCCAAGTCGGCATTGATATGATTGCCGGTCCGTCGGAGATTTTGGTGGCGGCGGATACGCAAAATGACCCGGCATGGATGGCGGCCGACCTGCTCAGCCAGGCCGAGCATGATGAGGTCGCGCAATCGATCTTCATTTGCGATGACACGGACTACGCCGATGCGGTTGCCGATGCAGTGGAGGCGGCGCTGTCGGTTTTGCCACGCCAAGCCATTGCCCGCAAAAGCTGGGAGGATTTCGGTGCCATTTTGGTGGTCAATGATTTACGGGCAGATGCGCCGGAGCTGATCAACGAATTGGCACCCGAGCATTTGGAATTGGCTGTGGAAGACCCCGACGCGTTGGCGGCTGATATTCGCCATGCCGGCGCGATTTTCATGGGCCGCCATACACCCGAAGCGATCGGCGATTATATTGCCGGGCCCAATCACGTGCTGCCGACGGCGCGCGCGGCGCGGTATGCATCGGGCCTGTCGGTTTTGAATTTCATGAAGCGCACCTCTTTGGTGAAATGCGATGCTGCCGCGCTCTCGGCTATCGGTCCGGCGGCGGTACAATTGGCCGCTGAGGAGGGCTTGCACGCGCATGGTCGCTCAATCGCCATTCGATTGAATATGGGCGAGGATAAATAGGCGATGAGCAAGGTCGAAACGCGGACGCGCATTGTGCATATTTCAATGGATGATCCGGCGCTGGTGGCGCGCAATTCAGATATTGAGCACGAGCGCCGCGTCGCCATTTTTGACCTTATTGAGGGCAATCATTTTTCCCTGACACAAGGCCCGGACGGGCCGTATCGCGTGGTGCTGTCCTTGGCTGATCGCGGTATCCTGTTCAAGGTCTCGGATAGCGACAATGTCGAATTGCAACGCATCGAGCTGTCTATGGCGCCTTTCCGCCGCAATATTCGCGACTATTTCATGATTTGCGAAAGCTATTTCGAGGCCATTCGCACCGCCACGCCTGAGCGCGTCGAGACCATCGACCAGGCGCGCCGCGCGCTACACAATGAAAGCGCCGAACTTTTGCAGGCCCGTCTGGCGCCCTATGCCGAGGTTGATGACGATACGGCGCGGCGGTTATTTACGCTGATCAGCGTCTTGCGGATGCGCGGCTGAGGCGCAGGCTGCCAAGCGCGGATAAAAAAAGGTTGATTTCGCACCGGTTTCTCGCCAAATTGCGCCAAACCTTAATGAGTGAGACATATGGCTAAAGAAGAGCTTCTGGAATTTAACGCTACCGTCGTGGAGTTGCTGCCCAATGCGACCTTTCGTGTGAAACTTGAAAATGATCACGAAGTTATCGCCCATACGGCCGGCAAAATGCGTAAAAACCGCATCCGCGTTCTGGCCGGCGACAAGGTTCTGGTGGAGATGACCCCCTATGACCTCACAAAAGGCCGCATTACCTATCGCTTCAAATAAGCAGCTTATACTGGCCAGTGCCAGTCCGCGTCGGCGCGATCTGCTGGCGCAGATCGGCTATGTGCCTGATGCTGTTTTGCCTGCCAATATTGATGAGACTGAAAAGCCCGGCGAAAGCCCGACCGGTTTGGCGCAGCGTTTGGCGACCGGTAAGGCCGAAGCCTTGCGGGGCGAATTGCGGCCTGACAAGCTCATTCTGGCCGCCGATACGGTGGTCTCGGTTGGCCGCCGTATCTTGCCGAAAACCGAGACGCAAGATGAAGCGCGTGCCTGTCTTGAGCTGATCTCCGGGCGCGGCCACCGCGTGCGTACCGGCATATGCCTGCTGACACAAGAGACATGCATCACCCGCATCGTATCCAGTCGGGTTAGCGTAAGGCGGCTTTCGGATGATGATATGGCGGCCTATTTGGCGACCGGCGAATGGCAGGGCAAGGCCGGCGGTTACGCCATTCAAGGCCACGCTGCCGCCTTCATCTCTTCTATTGTTGGCTCCTATAGCAATATTGTAGGCTTGCCATTATTCGAAACCGCAAATTTATTGCACGGGGCGGGTCTGCGCCCCAATAAGGAGCCGGAAGCGTAATGTCGCATGAAATTTTGATGAGTGTTGAAAACGGTCTGTTGCGTATCGCGCAAATTGAAGACGGCCATTTGACGGCCATTAATGCTGCGCCTTTGGGCAAGCGCGATGACAGCCGCCGTCTGGTCGGGCAGATTTATCTCGGTCATGTCGAGCGCGTGGTCGGGCGTCTGCAAGCCGCTTTTGTTGATATCGGTATGGATCGCTCGGGGTTTTTGGGCGCGCGCGAAGCCCGCGCTTTGGTGCCCGATGCCGATCGCGAGACGCCGATCGAGGATTGCGTGCAGGATGGCGATACGGTGCTGGTGCAGGTCACGCGCCCGCCCAAGGGCGATAAGGGCACACAAGTCACCGCCGATGTTACACTGCCGGGCCGCGCTGTGGTGCTGGCCCCGTGCCGCAACCGCATTGCCGTATCGCGGCAAATCGAAGATGAAGCCGAGCGCACCCGCCTGTCAGAACTGGCGACCCTCATTCGCAATGAGAGTGTCGAGGTTGAGGGCATGGACGGCGCGGCCGGTTGGGTTATTCGCACCGCGGCCGTCGGCATGGATGAGGATATGATGGCCGCCGATATGCAGGCCGTTGCCGCGCAATGGGAAAAGCTGCTCGAGGCGGCTGAGGATAGCGCGCCGCCGGCTTTGCTGTATGAAGATCTCGGCCCGGTTGAAAAGACGCTGCGCGATTTGGTGCGCGCCGACACCGCCATCATCACCATTGAAGGCGATGCGGCACTGGCGCAAGCGCGTGGCTTTGCCCGCACGCATATGCCCGCCATTAGCGATAAAATTGCTGCGCCGGATGGCGGTGAGATTTTGTTCGATCGCTATGACATTAACGGCCAGCTTGAAGCGGCGCTGTCAAACCGTGTCAGCTTGCCCTCGGGTGGCTGGCTGATGATCGAGACCACCGAAGCGATGACGACGATTGACGTTAATTCGGGTAGCGATGAAAAAGACGCGCGCGGCGTCAATCTCGAGGCCGCCGCGGCTATCGGTCGGCAAATGCGCTTGCGCGCTTTGGGCGGGCTGATCGCCATTGATTTTATCGACATGCCTGATGAGGGCGACAATGAAGCCGTGCTGGCGGCTTTGGATGCAGGCTTTCAGGGCGATAAAAACCCGGTGCGTATCGGTCCGATGTCGGAGTTTGGCGTGGTCGAGATGACGCGCCGCCGCGATGTCATGACGCTGGCTGAGGCGATGCGCCAACGCCGGGTCGATGAGGAAGACTGATGGCCAAATGCCCGATATGTAAGCAGGCGGAGATAAAACAAGAATTTCGCCCGTTTTGCTCGAAGCGCTGCGCCGATGTCGATTTGCACCGCTGGATGGGTGGCCATTACGCCGTGCCGGCCGTTGAACCGCCGGATGATTTCGACACGGAAATCGAAAAAGCATTGGCCGAACAAGTCTCGCCCGATGAATTGCATTAAAGCGCGGTAAATTAAAAAAACGCCGCCTTCAGCGTCTGGACAGGCGGCGCACCATGGCCTATAAACAGCCCACTTCAGTAGTGCGTAGCGCATTGCTAACAGGCCCAGGTAGCTCAGTTGGTAGAGCAGCGGATTGAAAATCCGCGTGTCGGTGGTTCGATTCCGCCCCTGGGCACCATCAGCCACTGCCTTTGAGTGGCGAGTTGAAAAATTCTATAAGATCGTTGAGCCGCTTCTCTTTTTGCCGACAGGGTTAGTTTATCTGTTTGGCTATAAACGCCGCCACGGCTTTTACCGTCGGGTCAACATGCTGCGGTTTCCAGTATAAATCGAAATGCCGCGCGCCATCGATTTTCAGTATTTCTTTCGGGCCGTTGATTTTGTCGTAAAAATCGGTCGCATACCAAGCGGTTGACGCCGCGCCGCCATAGGCAATAAACACCGGCACAGTGTCGAAATATTGCGGATAGTGCCACAGCGACGACGCCATCACCGGATATAGCGAATAGGCGCTAATATCATTGCTCCAATTAGGCACGTCACCGGGCCCACCATTGAGATAATATTCCGCCGCCTGCTGCATAAGCGGGCGGGTATCTTTACTGGCGGCCAGCTCCTCGGCCGTCTCCGGCACCATATTCAGTGTGACGAATTGGCCGGTTTTGAAATATCGGTCGCGGGCGCCGGCCGCCTGCGGCAGGATATATTTGCGCAAGCGCTGGACACTACCGGCACGCTCGAGCAATTCATCGCCATCGGTCAGATGCGGCGTCACCATGGCCACTGCTTTGATACGCGAGTCGAAGGCGGTTGCCATCACCGCCGTCACCGAACCCGAAGCGATGCCCATGGCAAACACCTGCTCGCGGTTCACCATTGGTAGCTGACGCATCATGCTGACCGCGCTCATGACATCCTCGGCCATGCCGAATTGGTCGAGCAGGCCACGATGCAGGCCGCCGCTTTCGCCAAAGCCGCGGGGGTCAAAGGCGACGGTGACAAAACCGAGGCGGTTGAGCTTTTTGGCGTAAAGCCCGGCTGTCTGCTCCTTCACCCCCGCATCGGGCGGGCTGACGACAATCGCCGGCCAACCGCCGGATGGCATATCGCCTCGCGGCACATGCACAATGGCGGCCACGCCAATGCCATGGCTTGGAAAACGCAGCTCATTGGCACCGGCTTGCAAGGCCGGTGGTGTGAAGCCTTTTGGTGCAAATGCCTCACTGCCGGGCTGATGGCCCAAGAGTGAGCAGCCGGGCAGGAGCGCGATGGTTAGACATAAAATGGCAATGCGGGAGATAGCGCTCATTGTGTCAGAGCCTCCAAATATACGTTAGCGCGCTGGGCGGCCAGCAAATCCATGCAAAACAACATGGCGCCAAGGCCGGCAAAGCCCAGCCCCGCGCCTTTTGTCTTGGACAAGTTTTTGGCCCGGCCGAGCAGCAGCAAGGCAATGCCGAGGGCGACGAAAAAGAGCTGTAATGCGCGATAGGTGGCGAAACTGGCGACGACAATGCGCATGCGGGCGGTCTCGGCTGCCAGCATGGCCGATAAATCGGTGTTCATCGCGGCGATAAGGACCGCCACTTGGTGATCCGTGCGAAAGAATATTGTCCCGCCGACAATGACCTGCGAGAGAAAAATAAATCCGGCCACATAGGCAAATCCCTTGGCTTCATCGCGCTGTTTATAGACATAAAGCGACCCCAAAAGCGCCGCTGTCGCCAGAGTAAACTTGATGACGGCGCCTATCTTCTCAGCGCTGAAATACACAAATAGAGCTGTCTGCAGTTCCATGAATCCCTCCTTCAACGCCCCGCTGGCGCCAAAATTATGCCAAAACTGCGTTTAGGCTAGACTGAAACGTCGCCGCGTCGCAATGCT
Source organism: Alphaproteobacteria bacterium (assembly GCA_965658615.1). GTDB lineage: Bacteria > Pseudomonadota > Alphaproteobacteria > RS24 > RS24 > UBA8337. The sequence continues at coordinate 4,716 of CBFHSX010000006.1, read as the reverse complement.
TGTCTGCCAATATCGAACTCCGGTAAATATAGAGGAAGAGCGATTATCATTTCCTTTGACCGATTGAAATCAAATGAAACGAAATCAAAAAATCTAATGAAATAAGTAATTTCCCACGACTGAAAATCCGCGTGTCGGTGGTTCGAGTCCGCCCTTGAGCGGCATTTTTGAGCCCCCGAAATCTCAGATATAAGATGCAGCGGCTTAGGCGCGACGGCCGAGGCGTAGCTTACGCCAGCGTGCCACGCCGCCGCCAATGCCGAGTAGGAAAAAGACAATAACCGCAAGCAATTATAGGGGTGTCGCCATGAGCTATGCAGACCAAATCAAAAGCGTGAAAGATTTCGTGCAATTACCGTTTGTCTATGACCATTGGTATGTTGCCGGTTTCAAAGACGAATTTACCCGTGAGCCGAAAGCCAAAACACTGCTTGAGCGCTCTATCGTGTTTTACCGCACTGAGGCCGGCGAGCCGGTGGCGTTTCAAAACCGCTGCCTGCACCGCTCCTTTCCGCTATCGGAGAGCAAGCTGGATGGCGACCAAGCCGGTCTGCTGTTCCGCAAAGTCATGCTGGACTGATTTGAGGCCGAGCACGGTAAAGGCTACAGGCGCTTAGTCGCGGGCCAGCTTTTTGGCCAGGGACCAGCGATGCACTTCTGACGGTCCGTCATAAATCCGAAAGGCGCGCACCTCGGTGGCGATTTGCGCCACCACCGTGTCATGCGTCACACCCGTGCCGCCCATGATTTGCTGCGCGCGATCGGCGATACGATCGAGCAATTCAGAACACAGCACTTTGGTCATGCTGGATGTGCGTCCGCCATCATCGCCATTATCGAGCAACCAGGCCGAATGCCAAATCGCCATGCGGCATTGATGCAGGTCGATCTCATTATCGGCCAGCATATAGCCGATGCCTTCATGGTCGATCAGGGGTTTGGAAAAGGCTGTGCGCTGCTTGGCATAGGCCAGCGCAATATCATGCGTGCGCTTGGCCGCGCCGAGCCAGCGCATGCAATGGGTCAGCCGTGCCGGGGCGAGGCGCACTTGCGCATATTGAAAGCCCTTGCCAAACTCGCCGAGAATATCTCTGGCCGGGATACGCACATCCTTGAAGTTCACAACACCATGGCCACCGGTAAAAGTGCGGTCCGTGGTCGGCACATGGCGTTCTACTTCAATGCCCGGCGTGTCGGCATCGGCAAAAAACATGGTGGCCAGATTACGCCCACCATCGGGATTGGGCGAGGCGGCCATAATGATGAAAAAGCCCGCGCCGTCGGCTCCGGTAATCAACCATTTCTGGCCATTGATAATGTAATCATCGCCATCTTTCACGGCCATTGTGGCCATTTGCGATGGATCGGAACCGGCGCCGGGCTGCGGCTCAGTCATGGCGAAAGCCGAGCGCATATCGCCATTTGCCAAAGGCCGCAGAAACCGCTCCTTTTGCGCCTCATTGGCGACTTGCGCCAGCATGTTCATATTGCCCTCATCGGGGGCGGCGCAATGCATGGCAATCGGGCCGAGCAGCGAGTAACCCGCCGCCTCGAAAGCAATTGCGATATCGACATGGTTGAGGCCCATGCCGCCGAATTCTTTCGGCACATGCGGGGCGAATACACCGGCCTGTTTGGCCAGCGCGTTCAACTCGACACGCAAGGCGTCATCAACTTGATTGGGGCCGAAGGCTTGTTCAATCGGGATAACCTTATCGGCAATAAAAGCTTCAACCTGCGCCTTAATCTCGATTTGGCGCGGTGTCATGGAAAAATCAATCATCTTACATCTATGTCCTAATAAGCGGCGTCCAGAATGGAGCGCAATTTGGCCGGGCTATTGACCGGCACCGGATTGGCCTGCACCCAATTATTTTGCATTGAGCCTTCGGCGATTTGGTCGAGCTGGTCCTCGCGCACACCGACATCGCGTAAGCGCGTCGGCAGGCCCAAATCAGCTATCAGTGCGGCGATGGCGTCAGCAGCCATGCCTTTGTAACCCAGGGCATCAGCAATCCAAGCCTGTTTTTGAGCCGTGTCGAACAGAGTGACTGGCAAATCCACCGCATGTTGGACGGTTGCCATCATGGCCGCTGTATCGGTTTTGCCATCAGGGCCTGCGTAAAGCATAGCGCCATAATCAATCGCCGAAACTTTAAGGTCCTGTCTACCAACTGCGCGTGTCTTCATAATTTCCTCGCCAATCACTCCGTGTTGAGGAAATAATGTGCTTAATATTCAAAATTGTGTCAAAAAATGACAGAGTTCAAACTCTTAAAGAAGGCAATCGAAATTAAAGATTCACCTGAGGGACAAATGACGGAAATCAAAAATTCAATTTGTAGGTCCTGTCCGGCCATGTGCCCGGTAAATGTGACAATGGAAGACGACGTGGTCACAAAAGTCGAAGGCAATCGTGAGGCGCCGCTTTATAAGGGATTTGTCTGTCCTAAAGGCCGCGCACTGGAATCTGCGCATAATGATCCGGACCGACTCTTGCAGCACCTCAAAAGAATGCCGGATGGCAGTTATAAAAAAATCTCGAGTGAAGATCTCATTGATGACATCGCATCTAAGCTGAAGGTCATTGTTGAGGAAAGAGGCCCGGATGCTGTAGCTGCAAGCTTCGGAAATGCTGGACTTGAAAATTGGGTCAGCACGAATCTGATGATTGGTTTGCTTTCCGCAGTTGGCTCAGATCGATTCTATTCAAACATTACCATCGACCAACCGGGGCTGGCGATGGCAGCGGCCATGCATGGCGGTTGGTCGGGCGGCTTTACCCGTCCGGAAGAGTGCGACGCTTTTTTGATTGTTGGTGGAAATCCAATCATCTCGAAACAGTATCTCGCGCCTAATCCTGGTCAAACGTCCAAAAAGATGGTGAGAGACGGCTGTAAATTGATTGTGGTGGATCCGCGAAGAAGTGAAACAGCGCGAAAGGCCGAGGTTCATCTGCAGTCTATTCCTGGTGAAGATGCAACAATTATCGCAGGGCTTATACACCTCATCATTAAGAATGGTGATGTCGATACAGCTTTTATCGAAGAAAACGCGATTGGTTTTGAAGACCTCAGCAAAGCGGTGGAAGCATATACGCCAGATTATGTCGCCCGTCGCGCCGGAATCGAAATAAAGGACCTTGAAAAAGCCGCGCGCATCCTTGGCGAGGCAAAGGTTGGCGATTGCGTTGGGGGTGTCGGCATGAACATGTCGACCAGAGGCACGCTCAACACCTATCTATTATTTGCGATGAAAACACTGCGCGGGTTTTATCCGCGGGCGGGCCAAGAAGCGTCTCATCCATCGGTGCTCAGCCCCCGCGTTTCGTTCAAAGCGCAACCATCTCGACGTATGCCTGCCTATAATTTCGGGGGTCGACAGACGGGCGTGCGAGGTCTGGAACAATCGGCTGCCGGAATGCCGCTCTCAGCACTTCCGGAAGAGATGCTGACGCCGGGCGATAAACAGGTCAAAGCCTATTTCACACTCGGCAATGGGATGACCAATTGGCCGGATACTGAATTGGTCAAGCGCGCATTTGAATCGCTCGATTTATTAGTCGTGCATGATGTTGAGATGTCATCAATTGCGCGTGTGGCGACGCATGTCATCGCGGTCAAAAAGCAATTCGAAATTCCCACGACCACACAGTATATGGAAAAATCAGGGTATTTCCATGCGGGCTATGGTTGGACGGAGCCATATGCCGCTTATTGTCCGGCTATCATGGACCCGCCGGAGGGGGCAGATGTATTAGAATCCTGGCAGGTCTATTATCGTGTTGCGCAAAAGCTCGGCTTGAAACTCGCTGCAGTCGATATGTTTTCCATGAACCCTAAAAATTCACACATGCTCGATATGGAAAACGAAGCCACAACGGACGAGCTTTTGGAACTTCTTTCGCACAATGCCGCGGTGCCGCTATCGGAAGTAAAAAACTATCCGGACGGAAAATTGTTTGACGAAGCGAGAGAAATTATTGGGCCGCGCAACCCAGATTGCCAAAACTATTTTCAGCTCGCTGATCCTTACATCATGGAACAGCTTGATTTTGTTCGAAATGAATCCATTGAAGAGCGGCGCGGTCTAGACGAAGAATATCCGTGGTCACTTATTTCGGTCCGAATTCAAAATACGACCTGCGCCGGTTACCAACCTAAAGGCCTTTTAAAGCAGCCATATAACCCGCTATCGCTGCATCCAGAAGACCGTGAAATGCTTGGGCTGGAAGATGGCGACCTAATCACGATTAAATCTCGCAATGGCTCTATTATAGGTGTTACAGGGACTGACAAGGACCTTCGCCGAGGCACAGTTAGCATGTGTCATGGTTTCGGAAAAATCCCAGGAGAGGATGCAGATCCCCGCAAGGATGGTTCGAACGTCAATATCTTGGTGAGCTGGGAGGATGATTACGACCCGCACCACGGTCAGCCAAGGATGAGCGCCCTTCCGGTTTCGATTACAAAGGTTGCCGTGCAATGAACATCGCGACCTGCATGTTGCAATTCAGAGGCTTACGCAACTTGCATGTTAGGAAAATGGTAGCCCCACACGGCACCGGCAAAGAGTAAAGCTGCCTGTTTTCATAAATCCTAATAAGCGGCGTCCAGAATGGAGCCCAATTTGGCCGGCGTATTGACCGGCACCGGATTGGCCTGCACCCAATTATTTTGCATTGAGCCTTCGGCGATTTGGTCGAGCTGGTCCTCG
>CBFHSX010000005.1:0-60430 GCA_965658615.1 Alphaproteobacteria bacterium | reverse complement strand
ATGGCCGGCACCAGCTCACCATCAAGGCGCGCCGCCTGTTCGGCTTTTTGCAGCGCCGCTGCATGGTCTGCGCCCGCGGTGCTGGCCATCAGGCTTTGCGCTTCAGCCAAAGCCAAAATAGCGCGGCGGCGTTTTAACTGCGCCCGCTTTACCCCGGCGCGTGACCAGCGGCGCAGCCATGCCGTTGCCGCCTCCCAATCACCAATGCGCACGGCCAGCGCCATCAGCCCTTCCAAGGCCCAAAGCGTTTTCGGCGCCAATTCCAAAACCCTCAGCGCATGCGTGCCCGCCGCTTCGCTATCGCCTTGGCGTTGGGCCAGATAAAACAGCCCTTCAAGCCCCAATATACGCTGCGCGCCGGTCGCCGCCGCGCCCAGCATGGCGCGATAATCGGCCTCAGCACGGTCCGGCTGGCCGTCCAGCAAAGCGGCTTGCGCCGACATAAGCAGCGGCAGCGCCCGGTCGGGCAATTTTTGCCGCGCCAAAGCGGTGGCTTTATCGGCCGCGGCGGCATCCCCGCGTGCCAGCGCCATCAGCGCATCGGCCAATGCCGCCTCGCCGGTTTCGCGCTTTTGGGCCAAGCGGCTTTGGCGCAATTTTTCCGGCATATGCCAGAGAATTTGACCGAGCCAAAACAGCGCCAACGCCAAGAGCAGCAGGCCGGCCATAGCGCCCAGCAGCGCTGCCAGGCTCATATCAATCGTATAGCCACCCCATTCGATCGCCACCTGGCCGCTCACATTGGCCAGCAAAGACGCAAAACTGGCCAGCCCGGCCAGCCCCGTCAAGGCAAGGAGAAAACCGATCATGGGCGCACTCCGGCAAAATAATCGGCACGCATGGCGGGCAAGACGGCGCGCGTCTCTTCATAAGTGCGCAGATCCGCATAGAGCGTTTGTAGCGCCGCGGCCATCTTATCATTGCCGCCATCGGCCACAACGCGCAAAGCCAGCGCCCGCGTGTTCGCCGCCGCGGCGCGGTAATCCTTGGCTTGCATGGCCGCAGCAATGGCCTGCATATCCGGGCCGGCCCACGCCATGGGGGTCTGGCGAATTTGCAACAAGCCGGGCGCCGCCTCGGCCAACCAATTCAACCCGGTCGGCACAGCCGCGCGCGGCTCGGCCTCGGCCGCGATGATAAAGGCCAGCGTATCGCTTTGCGCTGTCAGTGTCGCTTGCGTCGGCAGGCCGGTCTCGGCGTAAAGCGCCAATACCGCCAATTCACGCGCGACCAAGACCGTGTCCAAGCCACCGCTATCGAGTAAATCGTCAAATGGCAGGCCGTAATCAAGACGCAGCAGCAATTCACCGAATTGCGCCTTTTGGCGCAGTCGCGTGAGGTCTTGCGCGTCGCCGGGTTGGGCTTGGCTATCAAGCAGGGCTTGTTTGGCGGCTGCCAAGTCGCGGCGTGTCTCGGCCAATGTGGCGCGCAAATCGGCTAGGGCGTCTGCCGCCGCCATTGCTTGGCCGGCGGCCATGGCTTGGCTGGCGGCCATTGCCTCGCTATCGGCCATTGCCTCGCTAACTGCAAGAGGGCTCCGGCTTGCCGTTTCGGATTTTATCGTGTCGGGCGCGACTGGTGCGGCGGCGGTTTCTGATGCGGTCCGGGATGGCCCTTCGGATGTGACAGGTGGCTCGATCGGGCTTGCTGGCGCTTGTATCACCGTCCGGTCCGCCGGCGGCACGAGGCGTTCTTCTTCTTGGGCGCTCCAACCGCTCATTTGCGCGCGCAAGGCCCGCCAATCCGGCCCCTCTATATTACCTGCCTCCATAATTGCCAAGCCCAGCAGACCGACCGCCATAATGAGCAGGGCAAAAAGGACGATTTGATAGGCGGTACTGCGCAGCCAGCGTTGCAGGGTCTCGGTGATACGAGCCAGGCGCGCCAGGCCCGATGGGGCCAGATCAATAATCGGCGGCATACGCAAACCGGCCCCTTGGGGGGCCGCATCATCGCTCTGCGGCGGAATGATTTCCGCTTCGCGGGTCGCTTTTGAGCCGGATTTAGCCATAAGTGAGCTTGCCCTTATTTGCCGATTTTGGCAATCACCGCGCCGCCGCGCTGCCGCATAAATCCAACATAGCGGTCTCATCGGCGCGCGCCGCGCATTTGGTTTGATAGCCGGCCGCTTGCATAAGTGTTGCGATGGCGGGCGACAAACAAAAGGCGGTGGGCTTTTGCGCCATATCCAGAGCCTCGCTCAGGGCCAGAAAATGTTTGGCCGTGCGTTGCGAATAAATCAACACCGCCTCGATCGGCTCTTCTTTATCCTGCAAGGCCGCCATGGCTGCAGCGCTTAAGGCGTCGGCCGGCTCGGCCTCGTAAAGCACGGCCAATTGGCAGGCAAGGCCGCCCGCCGCCAGTGCTTCGGCCAGATTGCCGGCGCGGTGGTTTCCGGCAAAATGCAATAAGGCACCTGCCGCTTTATCGTGCTGCGCCAATATGGTCGCGGCCAAACTCTCAACATCGCCGGCCGCTTCATGGATTTGCGGCCAGCCCAGCGCGCGCAATACGGCAGCGGTTTGCGGACCCACCGCATAGGCCGGCAGGGCCTGCCAATCGGCTTTCAGCTGCGGGGTCACAAAACGCGCGGCCAGCGCGTAAACGCCATTGGCGCTGGTGAACGCCAAACCGCCAATCGGTGTTGCATCGGGTTGCGGCGGCAAAGGCGGCAATGCGGTCTCGGTGGGGAATATGTCAATGACCGGCGAGATCAGCACATCATGGCCAAGCTGCGCCAATTTTTCTGCCAAAGGCACGGCATTAGCGGCCGGGCGGGTCAGCAAGAGCCGCATCAGGCGCCATCTTTCGAATTAGCGTCTTTCGATGTAGCGTCTTGTTCGTTCTGCATGGCGGCGCGCAAGCGTGCGGCGAGGGCTTCGCCAAGCGCGGCGGCTGCATGCCGCGCGCCCGTTTCTCGGCCCTCGACCATTTTTGCCCCATCATCGCTGAGCAGGCGGCCCTGCAGGGTCAGCTGCGCGCCCGCCACCGTCGCATAAGCCGCAATCGGTGTGCGGCAAGAGCCGTCAAGATGCGCCAGAAAAGTCCGCTCTGCGGTAACACAATCATAGGTCTCGGCGCAGTGCAGGGCCGCCAAAAAGCGACGCATATCCGCATCCGCCGCGCGGCATTGCACGGCCAATGCGCCCTGTCCGGCGGCCGGCACGAGTGTCTCAGGCGATAAGGCCAGCGCACCATCAACTTGAAGAGCAAGACGTTCGAGGCCGGCCGCGGCCAGCAGCGTTGCGTCAAACCCCTCAGCCTCGAGTTTTTTCAGCCTTGTGCCGACATTGCCACGCAAGGGCTCGATAATGATATCGGGACGCATATGCTTAAGCTGCGCGGCGCGGCGCAAAGAGGCCGTGCCGATTTTTGCTTTCTGCGGCAAATCATCAAGGCTTTGCGGCTGTGTGCCCGGACGCGGCACCAGCACATCGCGCGCATCGGCACGCGGCAGGATGGCCCCCAGCACCAGCCCGTCCGGCGAGGCGGTGGGCAGATCCTTTAAAGAATGCACGGCAAGATCGATTTCACCGGCCCGCAAGCCTGCTTCCAATTCTTCGGTAAACAAGCCCTTGCCACCAATATCGGCCAATTTTGTGTCGAGGCGTTTATCGCCCTGTGTAATGATTTTTTCGAGCCTGATATGCGCCTCGTCCCAGCCATGCGCAGCGCAAAGTGCAGCCGCTACATGCTCGCTCTGCCAGAGGGCAAGCGGCGAGGCGCGCGTGCCCAGCACCAGTTTGGCGGATGGCGATGTCCCAGAACTCATGCGGTTGGCCCTACCCTGTTGCGCAAATCTCGATGATTGCGTAAGCACATATATATAATGTGTATCATATAAAGCGGCCTAGCCGGATTGGCCAAGCGTTTATATCGCCGCTCTGATTTTAACACAGCGCCACCATGGGGATGGTTTTGGACGAACACGTAACCATATTGGGATTGGAAACCAGCTGCGATGAGACGGCGGCCGCGATTGTGCGCGGGCGTGTGCAAGACGGCGCGTTGATCGGCGGCGGCGCGATTGTTTCCAACATTGTGCTCAGTCAAATTGATCTGCACGCCCCGTATGGCGGCGTCGTGCCGGAAATTGCCGCGCGCGCGCATATTGAGCATATGGATCGACTGAGCGCGGAAGCGCTGGCGGCGGCCGGGATGAAGCTGAGCGATATGGATGCCATTGCCGCAACCTCCGGCCCCGGGCTGATCGGCGGCGTGCTGGTCGGGCTGACCACGGGCCGCGCACTGGCCTTGGCCGCCGATAAACCCTTTATCGGCATCAATCATTTAGAGGGCCATGCGCTGACGGCGCGGCTGACCGACGCGGTGGCGTTTCCTTATTTGCTTTTATTGGTGTCAGGCGGGCATTGCCAATTGCTGGCCGTCACCGGACTTGGCCAATATGAAGAGTTGGGGCGCACGCGCGATGACGCGGTCGGTGAGGCATTTGACAAAGCCGCCAAGCTGATGTCGCTGGCCTATCCGGGCGGGCCGGAGATTGAACGCTGGGCTGAAAAAGGCGATGCCACGGCCTATCCCTTGCCGCGTCCGCTGCTCGACCGTGGCGATGGGACGATGGATTTTTCTTTTTCCGGTCTGAAAACCGCCTTGCGCCAGCAAGCCGATAAATTGGCCCCGCTGACCGATACGCATGTTGCCGATTTGGCGGCCGGCTTTCAAGCCGCGGTGATAGATTGTCTGGCTGATCGTACGCAATTGGCGATGCGCGCCTTTCGGGCCAAATTGGGCCGGACGGACACGCTACCGCTTGTCGTGGCTGGCGGTGTCGCCGCCAATCTGGCGTTGCGCGCGCGGCTGCACAATTTGGCAGCGGCGGATAATTATGACCTTATTGTTCCGCCTGTCGGGCTGTGCACGGATAATGCGGCGATGATTGCGTGGGCCGGCGCCGAACGTTTGGCGGCGGGACGCATCGACCCGGAGGCTGTGCAAGCGCGGCCGCGTTGGCCCTTGGCTGAGATGCAGCTGTAAAAACCATTCTGCTGAAAAAAATCAAGCACCGATGGGGGAGGACCATCGGTGCTTTTATTTTGGCCTGGAGGAGGCCGGAGCAAAACCCCAAGGGAGGGAGAGGGTTTTTGCTCAAGGTCTAAGCGCGGGAGGGGCGCTTAGACGATGGAGATACCTGCTACAGTATGGGTGACAAGAGCCACACCATAGAGAGCGAGGATAAATACGGCGACATTACTGCCGTTAAAAATCTGACTGAGGCGTTTCACTTTGCTGTTCATCGTCCTGCTCACTTGTTTCGGTTCGGGTGACCTTTCGGTCGGCTACACATATATAACGGCGTCTCAAAATGTTTCTGTCGTCGTTATGTATATTATATAGCGCATGGCGGAATAAAAAACAATGAATAAATTCGAAATTATTCATTATTTTATAAAAATGTCACAATCCACCCAAGCTATTGTTTTTATACGATTTTATATATAATAAAGCCGCAGGAGGCGGGTTTGACGCACTTTTTTTTGAAATAATTTCCGCTTCTCCCCGCGAAAATGCAAAAAAACGGCACAAGGGGATGTGTTTTATCGAGAGGATTTTAGCGGATGCCGCGACACGTCAGCGCTTCATCCTCAGGCGGAATCTGGGTCGGGGTGAAGGCATCGCCGGCTTTGGTGTTGAGCAGGCCGCCCATCATCAAGCTCAGCACATGCGCCAATTCCCTCTCCAGCTCATCCAGTGACTGATTGGTAAATAGCTGCGCATAGCGATATTTGGTGGTGGCGCTGTGAATGGCGATGGTGGCGGCCGGCACATTATCGCAGGCAAACTCGCCCGATGCGGCCCCCTCATGCAGGATGCGCTGGAATAAGCGCCGCTCGCGGCGCAGGCTTTCTATTTGGAATTGTGGCCGATCCGCCACAACGATTTGCGCCAATTCCAGCGAGCGCGGGCGGTTTTCCAGCAAATGATAGGTATGGCGCAGATCGGCGAAAATCACTTCTTCCAGGCGCTGACGCGAATTGCGGTGCGGGCATTCCAGCACACTTTCTAATATTTCCACCGAGGACAACGTCTCGCGCCGACAAATTTCAACCGCAATATCGATTTTTCCCTTGAAAAACCGATAGATATTGCCCGGTGACATGGCGCAATCGGCGGCCACTTCAGCAATGGTGGTTTTCGGATAACCGTAATGTCGGAACCGCTCAACCGCAGCATCGACAATCTTTTCACGAATAGTATCAGCTTCAGACATTCTTTAAAATTACGCCAAACCGATTGAATAATCAATGGATTATTCATTATTCGTATGTCCGGCCCTGCTCAACAGGGCCAACCCTGCTTTTTCCGCCGCTGGGTCCCATGCGCTTGCATCGAGCCTCGGACGGGTCTATCACAGAAGCAGGGCGGGAGTTTGATGAGCACATTTCAACCGATTGATAATCCGAAACTGGCCGTGCTTGGCGGCGGGGCTTGGGGCACGGCACTGGCCAGCGTGGTGGCGCGCCATCACAATAAGCCGGTAACGCTATGGGCCCGTGAGGCCGAAACCGTGGCGGCGATCAATAGCCGCCATGAGAATGAATTGTTCCTGCCGGGCATTGCCCTGCCCGAAAGCATAGGCGCGACGCAACATCTGGCCGATCTGGCCGCCAGCGATATTATCCTCATGGTGGTACCGGCGCAATTTGCCCGCGCCGTGCTGGCCGAGCTGGCCCCGCTGATGAAAGCCGATGCCAGTCTGGTTTTATGCGCCAAGGGGATTGAGCAAACCAGCCTCAGCCTAATGAGCGATGTGGCGGGCGACTTTATCGCGCCCGATCAAATCGCCGTTCTTTCCGGCCCGAGCTTTGCCGCCGATGTGGCGCGCGGCCTACCCACCGCCGTGACATTGGCTTGCACGGATGAAAGGCGGGGCATGTATTTATGCGAAGAAATTGGCGCGGCGGCGTTTCGCCCCTATTACACGGATGATGTGATCGGCGCCGAAATCGGCGGCGCGCTGAAGAATGTGCTGGCCATTGCCTGCGGTATTGTCGCCGGTAAACAATTGGGCGAAAGCGCGCGCGCCGCGGTGACGGCGCGCGGCTTTGCCGAAATGGGGCGTCTTGGCGCAGCGCTGGGCGCGCGACCCGAAACATTGGGCGGGCTGTCGGGGCTGGGCGACCTCATCCTCACCTGCTCCAGCGATACAAGTCGCAATTTTTCCTTGGGCCGCGCTTTGGGTGAGGGCCAAACTCTGGACGAAATTTTGGGCGCGCGCAGCTCCGTATCGGAGGGCGCAATGAGCGCGGCAGCCGTGGCCCGCCTTGCAGCGCAATATCAGCTCGACATGCCGATTTGTCTGGCCATTGACGCGGTGGTGAGCGGCCGCGAAACAATTGACGCAGCGATTGGCGGCTTGCTGGCACGACCCTTTACGGCGGAAAATTAACCGCTGCTATTTATGCGCCCCTGCCGTTCTGCTAGATTAAACCGAGCCAAAAGAGGAAGAGCTTATGTATTGTGTGACCTGCCTTGACCACTCTGATAGCGAGCCATTGCGGCTCGAAACCCGCGCTGCGCATTTGGACTATGTGCTGTCCAAAGGCGATATTGTGCAATTGGCCGGTCCGGTCACCTCGGAGGATGGCGAGAGCATGATCGGCACGCTATTGTTCTTGAATGTCGACAGCGCCGCCGAGGCGCAAGCCTTTGTCGATGGCGACCCGTATCATCAAGCCGGGCTGTTTGCCGAAACCCGCATTCACCGCTTCAAACATTTATTGGGCGGCGTCGCCGACCCGAACGCTTAAGGATACGCAGCGATGCAGTATTGGCTTTTTAAATCCGAACCCAATACATGGGGCTGGGCCGACCAGATGGCGCGCGGGGTCAAGGGCGAACATTGGGACGGGGTGCGCAATTTTCTCGCCAATAAAAATATGAAACAAATGCAATTGGGTGATAAGGGCTTTTTCTATCATTCGGTGAATGAAAAGCGGATTATGGGCACGGTAGAGATTATCAAAGAGCATTACCCCGACCACACTGACGAGAAAGGCCGCTTCGGCATGGTCGATATTCAGGCGCTGGAAACCGCCGCTCATCATGTGACACTGGCCGAGATCAAGGCCGAGACGCGGTTGGCCGATATGGTGCTGGTCAATAATTCGCGCCTCTCTGTGCAGCCTGTGACGGCGCGCGAATGGAAGCTCGTATGCAAAATGGCCGGACTTGACCCTGACCGCAGCAAGGCCAATGTGGCCGATAATGCCAAAGCCTAATCCAAGCCCCAAACGCACACCCGATTGGCGCCCCGACGCGGCGCAGGTGATTTGCCGCCTCGCTGATATGCCCGAAGACCAAGCCCGTGGCTTTACGCTGAACGGGCCGCATGACGGACGCCTTGAGGTGATTATCTGGCGCGACGCAGACGGCATACGCGGCTTTGTCAATCAATGTCCGCATCTCGGCCTGCCGCTCGAAACCTTCCCCGATCGCTTTTTATCGGCTGATGGCACGCATCTTATTTGCTCGGCACATGGCGCGCAATTCGATGCGGACGGTGCTTGTTTTGCCGGTCCGTGCAAAGGCGATGCGCTGACCGGCTTGGCACTCACCATAGATGATAAGCATATTATGCTGGCCGCGCCCGCGCCGCATGGTGAGGGGTGATATTGCGTTTCACACACTCCTAGACATTATGGCGCGACTTGCCGAGACCGGCCGAGCGTGGTTATTATGACTGCCGAGCTTGTGCCCGACAATTGAGGAAATGCCATGTCCGATGATTTGATTTTTGACGTCCCCGCCCCTATTGCGGCCAATGCGCTGGTTGATGAGGCGACGTATAAAGCCATGTATCAAGCCAGCCTGGACGACCCCGATGCGTTTTGGGGCGAGCACGGCAAACGCCTTGACTGGATGACACCCTATACAAAGGTCAAGAACACGCATTACGGCAAGGATGATGTCTCGATCAAATGGTATGAGGACGGCACGCTTAATGCCTGCGTCAATTGCGTGGACCGCCATCTTGAAACGCGCGGTGACCAAACCGCGATACTTTGGGAGGGCGACGCGCCGACCGATGACGCCAAAATCACCTATAAGGAGTTGCACGAAGAAGTCTGCCGTTTCGCCAATGTGCTGAAAGCGCGCGGCGTCAAAAAAGGCGACCGCGTGACGATTTATATGCCGATGATACCCGAGGCGACATACGCCATGCTGGCCTGCGCGCGCATTGGCGCCGTGCATAGCGTGGTGTTTGGCGGCTTTTCGCCCGACGCTTTAGCCGGTCGTATTCTTGATTGCGACAGCACCTGTGTCATCACCGCCGATGAGGGCGTGCGCGGCGGCAAGACCATCCCGCTAAAAGCCAATACGGATGCGGCGCTGGAAAATTGCCCCGATGTTGATACGGTGATTGTTGTCACCCGCACAGGCAGCGGCGTCGCCATGCACGCGCCCCGCGATGTCGTTTATGAAGACGCCCGCGCCGCCGCCGACGCTGATTGTCCGGCCGAAGAAATGAGCGCCGAAGACCCGCTCTTTATCCTTTATACCTCCGGCTCGACCGGCAAGCCGAAGGGTGTGTTACACACGACCGGCGGCTATATGGTCTATGCCTCAATGACGCATGAATATGTTTTTGATTATAAAGACGGCGAAATTTACTGGTGCACAGCCGATGTCGGCTGGGTGACCGGCCACTCTTATATTGTCTATGGCCCGCTGGCCAATGGCGCGACGACTTTGATGTTTGAGGGCGTGCCGAATTATCCTGATAATGCGCGCTTCTGGCAGGTTTGTGACAAGCATAATGTAAATATTTTCTACACCGCCCCGACCGCCTTGCGGGCGCTGATGCGCGAGGGCGACGCGCCGGTGAAATCGACATCCAGAAAAAGCTTGCGGCTATTGGGCTCGGTTGGCGAGCCGATCAATCCGGAAGCCTGGCTGTGGTATTATAATGTGGTCGGCGAGGGCAAAAGCCCGATTGTCGATACATGGTGGCAGACCGAGACAGGCGGCATTCTGATTACGCCATTGCCGGGCGCGACCGCGCTGAAACCGGGCTCGGCGACGCGGCCCTTTTTTGGCGTCAAACCCATGCTGGTCGATGCGGATGGCAATGAGCTGAACGGCGCGGCCTCGGGCAATTTATGCATCACCGATAGCTGGCCCGGACAAATGCGCTCGGTCTATGGCGACCATAAGCGCTTTATCGAGACTTACTTTGTGCAATATCCCGGCAAATATTTCACCGGCGATGGCTGCCGCCGCGACGAAGACGGTTATTATTGGATTACCGGTCGGGTTGATGATGTGCTGAATATTTCCGGCCACCGCCTCGGCACGGCGGAAGTTGAAAGCGCGCTGGTCGCCCATGCGCAAGTGGCCGAGGCAGCCGTGGTCGGCTATCCGCACGACATTAAAGGCCAAGGCATTTATTGTTATGTGACGCTCAATGCCGGTCTGGCGGGCGATGATGATTTGAAAGCCGAGCTGGTTCAATGGGTCAGAAAAGAGATCGGCCCAATCGCTTCGCCCGATCTTGTTCAATTTGCACCCGGCCTGCCAAAGACGCGCTCGGGCAAAATCATGCGGCGTATCCTCAGAAAAATCGCCGAGGATGATTTCTCAAATCTCGGCGATACCTCGACCTTGGCCGATCCGGGCGTCGTCGAAGACCTGATCGATAATCGACAAAATCGCGCCTGAACGGGCTAGCTGCACCAGCTGGCACGGCGACCGCGATAGGGCTTGGCGAGTTTTTGCGCCAGCAGCGCATCGCCAAGCGTGCCGATTTCAGAAGGGGTGGGGGCCGGCACGCGGCTCTTTTCTATGGTCGCCAAAACGCGACCGGCATAAGTGCCGTAATGCACATTGGTCAGATGCGCGGGGTTTTCTCTCAGCCAAGCGGCGGCAAAGGCTTTGGCCTCTTGCGCCAGCTTTTTTTCAGCCGCGCATTTGCCGCGCATCTCCGGCGTATCGACACCTTTGAGCCGCACTTTTACAGTGACGCTTTGCCCGAGCCAAATGGTGACGCGGGCGCGAAACGTGTCGCCGTCAATCACCTCCAACACCTCAAACGGAAACGGGCCTTTCAGCACCTGTTTGGCCTGCGCGCCCAGCGGCAGCAGCAATAAAATCAACCCAACCAAAACACCACGCATGACATACTCCTTTTGCCCGCACCCGACATCAGTGTCGGGCCGGGCTACATTCCCTGAAATCAGAGATGTCCTGCCTGTTTCCCAAAGGGTCTTGTATTCAGCAGAAGACCCGACCCAAGGGTCGGTTCTCTGATTCATACGGAAATGTAGCCAAGAATAAGTTAACGCGCTTTGCCCTATAGATGCCAGCAACCTTGGGTTGCAGAATTAAAAATCAGAAATAATTCCGTCTTTTTCCCAATCGCCATAGCGTGTCGGCTCGGGGCCGGTTTGGCCACCGCTTTCGCTGGCGCGTTTTTCGACCACATGCGCGGCGCGGCGCGCTTTGGCTTCGGCCAACGCGCTGGCTTGCGCGGCCTTTCTTTGCAGGGCGGCTTTTTTATCTGTCTCATCCATGCGCCTAATATGGGGGCTTGCGGGGCGAAAGCCAAGATGGTCTAACCGCGACATGGTTTCGCAAAGTGAAAATTCACCCGCTCCGAAAACCCGTGCCAAAGGGCGCGGCAAGGGCGCGACGCGCCGCATCGCCGCCAATATGCTGGCCGGGGTGACACGCGGCAAAACACTGGACGAGGTGCGCGACCGGCTGGACGGGCTCGGGCCGCAAGAGCGTAATCTGGCCGATGCGATTGTGCAGACCGCCTTGCGCCATTATGGCGAGATTAAAATCCAATTGGCAGCGCATATGAAACGCCCGCTGCCGCTGCGCCCGCATATTGGCCATGCGCTTTTGGTGATTGGCGCGGCGCAAATCCTTTACATGAATGTGCCGCCCCACGCCGCCATTCACGAGACCGTCGCCGCAACGGGACGCCGCGAGCAGCCATTTCGCGGGCTGATTAATGCGGTGCTGCGCAAGCTCGCCGCCGCCAAAGAATCAGCTCAACTGGCCGCCACAAAACCGACCGATAATCTGCCCGATTGGATGCAGGCGCGCTTCGAGGACGCTTACGGGACCGATGGGCTAAGGCAAATTTGCGTTGCGCATCAGGCCGGCCCGCCGCTTGATTTATGCTTCAAAAACCCAGCAAATGCGGCTGCTTGGGCCGAAAAAAACGGCGCGACGCAGCTCACGGACACGCATATTCGCGTCCAGAATCCGGGCGCCGTCACGGCGCTGGACGGTTATCACGACGGCGATTGGTTTATCCAAGATGTCGCCGCCGGCCTGCCCGCCGCTATGCTTTTGGCGCGGCTCGACAGGCCCGCGCGCGTGCTCGATTTATGCGCCGCGCCGGGCGGCAAAACATTGCAACTCGCCGCTGCCGGTCATCATGTCACAGCGCTCGATATGTCGGGGCCGCGCTTGAAACGCGTCGCCGCCAATTTGGCGCGCACGCAATTAAGCGCCGAATTGGTCGAGGCCGATGCGCTGGATTGGGAGCCGCCTGAGGCTTATGACGCCATTCTGTTGGACGCGCCGTGTTCGGCCAGCGGCACGCTGCGCCGCCATCCGGATTTGGCGCTGAATCGCAATGAGGGCTATATCGCTAAGCTGGCCGCGCTGCAGGCGCGCTTGCTCGACCGCGCGACCGATTGGGTAAAGCCGGGCGGGCTTTTATGCTATGGCGTCTGCTCGCTCGACCCGCAAGAGGGCGAAACGCAGGCCGAGGCGTTTTTGGCGCGGCACAAAGATTTCCGTCAGCTGGCACCCGACAGCCTGCCGGATGATTTGCGCCAAGGTGATTATTTGCGCACCACACCGGCGCATTGGGCCGAACGAGGCGGCATGGACGGTTTCTTCGCTGCGCTTTTGCAAAAAAGCTGACGCACCAAGCGGCAAAAAACAGGTGAATAAAACCGCTGCCACGCGCTTATCGCGAGGCCGCTTCATTGCGGGCGGGTGCGAAACGCTTTACATATTTTTGAGCAGGAGTTTTTTTAAAATGAGGCAGGAAGCTGATGCGCGAGATAAAAATTTCACCCTCGATTCTTTCGGCTGATTTCGCCAAATTGGGCGAAGAAGTCGCCGCGATTTGCGCCGCCGGTTGTGACTATGTGCATGTCGATGTGATGGACGGCCATTTCGTGCCCAATATCACCATTGGCCCCGACGTGGTAAAAGCCATTAAACCACATGCCACCAAACCGCTGGATGTGCATTTGATGATTGCGCCGGTCGACGCTTATATCAGCGCCTTTGCCGAAGCCGGTGCGGATATTATTACCTTTCATCCCGAAGCCGGGCCGCACCCGCACCGCACGGCGCAAGCCATTCGCGCTGCCGGTTGTAAGGTCGGCGTGTCCCTCAATCCGGCGACGCCGATTTGTGTCCTCGACCATTTGCTGGATGAGATCGACCTCATCCTTGTCATGTCGGTCAATCCGGGTTTTGGCGGGCAGAGCTTTATCGACGCCCAATTGGCAAAAATCCGTAGCCTGCGCGCCCTGATTGATGCAAGCGGGCAGGCGATTGAACTGGAAGTTGATGGCGGCGTCAATCGCGACAATGTCGGCAAGATTATTGAAGCAGGCGCGTCCATGCTGGTGGCCGGAACGGCAACCTTTAAAGGCGGGCCGACAGCCTATGCCGATAATATTGCCTATTTGCGCAAGGGTGGCCCACAATAAGCGAAGTCATAATTTAATGGGGCGAAAACCGCGGCAATGAAACAAACACACAGGCTGGCTTTTCGGGTAGAGGCACTCGCCGCTTTGTCGTCGCGGCTGGCGCATGGGCTTCGTAATCGCGCCATGATGAGCCCGCCTTTGCGTGGCTTTTGGAACGGCCCCGGCGCGCCGCTCAACTTCTTCTCGCCTCCGGCTTTGCGGCCCGGCGATAAATTGCGTGGCGAATTATTTTTGGCCGGTGACATGACCCTGCCCGGTGCCCAATTACGTATTGACGCGGGCAGCTCACCCTTCACCATCAGCACCCCCAATCGGGACTGGTTGGCCAGTCTGCACGGCTTTATCTGGCTGCCCGATTTGCTGGCAGTGGAAGGCGAAGCCGGTCGCACCATGGCGCGCCAACTTATGCTGCAATGGGCACGCGGCCCCTATTTGACGCGGGCCCCCTTTATGCATCCGGCCATTATCGGGCGGCGATTGACGCATTGGCTTTTGGCCATGGGCGTGTTGCGCGACGGTTTTGATACGCATGAAATGACCCTGCTGCAAAACAGTTTTACTGCGCAAGCGCGCTGGCTATCGACACGCTGGCAGCAGGGTGAGGACGGTATGGGTCGCTTCGGCGCAGCTTGCGGCCTGACGCTGGCCGGTCTGGCCATGAATGATGACGGGCGCATTTTGCGGCGCGGCATGGATGCATTGATGCGCGAATTGCGTCGCCAAATCCTGCCCGATGGCGGACATATATCGCGCGCGCCCTCCGTGCTGATCGATATTCTGGCGGACATGATTGCCATTGAAAGCGGCCTGGCCGCGCGGCAAATCGCACCGCCGACGCAATTCCCCGAAACCGTCAAACGCATGCAGGGGCTGGTGCGTCTCATGCGCCATTCGAATGGCGAGCTGGCGTGTTTTCACGGTGGCTTGAGCGCCGATAAGGCGCGTATCGACGCCGTTTTGCCGCGCCGCAAATCCGGCTCGACAATCAGTTTTGCCCAGAAAAGCGGCTATCAGCGCCTCGAAGCCGGTCAAAGCTGCCTGCTTATCGATGCCGGTGACCCGCCCATGGGAGCAGCCAGCCGCCATGCCCATACCGCGCCTTTGGCGTTTGAGATGAGCTATGCGGGCGATAAATTCATCACCAATTGCGGCCCCAATCTGGTGCATGACGAGGCTTGGAAAATGGCCGCGCGCGGTCTGCCAGCGCATGCCACATTGGCGTTTGAGCGCGATGTCACCGACCCGTTTTTGCGGCATGGTTTTGCCGCGCGGCAATTGGGGCCGCGCCTCAAACCGATCGATTGGCGCGTGCATAATCGCCGCGTCGAAGACAAGAGCGGCATTTGGCTTGAGATGAGCCATGCCGGTTTTCTCGACAGCCATGGCGTACGGCATAATCGGCGGTTTTTCATTGACGCGCAGGGCGAGGATATTCGCGGTGAGGATTTGCTGCTGGCCGATATGAACCATGTGGCGCGCGAAGGCGCGGGCTTTCATTTGCGCTTTCACCTGCACCCGGATATTCGCGCCACCGGCCAAAGCGGCGGCAATAATGTGCTACTGCTCGGCCGATCCGGCCATGGCTTTCAGTTTCGCATGGCCGGTCCGTCGGAGGCGACGCAATTAAAAATCGAAGAAAGTGTGTATATGGGCCGCGATGGCGTGCCGCAACGCGCCCAGCAACTTGCCATTTATGGGGTTTTGGGCCATACCGATACGCTCATTCAATGGGCCTTGCGCTATGCCGGCAAAAGCCAGAAAACCCGCAGCTCGAGCTGAATATGAACCCTTATCGTGACCCGCATCCGATTGTCGGAGGAACCAAATGTCTGATGTCAAACCCGTAACCCGCGCCCTTATTTCTGTTTCCGATAAGGACGGCATTGTGGCTTTTGCCGAAAAACTCGCCGCCCTGAATGTCGAATTGGTCTCGACCGGCGGCACGGCGAAATTGCTGAGCGAGGCCGGGCTGGCATGTCGTGATGTGGCGGAACTGACCGGCTTTCCCGAAATGATGGATGGCCGCGTCAAGACATTGCACCCGAATGTGCATGGCGGGCTTTTGGCGATACGCGATAATGAAGCGCACCAAGCCGCCATGGCAGCGCATAATATCGCCGCCATTGATCTTTTGGTGGTCAATTTATATCCGTTTGAAGCAACGGTTGCGGGCGGCAGCGATTATGCGGCCTGTGTCGAAAACATTGATATTGGCGGGCCGGCCATGATCCGCGCCGCGTCGAAAAACCATAATGATGTCGCTGTGCTGGTCGATAATGAGGATTATGACGAGGTGTTGGCGGCGTTGGAAAATGGCGGCACGGATTTGCCCTTGCGCAAGCGTCTGGCGCAAAAAGCCTATGCCCGCACCGCCGCTTATGATGCGGCGATTTCCAATTGGATGGCGCAAGAGCTTGATATCGACATGCCACCCTATCGCGCCTTTGGCGGCAAGCTGCAGCAAAGCCTGCGCTATGGCGAGAACCCGCATCAGCAAGCCGGCTTTTACATTGGCGATACGCCGCGCATCGGTGTCGCCACAGCGATGCAAATCCAGGGCAAGGCCCTGTCCTACAATAATATCAATGACACGGATGCGGCGTTTGAACTGGTGGCCGAATTTGACCCTGCCCAAGGCGCCGCCTGCGCCATTATCAAACACGCAAATCCTTGCGGTGTGGCACGCGGCACCAGCCTGCCCGCGGCGTTCCAAAAAGCACTGAGCTGCGATCCGGTCTCCGCCTTTGGTGGCATTATCGCCATGAACCGGACACTGGACGCCGCTACGGCCGAAGCGATTACCGCGATCTTTACCGAGGTGATTATCGCCCCGGACGCGGATGAAGCGGCGCGCGGGATTATTGCCGCGAAGAAAAACCTGCGCCTGCTGCTGACCGGTGGCCTGCCTGAAGCGCATGATGCCGGACTGTCCGTGCGCAATGTGGCGGGCGGCTATTTGGTGCAAAACCGCGATAATGGTCATGTGGCTGAAGAGGCGCTGCGCTGCGTCACCAAACGCCAACCAAGCGCGCAAGAAATGGCCGATCTGCAATTTGCTTGGACGGTCGCCAAACATGTGAAATCCAACGCTATTGTCTATGCCAAAGACGGCGCAACGGTTGGGGTCGGGGCCGGCCAAATGAGCCGCCTCGACAGCTCGCGTATCGCCGCCCGCAAAAGCCAAGACGCAGCCGAAGCCAGCGGCACCGACACGCCCTTGGCCGTCGGCTCTGTGGTCGCCTCGGATGCGTTTTTCCCCTTTGCCGATGGCCTGTTAAGCGCCGCCGAAGCGGGCGCAACGGCGGTTATCCAACCGGGCGGCTCAATACGCGATGATGAGGTGATTGCCGCAGCCGATGAGGCGGGGCTTGCCATGCTGTTTACCGGCATGCGCCATTTCCGCCATTAACGTCTGACACAAGTAAAAGCCTAAGTTTGACAAGCACCATCCGTGGTCGCTTGCCAATCGGCGAGCAGCGGAAAAGCGGTAATGGCGGTCTGCCACGTGTCCGCCGCTTGTGGGCGTGAGAATATTTTCGCGCGCATGGCGCAAGCCTGCTCGCCGCGCTCCAGCGCCACAAACAAAGCCGCCAGGCCCAGCCTTGCCCCCATGCCGACCGGATCATCAGCCGGTGTGCGACCGGCCAGCGCAGCCAAGGCGCGCGCGCTTTCCATATGCCGCTGATTGGCGGCCAAAACAGCGGCGCGGAAAAACCAAGCCGAGGGGCGGCGCGGGAAATCGGCCGCCAATTTTTCCGCCAGCGGCAGGGCCCGCGTCGCATTGCCACTGGCCAGATCATGCGTCATCAAAGCCTCCAATAGAGCTGCTTGCGGGCGGCCTTGCAGATCGACCAATTGCGTTGCCAGCCAATCATAATCGCCTGCCAAATCGGCTTTGTCAGCAAGATAAGTTTTCCACTGGCCGAGCACAAAAGCCGCTTCGGCCTCGGCTGCCGGCTCCAATAATTGCGCCAAGCGCAGCGGCGCACGCGCGCTGACCAAAAACGCGATGGCGCGGGCCATGAGCGGGCGCGCATCGCCCCCATCCGCAACAAAAGAACCATAAGCCTGCCCAAAAGCATCAGGCGGCAAGGCGCCCGATATGGCGATGTCCAGCGCCGCACGATGCACGGCCGCGCGATCGCCGGTCAAGCAGCCTGGCGGACAGGCACTGTTTTGCCATAGCCGATAAAGCGCAAAAGCACCGCGCGCGGTTTTATTGCGCGCTTGCGCCTCGGGCTTGGCGCGCACCGCTTCGGCCAAGAGCCGCACCCGCATACCGAGAAATAATTGATAGGCCGGCATACTGGGGCCGATACCGCTGAGCAATTGATCGGCCGCCTGCCAATCTTTTTGCTGCGCCGCATGGCGCGCCAAAACGACACGCGCGCGTAATATAAGCGCCACATCGAGCGGCGGCGGGGCCACTGTCTCGGGCGCAGCTTCATCCGGCATTTGCGGCAGGGCAATATTGCGGAAGCTTTCAGCCAGGGCAAGCCGCGCCGCATCTGGCGGCGTATCGTAAGATAATTGCGCCAGCGCGATGAGCTTATCAATGACCTCGGCTTGCGGCCCATCACCCAGCGTCTTGCGCGCCGCCCACAGATGCGAGACGGCACGGTCGAGCGCGCCCAGATTTAACAGCGCAACACCAAGCTGGTAATCAACGCGGCGCTTCAGCCCCAGCGGCAAATAAGGGTAATAGGCTTTGACCCCGGCCCAAGCCGCTTCCAACTGGCCATATTGCCCACCGGCAAAAGCCAGCCGCATGACGCGCAAAGATTGACCCGGCTCATAATCCATCGCCTCCAGCAAAAGCTGGTCGCGCGATACCAAATCCAAAGCGGCACGCAAGGCCGCTTCATCACCACCAAAGGCGGGGCGCAAAAGCGCGGTGATCTCGCGCGCCGGTCGGGCTTCGCGCAGTGCTTGACGCGCCAAAGCCAGCGCCCCCGCCGCGCCGTCAGCCTGCCCCAAGGTCAAAGGCTGCGCGCCCTCAGGGGCGGCGGCTTGTTTTTCAAAAAGCGGCGGCGGCGGCACATAGGCCGGGTCTGTGATGCGTGCATGAAAGGCGTTTACCGCGCCGGCGAAATCGCTGTTGCCGCCGCGTTTCAGCGAGGCTTGCAAACGTTCCAAACTGGCCGTCGCCGCCGCCAATTGCCCGCCCTCGATTTGCGCCGTCGCCAAACCATACATGGCGCGCTGGACCAATTGCGGGTGCTTGAACTCGAAACTCAGAGCCCGTAGCTTTTTTTGCGCCGCCGCCAGCGCCTCCTTTTTATCATTGGCTGAGACATGACGCACCGCCATGGCCAATTGCCCCCAAGCCGCCGCATAGGCCGACGCAACGCGCATCGCTTCAATATCGGCCCAATGGTCGGAGGAAAGCAGATCCTCATAAGCGAACTCATCATCGCGCACTTCGTCCTCGGCGGCTTTACGCAGGGCCGCCATATGATCGGCCAAAGCGTCTGACTGCTGCGCCAAGGGCGCCAATTCCAACGGCCCGCGCAGGCCGTCATAACACGCCTCCATGCCGATTGAATAAGTATCCATGGCGCTCAAAAGCGGCGCGGGCGCTTCGCGCAAAGCGGCGCGCAGGCCATCAAGCGGCTGCAATAGGGCGGCGGGCGGCATATCGCAGGCGCGCGCCGTTGCGCCGTAAAAACACGCGGTCAGCAAAATGGCGAAAAGCGAAGAAAAGAAATGTCTGGCCATTTTGCACCCTATTCCAGATTGGCCAGAAACGGCGCCAACTCATCATGGAACCGGTCGTCAAAAATCAACAGCGCCAGCGTCTTCATCAATTGCCGCTCCGCTGCCAGTGTCGCTGCGACACCGCCGCCAAGACGCGCCAAACGGCGAAATTCGGGCATCGCCCCTTGCGCCATTAAATCGACTTTGCGCTCGGTCGGCGAGGCGCGCCCCAGCATGGCGCGATTGGCCTCGACGCGACTGTCGAGCAAGGAAAGCCGCGCGCCACGGCTTTTCATCCGTTCGGCAATCTGAGCCGCTTCGCCGGCCTCATGGCGATGCGGCGGGGCATCACCGATGATAATGACCACGCGTTGCGCGCCGGGCCGCCAGGCGATTTGACCTTCCGCATCGCGCAGCGCTTGTGTCACGGCTTCGGGATAATCGCCGCCGCCAACCGCGTCAATCTCGGCCATGAAGCGGCGCGCTTTCAGTATGTCAAAACTGGGCTGGCTGATTTTTGTGACGAAATCAATATCGCTGTAATCGCGATAAACAATAATGCCAAAGCGCGCCAGCGGCACCAGATTACGCACATAGGCAGCAAGCTGCTGCATGCGCTGGCGCACATTGCGGTGCACCCAGACCATGGAGCCGGTAGCATCAATGGCGAAGACGACATCAATGCCGGTATTCTGCAAATGCTCGATATAATCGGCAAAGGTTTGCGGCACACCGGAAATCAATCCGCCACCGGCCATGGCCCGTTGTGTTACCGCCGCGCTGGGCAGCGGCATGGCCGGCGCAATGGCCGCCATGGCGGCATTATCCATCATCAAATCATTGAAATCCGTATCCAACGGCACATCCAGCAATTCCGACAAATCAAGCTTGGCTTCGGCTTCGCGTAATTCATCGGGCGGTATCGCCTCGAGCACCAAATCTACCTCTTCGGGCCCGGCCGCACCGGCTGATATCACCACACTATCTTGTGCCTCGCCGCCGCCGCGTTCGCCGCCGAATAGAAGCAAAAGCATAAGGCCAAGCGCTGCGACATGCAGCACCAGCGAGAGCGCAAAAAGCCCCAGCCAAACGCGGCGTGGCACAGAGATGAGGCGCCGCCTAAATCGGCTGAACCAGCCGCTTTTCTTGGGTTTATTATTCATTGGCGGTCGCCTTAAATTGCGTCTTCAGCTTGATCTCACCGACCCCCGCCTTTGCCATGGCGCGACGAAATTCCAACAGCGGCTTGGCATGAGCGCGCCGGTCGGCCAGCAATTCGACCGCCAAGCCCTGTTCTGCAATACCCAGCGCCACGACCTTTTCGGATATTTCACCCAATGTGACTTGCGTGCCATCGGCCAGATAAAACAAATCATCTTGGCGCAAATGCACGGCGAAGGGCGCGCCTTGATAAGGGCTGTCAATCGCCGTCTCGGCCACTTCGATTTGCTGCGGATGATTGGTTGTCGGGCGACCGGCGATGAGCACAAACAGGATGAGCAAAAACACCACATTGATCAGCGGCAAGAGGTCGATGCTTTTTATTTCGCGGCGGGGGGATTTGATCTGCATGGCTAAAAATCCGCCAAATCAATGTCGAAAATATCACGCTCCAGCGTAATCGCTTCAGCCCCGGCGGCAACCAGCGTGTCCATCACAAAAGTGACCTGCTGCACATTGGCCGCGCCATTGGGCATGAGGACGAAAACCTGTTCCTCATCCGCCGCCAGTGCCGCGACCGCTTTATCGCGCAAAGCCGCATCATCGACCGGCGTGCCGTTCCACGCCAGACCGCCATCCGCCGCCAGCGCAACAATGGCCGGCTGACCGGCACTGTCATCGCCGCCCGTGCCGCGCGGCGGCGAGAGGCGACTTTCGGCATAAGTGACAAAGTCCGAGCCGAGCAGGAAAAACAGAAGCAACAAAAAAATCATATCAATCAGGGGCGTCAGCCCCATCATAGTCGGTTTTTTGCGGCGCGGGGCGAGCTGCATGGTCTAAGCGCTTTCCGCGCGCACCAGAATATCGGACAGCGCATCCTCGACAAAATCGCGCACATCATCGACCGCATTATTGAACACGGCCGCCAATATGGAAAATGGCAGCGCCACGCCGAGACCAAAAGCGGTGGTCAAAAGCGCCTCCCAAATGCCCGACGCCAAGAGCGCCGTATCAGCACCGCCGGCGCCTTGGCCGACGCCCTGAAAAGCGACAATCATACCCAGCACTGTGCCCAGCAGACCAAGTAGTGGGGCCGAGGCGGCGATCAATTCGAGGATCCAGATATGGCGCGCCAAATGGCGAATAAGATATTGCGCACGCCGGGTCAATTCCTCGCGCAACAGAGCCGGCGTCATGGCCCCGCCATGCGCCTCGCCGATCGCAAAGCCCAAAAGCGACGCCGCCGGATGGGCCAGCGTCTCAAAGCGTGCTGACAGGCCTTGCACCTGACCGGACTTATAGAACCGCATAGCCTCATCGAGCTCTTGCGGGCGCCAAATATCCATTTGCACGAATTGATAAACTTTGACGGCAGCAATCGGCAGGCCGACTGCCGATAAAAGCGCAATCGCCCATGTCACCAAGCCGCCCTTATCGAATAAGAGAGACCAGAAGCCGGGCGCCGCTTGCGGGTCGGACGCGCTTTGCGCCGCTGCGCCACTGATACATAGTAAAACGGTCGTAAGGCTGACGGCGAAAGCGCCGGTGCCTGATTTATGCTGCCCCATAGTCAACAAACTCCTTATTTATCTGACAGCTTAGCCGAACAAAAAAACGCCGCCAGTCTCTTTTGACCGACGGCGTCTTTTTTTAAAGTGTCTCAGCTTACAGCGAGCGGGCAACCAGCATCCGCATCACCTCATTGGAACCGCCATAAATACGCTGCACACGGCTATCCGTATACATGCGGCTGATCGGATATTCATCCATATAGCCCCAGCCGCCAAAGAATTGCAGACAAGTATCGATCACTTCATTTTCACGCTCCGTGCACCAAAACTTGGCCGCCGCCGCCGCATTGGCATCAAGCTCGCCGCGCAGCAATTGCGCCGTCAACTCGTCTACCATGGCGCGCGCGGCCATCCATGTGGCTTTGCATTCGGCCAGTTTGAATTGCGTGTTTTGATAATCAAAAATCGCATTGCCGAAGGTCGTGCGTTCGCGCGTATAGTCCAAAGTCAGGTCCAAAGCGCGTTCAATAGCGGCGACCGCTTGATTGGCAATAACCAGACGCTCAGCCGGCAATTGCTGCATGAGCTGATAAAAGCCTTGGCCTTCCGTGCCGCCCAGCACGTTTTCGGCCGGCACTTTCACTTCGTCAAAAAACAGTTCCGACGTGTCGGCCGCGTGTTGGCCCATTTTGTCGAGATTACGCCCGCGCGCAAAGCCGTCGGCATCGCCGGTCTCGACAATCATCAGGGAAATGCCTTTGGCACCTTGCGTCGGGTCGGTTTTGGCAACCACCAGAACCAAATCGGCATGTTGGCCATTGGTGATGAAGGTTTTCGAGCCATTGACGACATATTGATTGCCGTCTTTCAGCGCCGTGGTTTTTACCGCTTGCAAGTCAGAGCCGGTGCCCGGCTCGGTCATGGCAATGGCGCAGACCATTTCACCGGTCGCCATTTTCGGCAGATATTTCTTCTTCTGCTCCTCCGTGCCATAGGCGAGGAAATAATGCGAACAGATCAGCGAATGCACCGACTGGCCCCAACCGCCGACACCAAGGCGGATTTGCTCTTCAGTCAAAATCGCTTCGTGGCGATAATCGCCGCCGCCACCGCCATATTCCTCCGGAATCGATGTCAGCAGCAGACCGGCCTCACCGGCTTTCGTCCAAGCATCGCGATCGACAATGCCCTGCTTGTGCCATTTATCGGTCAACGGCACAAATTCGGCTGTCATGAATCGACTGGCGGCGTCTTTGAAAATCGACAGATCTTCCGTCATCCACGGGGGGGTGTAAGTACCAAGCATAATATCCTCCAAATTTCGCCATAGATTAGGCAAGTGGTGAAGGCCCCGCAAGGCCGTTTTGCTGCGACAAACTGGCGGGTGCCAAGCGCGGCCGTTAAAAGCTCAAAGCTGCATACCGTCATGATAGCCGCCCAGCAGCACACGACCGGCCAGCTCATAAGTCGCCGCATTGGCAATCATATGTTGCGTCATGGTTTCTGCATCGCGCAGGCGACGTTGGATGGCGCTGGTCTTATAGACAGATGTGCCGCCGGCAATATCATGCGCGGCGCGCACCACTTGCACCGCCCGGCGCACGGCATGGGTTGAGATGAGCCGCAAATCGGCGCGCCGCGTGGGGGTCATATCGGCACCGGCCTGCACCGCCTCCCAAATGGCGTTCAGTGTCTGCCAATAAACCGCATGGATACTGCGCCATTCGGCTTCCGCTTCGGCCAAAGCGGCCTGCACGCCGCCGCGTTCGGCCAGCGTGCGGGCATGGCCCATAGAGCGTTTTTGCGTCGCCAATTCGATGACATCATCCAGCGCGGCACGGGCATTGCCCAAAGCCACCGCCCCGACGCCGGTCGCCAAAAAACCGAAATAGGGCATTTTATAAAGAGGCGTGTCGGCCCAAGGCGCATCCGTTGCAATCGAATAGCTATGCGCCACCGGCACGCGGGCATTTTTCACCTCGACATCGCCCGAACTGGTGCCGCACAACCCCATTGTATGCCATGTGTCGTGGAAAATAATATCCTCGCGCGGCACCATGAGCAGGCGGATTTTATCGCCGCTTGGCGCCTCGTCTTCATGCGCAACAGCCATACAGCCAAGGCCGATATAATCGGCATTCGCCGAACCCGACGCCCAAGCCCAACGCCCCGAAACAATATAGTCATCGCCATCTCGCAGCGCGCGGCCATTGGGCGCAAATATGCCGCATGTGATGCGTGCCTCACCGGCAAACATATCGCGGCCAATATCTTGATCAATATAGGCACTGCCAATGGCGGCCGTCGCGCCGATCATCGACACCCAAGCACTGGCCGCGTCATGCATAGCGAGTTTTTCAAGCCGCGCCATTCCTTCAAGCGGCGACAATTCTTGCCCGCCAATGGCGCGCGGCACAAACATGTCGAACATGCCAGCGCGGGCCAAATCGCGCGCCAATTCAGCCGGTAATTGCCGCGCCGCTTCAATCGCGTCGCTTTGCGCTGCGACGGCGGCGCAAATATCGGCAAATGCCTTTTGCTCCATGGCTAAATCCTCAGACATGCCCCTCGTCCTCACTTACGCGTTAAACTTTAGGAGATGCGGGGCGAAAGGCAAGATTGAAAAACCGCTGTCTTTAATCGAGGTCGATATAAATCGGTGCGTGATCGGATGGCCGCTCCCAGCCGCGCGCCGCGCGCAGCACACCATAATCGGTGACGCGCGCGCTGAGGCCCGGCGTCACCCAAATATGATCGAGGCGACGGCCCCGATCCGAGGCCGCCCAATCGCGCGCCCGATAACTCCACCAGCTATAAAGTTTTTCTTCCGGCGGCACAAAGCGCCGCGCCACATCATCCCAATCGAGACTGGCCTGCACCTTCGCCAATGTCTCGATTTCAATGGCCGTATGCGACACGACATTCTTCAACTGCTTGGATGACCAGACATCATGCTCGCCCGGTGCAATATTCAAATCGCCCAGCAATACCGCTTGCGGCGCGTCTTTTTGTTTGGCTTGTTTTTTGAACATCTTTGTCATCTCGGCCAGAAAATCAAGCTTGTGACCGAACTTCTCATTAATCTCGCGATCCGGCTCGTCACCCCCCGCCGGCACATAAAAATTATGAATGGCGACCGGCGTGCCGTTGACATTGACCGTGGTGTGCATATGCCGCCCGTCTTGCTTGCCGCAAAAATCGACATAGGACTGGTCGAGAATCTCGTGCTTCGACAGCGTCGCCACGCCGTGATAGCCCTTAATGCCGTTTTTGGCGATATGCTCGAAACCGGCTTTTTTAAAAGCTTTTTCCGGAAAGCTGTCATTCGGACATTTGGTTTCTTGCAAGCAAATCACATCGGGCTGCAACTGATCCATGAGGTTTAAGACCAAAGGTTCGCGCAAACGCACTGAGTTAATATTCCACGAAACAATACGCATGATTAAAAGCCCTCTTTTTCATCCAAAGTCACAATCGAATCCAATATGGCGTCGAACCGCGCCGCAATATCGGCGCGCCGGTCGCCGGGCGGCAAGCACGTCAAATAGCCGCCGCCGTCGGCAATTTTTTCAACGATATGCGGCCACATGGTTTGCGGTTTCAAGGCGGCACGCCATTGACCGGCAATCGCCGGATCCATGCGTCGCGGGCCGCCGAATTTTTCCGGCCGCGCCCGCGCCGCATCCCAAATATCTGTGTTCAGCAGGCCGGGACATAAAATCGTCATGGGCACATTTTGCGCCGCCGCCTCCTCGCGCAACCCCTCGGCCAGACCAAGGCTGGCATGTTTGGTGGCGGCGTAAAGCGTTAGAGGCGCTTGCGGCGCGGACAGCGCGGCGCTGGAGGCGGTAAAGCCGATATGGCGCGCGCCGCTTTGGGCGAAAAGATGCGGCAAAAAGGCCTGCGCTGTCCAAATCGCGCCCAGCGCATTGACGCCATAACCCCATTCAGCGGCGCGCGGATTACCGCCAATCAGCGCCGCACCGACGCCGACACCGGCATTGATCCAGACCATGCCCCAATCGCTGCGTTTTTCGGCCAAATCATCAGCCACCGCAACCATGGCGTCACGATCGCTGACATCGACACGCATGGCAAAACAATCGCGACCGGTTGCGCGCGCCAGTCGCGCCGCCGTCGCGTCAGCCGCCTCTTTTTGAATGTCCAGCAGCGCCACATCCATACCATGACGCGCAAAGCCCTCGGCCAGCATGGCGCCAATGCCCTCTGCCGCACCGGTGACGATGGCGAGGCGACCCTCAAAATTCGATAATACTGACATTTTCGGCTTCCCTTTCGAGCCTTTCCGGCCTTTTTTGACTCAAGGCCCGTTTGTTACAGTGGCTCACGATATATTACAGAGAGTTTTGGTCCTGTTTTTCGTCAATTTTGCCGGCTCTTGGGCTCAAAAGAGATTGAGTGTGCGACCGGTCAGGGCGAGCGGCCAGCGACCCAGCTCAAAAAGCCTGTATCTGAGCAAAAGCGGGTGGTTGAGCGCCTCTTCACCGGCTTCGAGGCCGTCATTTTGGGCTGTAATCGCGGCTGCAGCAAGGGCCAAAGCAGCCCCATGTGCGGCCTGTTGCGCTGACCCAACCCCCAAATCACGGATTGTGTCAGGCAGTTCATCGGCCATCATCAACGCCTCATCGATCATTTCGGGCAAAAGGTCGGCCAATTGCGCCGCCATATGCGCCAGCACCACGCCGAGCCCTTCCTCGCTGACACCGCTCAGCACCTCGTCCATCAACGCGGCGCGCAATTGCTCCTCGGCCTCCCATGCCTCGGCATTAAGATCAAGCGTTTCGGAAGCGTCCAGCGCATCGTCCCAATTCATCACGGCAATTGCATCGGCATCGGGAAACCCCAGACCATCCAAATAAGCGCGGGCAATCTGCTCCGTCGCGGCGTCAAAGGGCTCGCCCAATTCGGCAAACCAGCGTGCCCTTTGCGCGCGCTCGGCAAATTCGCGCACGGCTTGTAGCACCGGAATTTCGGCCTCCAATGCCATCAGGTTTTCGGCATCGGGTTGCCAGTCATTATCACTGTCTTGGGTCATGCGGCGCATGGCGTCTTCCCTTTCGACTAATCGTCAAACACGTCATCATATTCTATATCAAACAGGCTGTCTGACAGGCTTTTATGGATTTTCCGGTCGCGCAGGCGCACTTGCGTCACGACATTTTGCACATCGATGAGACGCCAAGCATAAAGCTGTAAATCGGGGCGGGTAAAATACAGGGTCGCTGTGCCGGGTAATTCACCGCTTGGATCGCGCAAGCTGAGAGCGATGAAAGCCGGCTCGGTTTGCACCTCGACCAACATGGCCCGCTCAATGCCATCAGCCACGGCTTGGCGCAGCACGGCGAGCGGTGTCAGTGCGACGGGGAACCAGTTGGGCTCCGCCCCCGGCGTTTCCTGCACGGCGACAAATTTGCCTTTGACGGTGACTACGCTGCCGCCCCTTTGCCCCTCATAGGCAAAGCGCAGTCGCGCCGGCCAATCCATCAAGTAACGGCCTTCAGCCATGCCGCCATTGGGCAGGATTTGCTCAAAGCGACCCGATTGCGGCGGCAGGGCCTTCAGCCCTTGATTGATTTGCTCAAGGCGCGCCGCATCAATGCTAGCGTCAATCCCGGCATCAATGCCCGCCCCTGTCATGGTCTGCGGCTGCGCTTCTTGCGCATGGCTGTCGCCGACAAAACCCATTGCCACAAGACAGGCCAGCGCGGCCAGCGCGGCCAGCGCCATGTTTCGGCGAGGCAGGGCACAGCGCATTAATGCTTGCCGACCAAAATTTCGCGCTTACCGGCATGGTTGGGCGGGCTTATGACGCCCTGCTCTTCCATTTCCTCGATCAGCCGCGCGGCGCGGTTATAGCCGATTTGCAAGCGGCGCTGGACATAGGAGGTCGAGGCACGGCCATCGCGTGTAACAATGGCGACGGCTTGGTCGTAAAGGCTGTCGGCCGCGCTCGGTTCCATATCGGGTGCCTCTTCGGGCTCCTGTGTCACCTGCTCAATATAATCGGGTGTGGCTTGGTTTTTTAAGAAGCTGACGACTTTTTCAACTTCCTCATCGGAGACAAACGGCCCGTGCACGCGCTGCACCCGCGCACCATTGCCCATATACAGCATGTCGCCCTGGCCCAATAATTGCTCCGCCCCCATCTCACCCAGCACAGTGCGGCTGTCGATTTTTGAGGTCACTTGAAAAGACATGCGGCTCGGGAAATTGGCCTTGATCGTGCCGGTAATGACATCGACCGAGGGGCGTTGTGTCGCGGTGATGAGATGCACGCCGGCGGCGCGCGCCATTTGCGCCAGGCGCTGCACGGCCGCCTCAATATCCTTGCCCGCCACCATCATCAAATCGGCCATCTCATCGATCACCACAACAATGAAAGGCAGCACTTCGGGTGCAAGGGTCTCTTCTTCATAAATCGCCTCGCCGGTTTCAGGGTCGAAGCCGGTCTGCACGCGGCGCGTCAATGTCTCACCCGTGCGTTGCGCCTCGCGCATGCGCTCGTTAAAGCCGTCAATATTGCGCACGCCGATCTTGGCCATTTTGCGATAGCGGTTTTCCATCTCCTGCACCACCCATTTGAGCGCCACAACAGCTTTTTTCGGCTCGGTGACAACCGGTGCCAGCAAATGCGGGATGCCGTCATAAACCGACAGCTCGAGCATTTTCGGATCGACCAGAATAAGGCGGCATTGGTCAGGCGTCAGGCGATAGAGCAACGACAAGATCATTGTATTAATGCCGACCGATTTGCCCGAGCCCGTCGTGCCGGCGACCAGCAAATGCGGCATGCGGGCCAAATCAGCCATGACCGGGGCACCGCCAATATCCTTACCCACAGCCATGGTCAATTTCGATTTGCCGCTTTCAAAATCGGCGCTTGAGAGCAATTCACGCAGGCTGACCAGCTCGCGCGTCTGATTGGGCAGCTCGATGCCGATAACATTGGCACCGGGCACAGGCGCGACACGCGCTGACACAGCGCTCATCGAGCGCGCAATATCATCGGCCAGCCCGACCACGCGTGATGAACGCACGCCGGCCGCCGGCTCCAATTCATATAATGTCACCACCGGGCCGGGGCGCACATTGGTGATCTGACCCTTAACACCAAAATCGCCGAGCACGCTTTCCAGCATGCGGGCATTGGCCTGCAGCGCGTCCGTGCTGAGTTTTTGCGTCGGGCGCGGGGGCTTGTGTTCGGTCAAGAGGCGCAAGGGCGGCAGTTCAAAGCTCGCCTTTTTATCAAAGCCAAGGCTCGGTTGCGCCTCGCGCGCGGCGCGGCGGCCTTTCTTCGGTGCCGGAGACGGCGCATCAATGCGCGGCTCGGGAGCGACGTCTTGCTCGGTCGTGTCAACTATCAGGCCGGCATCGGTCGGCCCCCTATCTTCTTCATCCAGCGCCGCATAATCATCGGCAGTTGGGGCTGTCTTTTGCGCGCCCCCGATTTGGGGCCGCCATTTTGCTAGCCTTGTAAGCGCCAGCGCCGCCGCCTTGCCGGCACCGGCTGCGCGCCAAGACAGGGCCGGGCCCTTTGCCGCCAAACGCAGACTATGCCAAGCCGCCCGCAAGCTTTGCTGCGTCAGGGCCGAGGCAAACAGGGCCAGCAACAGCGCCCCCAAAGCGGCCATGGCAGCAAGTGCCAATTCGCCATTGCGCGGCAGATAAAGCGTGAAAAAGGCGAACGCGTTTTCTACGCCTCCGGCAAGAATTTGCCCCAGCGCGCCACCCGGAAACGGTGCATCAGCCGAGGCGGTGCGAATGGACAGTGCCAGTGCCAGCGCCATTAATACAGGGGCAAAAAACGCGGCCAAGAAACGCCAATTCGGCAGGCTGACATCGGTGCCGCGCAATTGGCGCAAATTGCGCGCCGCCAGAGGCAGCAAAATCAACCAAATCGCATGGCCGACCAATTGCAGGATAATATCGGCGAGATAGGCTCCGGCAAGGCCCATCCAATTGCCGACAGTTTGCGAGGTGCTGGTATTGAGACTGGCGTCTTGCGGGTCAAAACTGATCAGTGCCAGCGCGGCAAAGCCGATTGCCGCGAGACTGACGCTGGCGGTCAGGCGCAGCCAAAGCGCTGCGATCAGACGGCGCAGACGCGGCTGCCATTTATTCTTTTTATCTTCATACCAGCTCATGCAACTCTACCCTAACCCATCCATGCCGTGGTGCAAAAGGCAATCGCGCAAGCGGGTCAAGGCGTCGCCAATCGCGTCGGTCGGCGCCACCAAAGCAAGGCGTATATAGGGGGCGCCGATATTTGCGCCGGCTTTATTTTGTGTCGTCAAATAGCCGCCGGGCAGAACCCGCAAACCCGCCTCTTGCCACAAAAGGCGCGCCGCTTGTTCGCCATCGCCGGTATTCAACCATAAGAAAAAGCCGCCTTGCGGACGATAAAACCCGAATTGGCCGCCGAGAATTTCTTCGGCGACATCCAGCTTGGCGCGATAATGTGCGCGGTTTTCTTCAACATGTGCATCATCGGCCCAAGCCAAGGCGGCCGCGTGTTGCGCGGCCAGCGGCGATTGCGGACCGGCGACCATGCGCAATTTATGAAAAGCCGCCATAAAGCCTGCGCCCCCGGCGGCAAATCCGGAGCGCAGGCCGGCCAGATTGGAGCGTTTTGACAGCGAGTGAAACACGATGACCGGCGCATCGCCATCGCCTGCTTCAGCCATCACCTCGAGCATGGAGGGCGGCGCGGCGGCGTCATATATTTCGCTATAACACTCATCGACCAGCAGCAGGAAATGATGCTTTTTGGCCAAGTGATAGGCGCGCCGCAAATAGGCTTTATCGGCAATCGCGCCCTGCGGATTGGCGGGAGAGCAGAGATAAAGCGCCCGCAATTTATCCAATAAGGGGGCGTCTAGCGCGTCGAGATCGGGCAGAAAGCCGGTCGCTTGCGGCGCGTCGAGATAAATCGGTGTGGCCCCGGCGGCGACCGCCGCGCTGGCATAAACCTGATAGAACGGGTTGGGCATGGCCATCAGCCCATTTTGTTTTTGTGGGGCCAATTGGGCCGCCAAAAACAGGCCTTCCCGTGTGCCGGTAAGCGGCAGGATTTGCGTCGGGGCGCTCAGAAAATCAGCTGCCAAACCAAAACGGCGCGCAAGCCAACCGGTCACCGCGTCGCGCCATTCATCCGTACCGCCAATTGGCGGATAGCGGCCATAATCATCGCCTGCATCGCGCGCCGCTTCGCCCAAAGCCTTGAGCACAAAGGCCGGGGGGGCGTGTTGCGGCTCGCCCAGTGCCAATGAAACAGGCGGGCGCGCAGGTGTCACATCATCCAAAAGCCCGCGCAAGCGAGCAAAGGGCGAGGCGGGCAGGGCGTCAAAAGGCCCATCAGACATATTTGTCTCCAACTATCAGCAAGCAAAAACCGGGCGGTGCTCTCGCTCCGCCCGGTTATAGTAAGCGTATTCGAATCAGCCTTTGTCAGACTAGCGCAGCCAGGGCACGCCGGTCAAAGGTCTGAGGTCAAAGCTTGCGCCCTAGCGACCAATTCCGGTTTCCGGATTGGCGGCGATTTTGTGGATCGACAGATCCGCGCCTTCAATCTCTTCTTCTTCGCTCAAGCGAATACCGATGGTCTGCTTCAGCGCGCCATAAATGATCGCACCGCAAATCGCAGCAAAGGCACAACCGACAACCGTGCCGATGATTTGCGACATCAGGCTTACACCGCCGAGACCGCCAAAGGCTTCGGCACCGAAAATACCGCAGGCAATACCGCCCCAAGCACCGGCCAGACCGTGCAGCGGCCAGACACCCAGGACATCGTCAATCTTCAGTTTTTCCTGACAAATAATGAACATTTTCACAAACAGGAAGCCGGCAATAATACCGGTGACCAGCGAGCCGCCCGGATGCATGACATCTGAACCGGCACAAACGGCAACCAGACCGGCCAGCGCGCCATTATGCACAAAGCCCGGATCGTTTTTGCCGAAGAACAAAGCCGCCAGCAAACCGCCAACCATGGCCATCAATGAATTGACTGCGACCAGACCGGACACGCCTTCCAGCGATTGCGCCGAGACAACGTTAAAGCCGAACCAACCAATGCACAGCAACCAGCTACCCAGCGCCAGCCACGGGATTGAACTCGGCGGGAAAGCCGTGCCCTTATCACCATAGCGGCCCAGACGCGCACCCAGCAGGATAACGGCCGAGAAAGCCAGCCAACCGCCAACACCATGCACGACAACCGAGCCGGCGAAATCGTGGAAGGAGGCACCGAAGCTTGCTTCCAACCAGCCTTGGAAACCGAAATTACCGTTCCAAATCATGCCCTCGAAAAACGGATAAACAAAACCGACAACGGCCGCAGAAGCGATGAGCTGCGAGCCGAATTTGGCGCGCTCGGCAATACCGCCCGAGATAATAGCCGGAATGGCAGCGGCAAATGTCAGCAGGAAGAAGAACTTGATCAGTGACAGGCCTTGCGGACCATAGGTCTCGCCGCCCTCATTGCCGCTAATGGTCGCGGCCGAGGACAAAAAGTCGACGCCGTAAGCGACGCTGTAACCGATA
The DNA here is from genome assembly GCA_965658615.1 of Alphaproteobacteria bacterium. Lineage (GTDB taxonomy): Bacteria > Pseudomonadota > Alphaproteobacteria > RS24 > RS24 > UBA8337. Next base: position 27,789 of record CBFHSX010000005.1, on the reverse strand, counting down.
AAGAAGTAAGCCAGCGTTGACATGCCGAAATCCGACAGGATTTTGACCATGGCATTGACCTGGTTTTTGCTGCGCACCGTGCCCACTTCCAAAAAAGCAAAGCCGGCATGCATTGCGAACACCAAAATGGCGCCCATAAGAATAAAGAAGACGTCGCCGCCTACGAGTTGCGTTTCCATGATAACCCCCAAAGTTATTTTCAGAGAATTTATGCAATATCTGTGCCAAATGCCGGAGGGCGGAAGACCCCTAAACCCTGCGCAAGCAGCGGCACCCGCGTATCGGCTATTGTGCCTATTTTTTGGGCGAAGCGACAATAGCTGGCTATTTTTTAGGCAGGCGAGTCCTTTGGCGTCGCCATGCGGCCATAGGGCGCTTGTCGACGCGGCGCTTTTCGGGCAGTCTCCGCCTTATGAGCGCGTCTTTAAATAATCCCAATAGTGTCAACGCCCCGATCCTCATTGCCGGGGGCGGCAATGCGGCGCGCGCTGCCGCGCTGAGCCTGGCTGCGGGGGGCCTGACCGTCATGGTCGAGCCGCAATTGGCTGTGACGCCGCCTGGCGCAACTGCTGCCGAACCGGATGATCGGCATGATGATTGGCAAAGCGTGCTGGCCCTGTCGCCGGCGGCGCAAGCCATGCTGCAAGCCCTCAATGTCTGGTCGCATCTCGACCTGCCGAGCAGCCCGATCCTCGATATGCATGTCTATGGCCGTGCCGATGATGTGGATGGTGGCATGCTGCCGGCGCGATTGGGCTTTGGCACAGCGCCTAAGAGCGGTGCAGACGCGACGCCGCTGGCGCATATTGTCAGTCTCGCGGGTTTGGGCCGCGCCCTGCACACAGCATTGAGCGCGCGCATTGCCGCCAAGCGCATTACCTGCCTCGCTGCGCCCATTACGGACTTCGACGCGGCCGATAAAACCGCACGACTGGCCGATGGCACGGCGCAGCCTGTCGCCCTGCTGGTCGATTGCTATCGCGCAACACCGGCTTGGCGGGGGGTGGCGGCAGCGCAAGATTTAACCGCCGATTATGAAGCCGCCGCATTGGTCGGCACATTGCATAGCAGCCGCCCGCATGGGCAAATGGCGGCGCAGATTTTTCTACCCGACGGGCCGCTGGCGCTGTTGCCGTTGCCCTATAAAGATCGATTGGCACTGGTCTGGTCGCTGCCGCGCGCCAAAGCCAAAGCACTGGCCGCTCTGGGAGGCGATATTTTAGCGCATGAATTGCGCAAGGCGACGCAAACCCGCTTTGGCGATTTGACGCCGCAAGGCGATATGGGTGTACAGCCTTTGGCGCTGTCTTTGGCGCAGGAAATGACCGGCCCGTCTTATGTGCGCCTCGGCGATGCGGCGCATGTCGTGCATCCGCTAGCCGGGCAAGGTTTTAATTTGAGCCTCCGCGATGCGGCCCTTTTGGCTGATACGCTTTATGCAGCCCGCCGTCTCGGCCTGCCGCTTGATGACGCCACCATGTTAGCCCAATATGAGCAAGCGCGGCGCGGCGATGCGGCACTGACGGCCGCGACCACGCATGGTCTGGCGGCGCTCTTCTCCGGACCCATGGCCCCGCTCGGGCGGCTCGGTCTTGCCATGGTCGGGCGCGCCGCCGAAACGCGCCCCGCTTGGCGCGCCGCGTTTACCGCGCAGGCCAATGCCGGCGTGAGCGCCGACACCATGCCGCGCCTGATGCAGGGCAAAGGTTTTCCGAACGCCTAGGCGCTTACATGTCGAGCATGCGTGCCTCTTCGGGCAGCATGATGGGGATGCCGTCGCGCACCGGAAAGGCCAGCTTGGCCTCTTTCGAAATCAGCTCATCCGCTTTTTCGTCATATTGCAGCGGCCCGCGCGTGACCGGGCAGACGAGAATTTCCAAAATCGCCGGATCCAATTTCGTGCTCATGCTCGTCCCCATCGGTATTTATTGCATCGCATTGTCGTTTGACCCACCGGCGCGGCTCATTTGCGCCAGCACCATTTCGGTCAATGCAATCAAAATCTCAGCCCGCTCGCCCAAGCTCGGCGCTTCCAGCATGGCCTGTTTCTCCGGCCCGCCATAGGGGCTGATAATGCATAGCGAATTGACCAGCGCCTCATTGCCGCTTTCCTCAATAGCTTCCCAATCGGCTTGCATGCCGTTCAGGTCGAGATAGCGTTTCAGCACATCAATCACGCCGTCACGATTGACATCAATGCCGCCGACATCGGCAATGAGATCGCTATCATAGGGGCGGTAATCGGCGCGCACTTGTCGATAGGGCGTCAGCACATTCAACTCCTCGGCGACCCGAAACCGCGCCACGCCGGTCAGCGAAATAATCATCCGCCCATCATCGGTTTCGCTAAATGAGGTAATGCGGCCAAGGCAACCGACATCATGCAGCGCCGGGCCCTCATCATCAGCGGTCGGGCGGTCATCGCGCGGTTGGATAATGCCGATAAGGCGTCCGCGGCCCAGCGCATCGTCAAACATTTTCAAATAGCGCGGCTCGAAAATATTCAGCGGCAAATGCCCGCGCGGCAGCAACAGCACACCGTCCAGCGGAAACACCGGAATGGTTTCGGGCAGATCATTTATCGAGTCATAAGTCACAAGGACATACCTTTCCGTCAGCTGCCATTAGCTGAACAAAAGCGATGATAAACGCTTACGCGCCGCCACCACCAGCTCATCCATAGCGCCATAAGCGTCGAAAAATTCGACCAATTGCTTGCGCGCCGCATCATCCTGCCAGCCACGATTGCGGGCCACCAAATCGAGCAACGTGTCGAGCGCCGCCTCGCGCGCGCCCGCACCGTGATAAGCCAAAGCCAAGTCAAAGCGCGCCTGATGGTCGTTTTCATCACCCGCAAGTCGGGCCTGCAGCGCTTGTATTTCAGCGCTATCGCCGGCGCCCTTATCGGCCATTTTTTCGGCCAGTGCCAGGCCGGCGCGCGCGGCGGCGAGATCCGGGTCATTATCATGCGGCGGCGCGGCATCCAGCACCGCTTTGGCGGCCTCCATATCATCCGCTGCCAAAGCGGCCTGCGCCAAACCGGCCATGGCTTTGACATTATCCGGCTCTTGATCGAGCGCCGCTTGATAGCATTCCAAAGCGTCCGCGGTCTGGCCGCTGGCCAGCGCCTCAGCCGCCGTCTCAATCAGCGCCTCGGCGGGTGAGGGGCCGAGCCCGTCTTCCGCGTGTTTTTCGATAAATTTCTTCAGCTCGCTTTCGGGCAGCGCCCCCATAAAACCATCGACCGGACGCCCGCCCTTAAAGGCAAATACGGCCGGAATAGATTGCACCTGCAATTGCTGCGCCACGGCCGGGTGCTCGTCAATATTCATTTTCGCAAGGCGCACCGCGCCATCCGCTTGACCCACCAGCTTTTCCAAAAGCGGCGTCAATTGTTTGCACGGGCCGCACCAAGGTGCCCATAAATCGAGCAGCACCAGCGTCTCTTGCGACGCCTCAACCACATCGGCCATAAAGCTTTCTGTCGTTACATCGACAATCGCTGCCCCCGCATCAGCCCCGGCGGCAGGGGTCCGGCCGAGCTCACTTTCTTGCATTTTTAAATCCCTCATATCCCGCCATCCGGTGACAGCGCTTATTGCTTAAATAGTTTATCTGCCCCCAAATTCCAATATTTACGCGCCGCACGCAAGTCGGCTTTCATGTCGCATCCGGTAATTTTCTCGCCGCAAGAAAAGCCGCAATATCCCACTTGCCAAAACCCAGCCGATGGTGCATAAAACGCCTCGTCGCTTCGGCGGCCATTCTGTGACGCGGGCGTAGCTCAGGGGTAGAGCACAACCTTGCCAAGGTTGGGGTCGTGAGTTCGAATCTCATCGCCCGCTCCAGAAAACCAACCGTTTCATCCGCTCGACTGAAAAACGACCAAATGGTCCGCCGCTTTAATGCGCGCACCGTTTGTTCGGTCAGTCGTGTCCAAGCTACTGGCCTGCCGCCGCATCTTTCCGAGCATGGCGGCTTTTTTGTCGGCGGCGTATCGAAGGGATTTGGGGCGTTGATCGGCAGGCCGTGTCAGCGCGTCGTGATTGCCCTCCCACACTATGTGTCGCCACGGCTGTTTTTTTGCGGCGCGCGGCTGCTTGGCGTGTCCCGCGTTAGAAACTGCAGCCTCTATTTGCGGGTAATACTGGCGCGAAGCAAGCGACGAATGCCCAGCCAAACAAGCGGCACAGTAATGGCGACCAAAGCGGCGCGCACAATATCGGCGTCCAGCGCCGGTTGCGCGGCCAGCAGCCAGTCAGTCGGATAGGCCAAAAGGCTTACCAAATAATAGCTAATGGCAACCGTCGAGACGCCCTCAACCGTGTGCTGCAGACGCAATTGGCGTTCTGCCGCAGCATTGAGCGAGGTCAGCAGATCAGCGTTTTGGCGTTGCAGCGACAGCTCAATACGGGTCTGCAACAATGTTGTCATATTGCCGATTTGCTCGGCCAGATTATGCCTTTGTTGCTCGGTCGATTGATAGGTCGCAATAGCCGGTTCTAGGCGCCGCTCGAGGAACCCGCCAATGGAAATGCGCTGGTCAAAACCGGTCTCGCCCAGCGAAGCGAGGCGCGCCTCAACCAGCGCCCAATAGGCCTGACAGGCGGCAAAACGAAACGAGGTCTCGCGCCATATCGCCTCCAACTCGCCCGCCAAAGACGACAGCGCACCAAAGCGCTCCGCATCGGACGGGCCTTCAGGGTTGCCATCCGGCGCATTTACCTGCCCCAACGGGTCGGCCGGTACACGGGCCGCAATATCGGCAAGGCGGCCTTGCGCGGCGCGTGCCTGCGGCAGGCCCAACGCGGCGAAAGAACGATAGGTTTCAATCTCAATTACTTGTAGAGCCAGACGACCAATATCGCGCACATTGGCGGCGGCGTCGAAATCCAGCGCGATTTTCGTGTGCCCGTCCTCGGCCACTTTAAAATCAAAAAACACATCGGCCAAACCACCCTCAAGGCGGCTGGCGCATGACCAGCCATCGCGCGCCACGCCGCCACGCGGCAGGCAATAGCAATCCACGGCGACGACAATATCAGCCGCCATATGCGTCAGCCAATCATCGGGCAAGTGCTGCGCCGGTGATGTTTGCGGGGAGGTTTGATCGGCTTTTTCATCAATAATGGTCAGCGACACAAATTCCGTGTGCTGCTCAATATTAAACTGCACGCCGTTCTTTGTGCTGCGTTTCAGCTTCGCATCGCTGGCCCAATCAATATCGCTCAGCTCACCGCCCAGCGCATTCTCAAGCGAGCGATGAGCCTCAGGGCCGACCAAGCACAGCCGAAACAAAGCCGTCGGCACGCCAAAACGCGGGAAGGGACGCGCGTTCAACTCATCCGTGACTTGGTTTAAAACCCATTCCGATTTATGCGGCGGGCGCGGCGGGGCAACACTACTCATAATGATGATACGCTATTTATGCCGATCCGGTTTCCATTCAGTTGCGGTTAAATGCGCTTCGGCAAAATGCAGTGGGCTATCCTCCAACGCAGTCGCCATGGCATCGTTCCAACGATTGAGGAAACCGAATAGCGATACGACGGCAATCATCTCGGCGATTTCGCCGGCATCATAATGCGCGGCAACAGCGTCAAAATGCGCTTGGCTGGCGCGATTGGGCAAACTGGCCGCGGCTTGCGCCAATGCCAAAACGGCGCGCTCTTTGTCATCAAAAAGCGGGCTGGTTTCATAAGCCCATAGGGCCTCGATTTTTTCAGCCGTCACGCCTTTTTCATGCGCCCCATGCGCCGTATGCGCTTGGCAGTAATTACACCCCGCCGCCGCACTGGCAATATAGGCAATCATTTGCCGAAGCCCCGGCGCAAGCTTGGCGTCAGGCCCCAAAAGCGGCGCCGACAGGGCCAAAAAGCCGCGCAGGATTTCCGGCCGATGGGCCATGATTTTCAGCGAATTGGCCTCAAACCCCATCACCGCCGCCGCCATGGCCAATTCGGCCTCCACCTCGGCCAGCGCCGCCTTATCGGCAATCGGTAAATGTGCCATGTCGATTTCCTATCGCGTTTGCTTCTTCTCGCTATTTTTTATCGTCGCGCTTTTTCAGCGTAACGAAATTCGCCGTTGACGAGCCGGTCGCCAGTAATTGGCCTTCCGCGTCATACAGCGCGCTTTCGACAAAGCCGACCGAACGGCCGCGGCGAATGACCCGCCCAATCGCATATAGGCGGCCCGGGCGCGCCGGAGCCATCATTGACACTTTCAATTCCAGCGTCGGGCTGATTTGACCCCAATCGAGATTGAGACCAATGGCAAACGCCATGGCGTCATCCAGCATGGCGGCGACATTGCCGCCTTGAATGCCGCCCCATTTATTGCACAAGCGATCGGTCGCATTAAACGCCATTTCGACAATACCGGCTTCGCGATTGGCGGCCAATAATTCAAGCCCCAAATGCGCCGAACTGGGCGAAGGCTTTTCATGCGCCGCTTTAATATTGGGCGACCAATGCGCCACATCGGTTTCAAAGCCGGGCCGCGCCGTGCCGAATTCATCCAAATCAATCGCCAAATCTTCCATGTGAAAAACCCCTCTCATGTCTCGCTTTTGCGCGCCAGCTTAGGCGCGGTATTGGACAAGCGCAAGCAGGCTGGTAAACAAGGCTATGCAAAAAATCGATTTACCCGAACTGAACTGGTGCATCGCACCACAACATATTCTCTCCATCGCCGTGCGCGAGCGCGATATTGATGTGTTTCAACATGTCAATAATGTTGTCTATCTGCGATGGATGGCAGATACGGCCTGGGATCATTCAAAAGCTTTGGGCTTTGATTTTGCCGCTTATGAGGCGCGCGATTGCGGCTTTGTGGTAACGCGTCATGAGATCGATTATCGTCAAGCCGCGCTGGCCGATGATATTGTGCATATTGCGACCTGGATCAGCCGCAATGATGGGCGGTTGAAATTGCGCCGTCGCTTTCAAATGATTTCCGCCACGACCGGCGCGACACTGGCTATGGGGCTGTCGGATTTTGCCGCCATGCGCCTCTCATCGGCGCGCGCCACGCGCATGCACCAAGATTATGTCAGCGGCTATGAGCGCGACGCCGACGCGGCAGCGCATTTCGGCGATTAGCGTTTCAGGCATTAGCGCCTTAGGCAGTAGCCGCCCTCAACCGTCAGCAGCAGGTCGGCAGCGGATGGGTCTTTTTCGATTTTTTGCCGCAGCCGATATATATGCGTCTCCAGCGTATGGGTCGAAACATGCGCGTTATAGCCCCATACTTCGTGCAAAAGCACATCGCGCGCGACCGGCGCATTATCGGCGCGATAGAGGAATTTCAAAATATTCGTCTCTTTTTCAGTCAGGCGAATTTTTTCGCCCGCCGCCTCATCCGGCAGAACCTCCTCCAGCACCTTCATCGCCGGACGGAAACGATAGGGCCCGATCGACAGCAGCGCCGCCTCGCTGTTTTCATGGCTCCGCATATGCGCCCGCATGCGGGCCAAAAGAATGCCGAACCGAAACGGCTTGGTAATGTAATCATTGGCGCCCGCATCAAGGCCCAATATGGTATCGGCCTCGCTATCGGCGCCGGTCAGCATGACAATCGGGCTGGCAATATTTTGTTTGCGCATGATTTTACAAATCTCGCGGCCATCCGTATCCGGCAAGCCGACATCGAGCAAGATCAGGTCAAAGCGTGCCCGCGCCGCCTCATCCAATGCGTGCGCGCCGGTTTCGACATGGGTGATGTGAAACTCCTCATGCAGCGCCAATTGCTCCAACAGAGCCTCGCTCAAAGTGACATCATCTTCCACCAGAAGGATTTTTTGTTTCGCCGCCATGCGCTCAGTTTGCCTTAATTCGGGCCGCGACATCAAGCGGCGAAGGGCTTGCCTCCGCCGCCAAATTTGGCGAGGTTAGAGTGATGAAAGCAGCCGATATTATCGTCACGCCGCGCGGCGCCCAAAAACATGGTGGGGCTTTGCGTTTCGGCGTGCACCGCGCGCGCTGCGCTTTGGGCGCCGGGGGCATGACCGCGGCCAAAAAAGAGGGCGATAAAAAAACCCCGCTCGGTCGCTTTGCTCTGCGCCATATTTGGTATCGCCCCGATCGATTGCTGCTGCCGCCGACCGAACTGCCAAAGATAAAAATTTCCCGAAAATGCGGCTGGTCTGATGATATGACAGCGCCTGATTATAACCGCCCGATCACCCGACCCTATCACCATAGCCACGAAAAACTCTGGCGCCACGACCGGCTATATGATGTGTTTATCGAGCTTGGCTATAATGATACGCCGCCCGAAAAGGGCCGGGGTAGCGCGATTTTTCTTCATTTAGAGAAGAATACTTTTCAGCCGACATTGGGTTGCGTCGCGGTCAGTCTCGACACGATGGATTTCCTGCTGCGTCACATTAAGCGCGACACCCATATCCGCATCACTGAAAAACAGTAAAATAGGCTTAAGTATCGGCATTTCTGGGGTTAATGCCCTTCACGCGCGCCAAAAAGAGCTGTGCCGATCCGGATATGTGTCGCCCCCAGGCCGATGGCCGTGGCGTAATCACCACTCATCCCCATGGACAGGTTTTCAACGCCGATTTGCGCCGCCAGCTTGCCCAAAAGCGCAAAATGCGGGCCGGCTGCTTGCGCCACGGGCGGCAGACACATCAAACCGTCAATTTGCAGCCCCAAATCGACGCAAAGCGCATGAAAAGCCGACAGATCTTGCGGTAAAATGCCCGATTTTTGCGGCTCGGCGCCGCTATTAACCTGAATATAAAGCCGTGGAAAGGCTGGCTGATCCTTATGCTTGGCCAGTTCGCGGGCCAATTTTTCGCGGTCCAGTGTCTGGATAACGTCAAACAAGCCCAGCGCCTGCTTCGCCTTATTGGTCTGCAGCGGGCCAACCAAATGCACTTCAACATCGCTGTGCGCTTGTTTCAGAGCGGGCCATTTTTCGGCCGCTTCCTGCACCCGATTTTCGCCGAAATGGCGCTGGCCGAGGCCGATAAAGGCCTCGATTTGTGCCACCGGCTTGGTCTTTGAAATGGCCAAAAGGCAGACCTCATCGGCGGCGCGACCGGCGGCTTGCGCGGCCGCCTCCATATCGGCTTTGACAGCAGCCAGACATTGTGCCGCGTCAGCGGCATAAGCGGCGGAACCCTCCGGCGCATCCGTCATTTGTGTGACCATGACAATCTCCTTTGCTTCTACTTGCCACAGTCCATGAAAGCAGCCAAGTTAATCCTGCTATGCCAAATGCCGTCATTTTACCGCCACGTCTTATGTTTTTGTCCGATCGCTTGCGCTGCCCTGATTGGCGCGCCGCCTTGCACCGCGCCGGGCCGGGCTGCGGCCTGGTTTTGCGCGATTATGACGCGCCCGCGCGCGCGCAAATGGCGGCGGAAATGGCAGGCTTTTGCGCCGCGCAGGGTCGGTTTTTTGCCATTGCCGGCGATCGCCGTCTGGCGCAAAAGCATGGTGCAGCGCTGCATTGCCCGTCTTATTTAGTCCCGCGCGCCGTGCTGCGGGGTGCGGTCGGGGGGCGCGACACGGCGGCTGTGCATAATGCGTGCCAGCTGCGCCAAGCCGCCAAAGCCGGTTTCAAAACAGTGCTCATCTCGCCGGTTTTTGCCAGTAACAGCCATCCGGGCGGGCGCGGTCTGGGCGTGGTGCGCGCCCGTGCATTGGCCTTAACGGCGCGGCAATTGGGGCTGTCGCCGCTGGCCTTGGGCGGGCTGTCGCATGCGGCTTTGGCGCGCCTCAATGGCACGGCGCCGATATTTGACGGCTTTGCCGCCATTGACGCTTTTGCCCATCGGTAATCGGGCTCGTCATTTAGACGCGTGTTACGCTGCACGGTCTTTACTTTTGACGCGCAAAAACCTAATAGTGAGGCTGCTTAAACGCCACTAAAGTGAATCGCATTTGCGCAGCACGCGCCAGCATAGGAAACTCGAAAATGGCCGATACCACCCTCTTCCCCCGATTGCACACCACACCTTTGCTGGCGATTGCGTTTTTAAGCGTCAGCTTGGCGGCTTGCGGCGGCACAATTGAGAGCGCCTATCCTGAAACGAATGATGGGGCAACGGCGGAGAGCGGCTCGTTTTTGGATTTCTTCTCTTTCGGTAGCGGCGATGCGGAAGAAAAAGTGGCCGCGGAAAAAGACCCGGAGAGCGACACCCAAGCAGCGCCCGCACCGCGCGGGCTTGGCGTCAATGCCGATCTATGGCGCGCCGCGCTGGAGACCATTTCTTTTCTGCCCCTGGCCAGCGCCGACCCGATGGGCGGCACCATTATCAGTGATTGGTATAATGATCCGGGCCAGACCGATGAGCGCGTGAAAGTCGATATTGTCATTTCAGGTCTCGCCTTGCGTGCCGATGCGGTTCGCGTTTCGCTTTTTCGTGAAAAACGCCGCGGCAATAGCTGGGTGAGTGTCGCCACTTCCGCAACGGCGGCGCGGCAATTGGAAAATATCGTCCTGACCAAAGCGCGCGATTATAAGATTGCGCGCGGCAATCAATAGAGACCCGCATGTCACAATATGATCCGTCGGCGCATGAAAGCCGTTGGCAAGCGGCATGGGATGCGGCGGGCGCTTTTACCGCCGGCCCGGCCATTAGCGACAAGCCGAAATATTACGTGCTGGAAATGTTTCCTTACCCGTCGGGCCGCATTCATATGGGCCATGTGCGCAATTATGCCATGGGCGATGTGGTGGCGCGGTTTAAAATGGCGCAAGGCTTTAATGTTTTGCACCCAATGGGCTGGGACGCTTTTGGCATGCCGGCTGAAAATGCGGCAATGGAAAAGAACACCCATCCGGGCGCATGGACCTATGCCAATATTGACGCTATGCGGGCGCAATTGAAAAAGCTTGGCCTGTCGATCGATTGGACACGCGAGTTCGCCACTTGCGATGCGTCTTATTACCGACACGAACAAGCCATGTTCCTTGATTTCCTCGAGGCTGATTTGGTCGAGCGGCGCGAAAGCACGGTTAATTGGGATCCGGTCGATCATACGGTTTTGGCCAATGAGCAGGTCATTGACGGCAGGGGCTGGCGCTCGGGTGCGGCGGTCGAGCAAAAACAATTGACGCAATGGTTTCTGAAAATTTCCGACCATGCCGATGAGCTGCTCGGCGCGCTGGATGGGCTGCAACGCTGGCCTGAAAAAGTGCGCTTGATGCAGGCCAATTGGATCGGGCGTTCAGAGGGGCTCGCCTGTTCGTTTGAGCTGAGCGCGCCCTATGGTGCGCACAAAGCTCTGGACATTTACACAACCCGGCCCGACACGCTTTACGGCGCCAGCTTTTGTGCCATCTCACCCGACCACAGTCTGGCCATCGCATTGGCAGAAGAAAATGAGGCACTGGCGGCTTTTCGTGCCGAATGCGCCAAGCGCGGCACATCGGAAGCCGATATTGAAGCGGGCGAGAAGCTGGGCTTTGATACCGGCCTGAAAGTCAAGCACCCGCTCGACGCCGATTGGGAACTGCCTGTCTATGTCGCCAATTTTGTTTTAATGGGCTACGGCACCGGAGCGATTTTTGCCTGTCCGGCGCATGACCAGCGCGATTTGGATTTCGCCCTGAAATATGATTTGCCGGTGCGCACGGTTGTGCGCCCGAAAGACCAGACCGATTTTACCGTTACCGACACGGCCTATACGGGCGACGGGGTGATGGCCAATTCGAGCACGCTGGACGGGCTCAGCCCGCAAGCCGCGCGCGATAAAATCATCGCCGCTTTCGAAACCGATGGACGCGGCCAAAGACAAGTTAATTTCCGCCTGCGCGATTGGGGTATTTCGCGGCAACGCTATTGGGGCTGCCCGATCCCCATGGTGCATTGCGACGCATGCGGGGCCGTGCCGGTGCCGCGCGCCGAGTTGCCGGTTGTGCTGCCCGAGGATGTCAGTTTCGACAAGCCCGGCAATCCGCTCGACCATCACCCGACATGGAAACATGTTGCCTGCCCGTCTTGCGGCCACGCAGCGGTGCGCGAGACCGACACATTTGATACCTTCATTGACAGTAGCTGGTATTTTGCGCGCTTTGCCGGTCTGGCCGAGGCGAGCCCGACCGACCGCGCCGCAGTGGATTATTGGCTGCCGGTCGACCAATATATTGGCGGCATTGAACACGCGATACTGCATTTGCTCTATGCGCGGTTTTATGCCCGCGCCATGCAAATAACCGGTCATTTGAGCGTCAAAGAGCCGTTTGACGGGCTGTTCACGCAAGGCATGGTCAATCACGAGACCTATAAAGGCCCGGACGGGCAATGGCTGCCGCCGCAAGAAGTGGTGCGCTCGGAGAGCGGGGCCGTGCTGGCCAGCGATGTCAAGACGGCAGTGACCATTGGCAGTGTCGAGAAAATGTCGAAGTCGAAGAAAAACGTCGTCGATCCGGATGATATTATCGCCCGCTATGGGGCCGATACGGCGCGCTGGTTCATGCTGTCCGACAGCCCGCCCGAGCGCGATGTGCAATGGACGCAAGACGGCATTGAGGGGGCATGGCGTTATGTGCAGCGTGTCTGGCGTCTGTTTGACGAGGCCCAGGATTTCGCCAAAAGCCCGGATTTGAAATCGCCGCCGCAAGGCGCGGCGGCGCTTGATGTTTATCGCGCTGTACAAAATGGCGTGCAGCACATGACGCAGGATTTGGCCGGGCTGGCTTTCAATCGCGCCGTTGCGCGGCTTTACGAGCTGACCAATGCGCTATCGGGCTTTAAGCCTGAGAATGAAGAAGACCGTGCAACGAAATTATACGGGCTGAAAATGCTGGCCCGCCTATTAAGCCCGATGATGCCGCATTTGGCAGAAAGCGGCTGGGAGATGTTGGGCGGCGACGGCTTGGTAGTGGCGCAAAGCTGGCCCGAAGCCGACAGCGCGGTTCTGGTCAGTGACACGCTGATATTGCCGGTACAGATTAATGGCAAAAAACGCGCGGAAATTTCCGTGCCGAAGGATGCCGATAACGCTATGATCGAATCCATTGTGTTGGCCGAACCGCAAGTGGAGAAATTTCTTGATGGCAAAGCGATTAAAAAAACCATCATTGTCCCGGGGCGCATCGTCAATCTGGTCATTTAGGGCGAGCCTTTTGGGCGCGCTGGCCATGCTGCTGACAGCCTGCGGCTTTCAACCGATCCATAAATTTGATGGCGATTTTCGTAACTTGCGTGTCGCGGCACTTGAGGTGACCGGCGATGGCAGCGAGCGTGGTCTGGCGCGCAATTTGGCGCGCCGCATCACCACCGAGGCGACGGCAGAATTGCGGGTTTCGGTCGCCTTTCAGCGTGTCGTAACCGAGACGCAACGCGGCGCCGACGGCATTGCGCTCCGCTTGCAGGTCACGCATCACGCGGACATGCGCGTGCAGCAGGGCGCACGGGAAGTGAAAGACCGGTTTTCGATAACCCAATATATGACGCGCGGTGACAGCGCTGCCGATGAAATGAAACAAATGCGCGCATTGGACGATTTGGCGGCGCGCGATTTGGCGGCGCGCCTTATCGCCTTTCTTGCCGAGCAGACCCGCGCGAGGGACGGCGAATGAAATTACAAGCCTATAAGGTGGATGATTTCGTCACCGCGCTGAAGCCGGATACGGCCCCGGCGCTTATTTTGGTTTACGGGCCCGATGAGGGCGGGGTCCGCGAAACCGCAAAGACCCTGACCGCGCGCTATTTGGGCGGTGATTTTGACCCGCTGCAATATGTCGATTTGGCCGATAGCCAGCTATCGGGCCAGCCCGGGCTGCTCGCCGATGAGGCGGCGGCCATGCCGATGTTCGGCACGCATAAGCTGGTGCATATTTCGGGCGGTACCGGCAGCGCACCCGAAGCGGCGCGGCTCTATCTTGAGGGCCTGCGTGAGGGTGGCCAGCCCAGCCTCGTCATCATCAGTGCCGGCAATTTAAAGCCGTCATCGCCGCTCAGAAAATTGGCCGAGAAAGACGCTCGCGCCATGGCGCTGCCCTGCTATGCGCTGGAGGCACGCGACATTACGCGACTGGCGCGCGGGCATTTGGAGAAAGAGCATTATCGCATTGACGCGCAAGCGCTCGATATGCTTACCGCGCGGCTGGCGACGGATCGCGGCATTATTCAACGCGAATTGGAGCGCCTTGTTTTGTATAAAGGCCCGCGCCAAAAAGCCGATGGGCCGGGCATGGTGACGGCGGCGGATATTGACGCCGCTTTGGGCGACCAGACGCAAGCCGGTTTTGACCGGCTAATCGATAATGTCGCGCTGGGGCGTCTTGATGCGGCCGACCGCGCTTTGGCGCGCCTTGCCGAGGCAGGGACGCCGGCGGCTGCGGCACTGGGGCCGGTACGGACGCATTTTCAAACCCTGCATTTGGCGCTTGGTCTGCTCGAAAAAGGCACGCCACAAAACCAAGCAATGGGGGCTTTTAAACCGCCTCTGCATTTTCGTCGCAAGCCGCTCGTTGAAGAACAAATGCGGCTTTGGTCGTCGCGCAAAGCGGCGCGCGCGCTGTCTATCCTCAATGAAGCCGAAAAATTATCGCGCGGCGGGGCCGGTAGCCTATCGCATGCGCAAGCCGGTCAAGCCCTGCTGCGCATTGCCCGCGCAGCGCGTCTTTAAAGAAAGACTAGCGGCCGATAAGCCGCGTCACCAAATCATCCAATTGCTCGAGCGATTTATAATCAATGCGCAACGCGCCGCCTTTGGCGTCGCCGCGATCATCAATCGTCACCGACAGGCCTAGCGCATCGGTGATGGTTTTTTCCAAAGCGCGCGTATCGGCATCTTTTTCTTGTGGCTTGGCGGCGGGTGTCTTTGTGCCCGTGACCGGCTTCAGCTCGCCTGCCAGTTTTTCAACTGCGCGCACGCTCAAACCCTCACTGATGATTTGCTTGACCAGCGCCGCCGCATGCTCGACCCCCAAAAGGGCGCGCGCATGGCCCATGGAAATCGACCCCGCGACCAGCGCATCGCGCACCGCATCCGGGGCGGCGGTGAGGCGCAGAAGATTGGCAATATGGCTACGGCTTTTGCCAATGGTCTCGGCCAGCTCGGCTTGCGTATAGGCAAACTCATCGATAAGCCGTTGATATCCTTCAGCTTCTTCAATCGGGTTCAAATCGGCGCGCTGCACATTTTCGATAATGCCAAGCTCGAGCGCGGTCACATCATTGATCTTTTGCACAATGACCGGCACTTGATGCAATTTGGCATTTTGCGCTGCGCGCCAGCGCCGCTCACCGGCAATGATTTCATATTGGCCGTCTTCGCCGGCCAGCGGGCGCACCAAGAGCGGTTGCAAGACGCCGGACTTTTCCAGCGAGGCGGTCAGCGCAGCCAGTTCTTCAGGGTCAAAATTTTTGCGCGGCTGATATTTACCGGCGCGCAATTGGTCAATGCCGAGATAAGTCAGCCCGTCCGGCGTCGCGTCTTTTTCGCCGCCGCGCGTGTTTGCCGAGGCGGCTTTTTCAGCCGCCGGGGCGTCCGCCTCATTCGGCGGGGCGACCGGCTGCGTGGCGCTATCTCCGATCAGGGCCGACAGGCCGCGACCCAATCCGCGTTTTTTATCACTCATGATCTTACGCTCCTTGCGCTTGCGGACGGCGGGCGCGTTCGCGCTGCACCAATTCCGAGGCCAGCTTCATATAGGCTTGCGAGCCGCTGCATTTATGATCGTATAAAAGTGCGGGCTTGCCGAAGCTTGGCGCTTCCGAGACGCGCACATTGCGCGGGATCAGCGTCTCATAAACCAGTGCGTTGAAATGACCGCGCACATCATCCTCGACCTGCGCCGATAAATTATTGCGCGCATCATACATGGTCAGCACAATGCCCTGAATATCCAGCGCCGCATTGAGATTGGTTTTCACCTGCTCAATGGTTTGCAAAAGCTGGCTTAACCCCTCGAGCGCAAAAAACTCGCATTGCAAGGGAACCAAAACGGATTGCGCGGCGATCATTGCGTTCAGCGTCAACATATTCAGCGAGGGCGGGCAGTCGATAAAGACGTAATGATAACGCTCCGGATTTGCGGCGAAAAAAGCCTCCAACGCATCGCGCAAGCGGTGCAAGCGGCGTGGATTATCGGCCAGCTCTACTTCGACACCCAAAAGGTCCATGCTGGCCGGCACCAAATCGAGACCCGGCACGACCGTGCCGATAATCGCCTCATCCAACGTCTTTTCGCCCAAAAGCAATTCAAAACCGGTAATATCGCGCGCCGCGCGGTCAATGCCCAGACCGGTTGAAGCATTGCCCTGCGGGTCGAGATCGATAAGCAGCACTTTTTGGCCAATAGCCGCCAACGCCGTTGACAGATTGATTGCCGTGGTGGTTTTGCCGACACCGCCTTTTTGGTTGGCCAGACAAATATAGCGCGGCTGGACAGGAGCACTCATCAAAAACCCTCTAAAATGCGGCTGGTTGCGTGCTATCATGACGCGCTTCCAGCTGGCTGATTTCGACAATACGGGCCGCCTCATCCGTGCAGCTGGCATGCGTCTCAACCGTCATATTCCAATTTTTCTGACACGCCGTCAATTCATCATGCCAATCACGGCCCTTATGAAGCAGCGCAATTGTGGATGGATTGACAAAGGGTGCCATATAAGCGGCCAAATCATCCAATGGCGCCAAAGCCCGCGCCGTCACCACATTGACCCGCGCCAAAGCATCGGGCTTATCCAATGCCAGCTCTTCAATGCGCGTGTGATGCACAGTGCCTTTGACGCCGGTATCGCGCAAGACCGTGCGCAAAAAATTGACCTTTTTGCGGTCGCTTTCGACCATGTGCATATGCGCTCGCGGTGCGTGTTCGGCCAACATAATGGCCAGCACCAGCCCGGGAAACCCGGCGCCACTGCCGAAATCGAGCCAGACCGTGTCTTGCTCGGGCGCCGCTGTTGGCGCCAAGGCCAAAAGCTGCGCGCTATCGGCGACATGACGGCTCCAAAACTGATCCAGCGTGGCCGGGCCGACCAGATTAATGGCTTTTTGCCATTTGCCGAGCAGGGCTTGATAGGCTGTCAGCCTCGCCAATGTTTCACGTGAAACAGGAAACGCTGCGGCAAAGCCTTCTGCGCCGGTAATGGTACTGTCTTTGCTCACGGCCGGCCTATTCCGCGGCCGTATCAGCGGCTTTATCGGCTTTGCGCGCATGGTGCAGCAAAAGCGTCAGCGCGGCGGGTGTCATGCCGTCGAGACGGGCGGCTTGGCCCAGGGTCACGGGTCGCGCAGCGGCCAGCTTTTGACGCACTTCCGTCGCCATGCCCTCCAGCGCCAAATAATCCATATCGACCGGCAGTGCCAGCGCCTCATCGCGGCGGAATGCATCAATATCAGCTTGCTGACGTTCCAAATAGCCGGCATAACGCGCATCGGTTTCGATTTGCGCACGAATGGGCTGCGCCCAATCCTGCATTTCCGGCCAAATGGCCGCCAGATCGTCCCAGGCAATCGACGGATAAGCCAGCAGCTCGCTCATGCAGCGGCGCACGCCATCGGCGCGAATATGCAGACCATATTGGCCCGCCTCATTCGGGGTCATTTGCCAGCTCGCGGCTTTGGCGCGGGCCGCCTGCAGCGCTGCCATTTTATCGCCAAAGGCTTTACGGCGTTTGGCCCCGACCAAACCGGCGGCAATGCCTCTTTCGGTCAAGCGCTGGTCCGCATTATCGGCCCGCAAACTCAAGCGATACTCAGCGCGTGCAGTAAACATGCGATAGGGTTCTGACACGCCTTTGGTCACCAAATCATCGATCATCACGCCAATATAAGCCTCAGCGCGGTCGAACAGCACCGCGTCCTGACCGGCCGCTGCGCGCGCCGCATTCAGACCCGCGACAAGGCCCTGGCCGGCCGCTTCTTCATAGCCGGTCGTGCCGTTAATTTGGCCCGCCAGATAAAGACCCGGCAGGGCTTTTAATTCGAGACTGGGCAGCAGGGCGCGCGGGTCGACATAATCATATTCAATAGCATAGCCGGGGCGCATAATATGCACATTCTCAAGCCCGACAATGGTACGGATAAAACGCTCTTGCAACGCCGCGGGCAGCGATGTGGAAATCCCGTTCGGATAAACGGTCGGGTCATCCAACCCCTCGGGCTCGAGGAAAATCTGATGGCTTTTGCGTTCGGGAAAGCGCGCCACCTTATCCTCAATCGCCGGGCAATAGCGCGGGCCAACACCGGCGATTTGCCCGCTATAGACCGGCGATTGCAGGATATTTTCGTGAATGATATCAAAGGTCGCTTCATTGGTGTGGGTGATGTGGCACACGGTCTGCGGCACGGTAATTTTATCATTCAGGAAAGAAAACGGCACCGGTTCGTCATCGGCCGGCTGCGCTTCCAACCGGTCCGTATCAATGGTGCGGCCATCGAGCCGCGCCGGTGTGCCGGTTTTCAAACGCCCCAGCTTGAGCGCACCGGTCTCTTCGGCCAAAGCATAGAGCCGCTTCGACAGGGTAATGGCCGGCGCCTCGCCATGCCGACCGGCCGGGATACGCTGCGTGCCGATATGCACAATGCCGTCGAGAAACGTGCCCGTGGTCAACACCACAGAGGCGGCGGTCAAGACCGTGCCATCGGCCGTGATGACCCCGCAAGCGCGGCCCTGTTTGACCAGAATATCATCCACCGGTTGCGCCAAAACCGAGAGGTTTTCGGTCTCGGCAATCGCCGCCTGCATGGCCAAACGATAAAGTTTTCTGTCAGCCTGTGTGCGCGGACCATGCACGGCCGGACCCTTGCGCCGGTTAAGCAGGCGGAACTGGATGCCGCCCTGATCGGCGACACGGCCCATCAACCCATCCAGCGCATCGATCTCGCGCACCAAATGGCCCTTGCCGACGCCGCCAATGGCGGGATTGCAAGACATTTCGCCGATTGTCTCGGCCTTATGCGTAACCAACAGCGTCGTCGCGCCGAAGCGCGCCGCCGCGGCGGCGGCTTCGCAGCCGGCATGCCCGCCACCAATGACGATAACACCCCAATCAGTGCGCTCTATCGTTTCGCTTTCACTCATAGCGTTGTCTTAACCCTTCGCCGTCATGTGAGCAAGTGTTTCACGTGAAACATTTGCCCGCACCCATTATCCCTATTTGCCGATACAAAAATCGGCAAAGACGATATCCAGCAATTGTTCGACATCAACGGCGCCGGTGATGCGCCCCAATACGCGCTGCGCCAGCCGCAAATCCTCGGCAACAAGCTCCAACCCCGTCTCGCCGGCAAGCGCGGCGCGGCCTAAATGGTCAATCGCCTCGGCCAAAACCGCCCTATGTCGCTCGCGGGTCAAGATCGGGGCCTCGCTCCGGCCCGCCTTATCGGCCACAAGCCTCGATAAAGCGGCAAGCAGCGGCTTTTCCGCCCCCGTCTCCAACGTCGACAGGGTAAGGTCAAAACGGCCCTGCGGTGCGGCCAAATCTTTTTTATTCCAAAGCCGCAAATCGGCACGAATTTGTTCTTCCGTTGCGACCGTGTCGGGCGACGCGACAAGAATGTTTATATCCGCCCTGTCGGCCTGCGCCATGGCCCGGCGCACACCCTCGCGTTCTATGTCATCCCCGGCAGCACGTAAGCCCGCCGTATCGACCAGCGTCACCGGCACGCCATCCAATAGCATAGCCACTTCTATAACATCGCGCGTGGTCCCGGCGCGGGCCGAGACGATGGCTGCCTCGCGACCGGCTAACATATTGAGAATACTTGATTTTCCGGCGTTGGGGGGACCCAAAAGCGCGACCCGCAGACCATCGCGCAGGCTGATGCCGCGCCGGTCATCCAGCTGCGCTTGCATCGCCGCCTGCAAGTGCGGCAGCGCCGCGAGCACGCTTTGGCCCAGCCCGCCCGGCAATTCTTCATCGGCAAATTCCAAATCCGCCTCCAAATGCGCCAGCATGGTTTTCAACTGCGTACGCCAGCCCTCAAATAAATCGCGCAGGCCGCCCTGCATTTGACGCAGCGCCTGGTCTTGCTGCGCACCGCCTTCAGCATCGATAAGATCGGCAATGGCCTCGGCCGTGGTCAAATCCATTTTGCCATTGGCCACAGCGCGGCGGGTAAACTCGCCCGCTTCAGATGCGCGGCAAATCGGCAAGGCGGCCAGCGTTGCCAAGAGTGATTGCGTCACCGCCAAGCCACCATGCACATGCAGCTCGAGCATATCCTCGCCTGTGTAGCTGTGCGGGCCGACAAAGCGCAGCACCAGCGCTTCATCGAGCAGCACCTTTGTGGTCGGATGATGCAGCGGGCGCACGGCAGCGCGCCGCGGCGGCGGGAGGGTCTTGACACCCAGCGCATCCAATACGCCATCGCATGCCGGCCCGCTCAAGCGCAGCACCGCCAGCGCGGCGCGACCGGTGACGGTGGACAAGGCAAAAATCGTTTCCGAGCCGGGCAAGCGAAACTCCTCTGGCGGTTCGACAAATCAACGCTAAACTGCATGAGATGACCGATGCTTTCAAGCAAAACAGGCTGGGCGACGCCACCAGCCCCTATCTCCTGCAGCACAAGGATAATCCGGTGCATTGGCAGCCCTGGGAGCCGGCCGTGTTTGACGAGGCGCGCCGCCGCAATGTGCCGGTGCTGCTCTCCATCGGCTATGCGGCATGCCATTGGTGCCATGTCATGGCGCATGAAAGTTTTGAGGATGCGGATGTTGCGGCGCTCATGAATGAGAAATTTGTCTGCATCAAGCTGGACCGCGAAGAACGCCCCGACCTTGACGATATCTATATGAGCGCCCTTTCCATGATGGGCGAGCAGGGCGGTTGGCCGCTGACCATGTGTCTCGACGCAGATGCCAAGCCGTTTTGGGGCGGCACTTACTTTCCCAAAACCCCGCAATATGGGCGGCCCGGTTTCATGCAAATCCTCAATGAAATTTCGCGCATCTGGCACGAGGATCGCGGCAAGATCGAGAAGAACACAAGCGCGCTGACACAATCCTTGAGCGCCCGCGCCACCGCCGATGCGCGCGGCGGCATGCCGCTCGATCTGCCGACCCGCGCCAGCACCACGCTGAACGGGCATATGGACACAGAAAAAGGCGGCCTCGCCGGCGCGCCGAAATTCCCGCAGCCTTTTCTCTATACCTTTCTTTGGCAGCAAGCCCAATTAACCGGCGATGGGACCATGCGTGACAATGTCATCCACACGCTTAATCGCATTTGCCAAGGTGGGATTTACGATCATCTGGGTGGCGGTTTTGCCCGCTATGCAGTCGATGCCGATTGGCTGGTGCCGCATTTTGAAAAAATGCTCTATGACAATGCGCTGCTTATCGACCTCATCTGTCTGGTCTGGCGCGATACCCGAAGCCCGCTTCTGGCCGCGCGAGTCCATGAAACCGTTGACTGGCTGTTGCGCGAGATGCGCCTCGATAATGGCGCCTTCGCCGCCAGCCTCGACGCGGATACGGAGGGCGAGGAGGGCAAGTTCTATGTCTGGTCCAAAGCCGAGATTGCAGCCGCGCTGGGGGCTGACGCGGCGGCTTTTTGCGCGGTTTACGACATTACTGAAACTGGCAATTTTGAAGGCCGCAATATCCCCAATCTTTTGGCGCAAGGGGACACACCACAAAGCGATTTTGATGTCGCGCGCAGCACGCTTCTCGACTTACGCAATACACGCAGCCGGCCGGGGCGAGACGATAAAATCCTGGCCGATTGGAACGCCATGATGATCGCCGCGCTGGCCCGTGCCGCAACCCTCTTTGCACGACCTGATTGGCTGTTGGCGGCTGAGCGCGCTTATAACGGGGCCATGGACGCCCTCACAAGCGAGGACGGCACGCTGCTTCACAGTGCGCGCGCCGGCCGTCAGTTGAATATTTCGCTGGCTGCGGATTATGGCTTTTTCGGCCAAGCCGCTTTGGCACTTTATAAGGCAACGGGCGAGGCATCTTATCTAACCCAGGCCGAGGGCTTTGCAGCACGGCTGGAGGCAGATTTTCTCGACACAAAAAACGGCGGCTATCTGACCAATGTCAGACACGACAAAAACGCCGCTTTGGTCAATCAACGCAGCGTCCAAGATAATGCCATGCCGTCTGCCAATGCAGCCATACTGACCATGCTGAGCGATCTGGCAACCCTGTCGGGTAAACCCATCTATCGGCAGCGCGCCGCAGACTTATTTACCGCGCTGGCCGGTCATGTCGCGAAAAACTATCCGGCCATGACCGCGCTTTTGACAGCGCAACAGACCATGCAACGCCCGCTATCAATCATCATTATCGGCCCGGGCGGCGAGGACCTCGCGCTGACGGCGCGCCGCCACCCGATCTTTGGCGCCTGCGTGGTGCATCTGACCGATACGCAATCCCTCGCTGCCGATCATCCGGCATATAACAAACCCGCTATCGACAGACAGGCGACGGCCTATATTTGTCCCGACCAAAGCTGCCTGAAGCCGATCACCGCCGCGCGCGAGCTGACCGCGCAGCTTGACGCCCTCCTCACCACGCGGCAGACTTCATGAAAGCATGAGGAGAAGACCGTAATGAGCGACCAGGTAACCATCACCATTGCCGATGAACATTTCGACGCCTATCTGGCGCGGCCCAATGGCGCCGTGCGTGGCGGGATTGTCGTCATTCAAGAAATTTTCGGCGTCAATGTCGATATTAAAGCCACGGCCGATTGGCTGGCCGGAGAGGGCTATTTGGCGCTGGCCCCGGATTTATTCTGGCGACAAGAGCGCAATGTTTGCCTGACCGACCAGAGCGAAGCAGAATGGCAAAAAGCCTTTCAACTGATGACCGGTTATGATGGCGAGCAGGGCGTCGGTGATATTCAAGCGGCAATCGATTATTTGCGCGCCCACGGATGTGCCAAGGTCGGCACAATCGGGTTTTGTCTTGGCGGTCGCATGGTCTATCTGGCGGCCTGCCGCACCGATGCCGACGCCAATGCTTCTTACTATGGTGTCGGTATTCAAGACCTGCTGGGCGAAGCGACAAGTATCAATGCGCCGACACTTATCCATATTGCCGGTCAGGATGAATTTGTGCCGCCCGAAGCGCAAACCGCGATTGCCGACGGCCTTTCGGCCCATGAACAAGTCAACGTGCATATTTACCCGCAGCAAGACCATGCCTTTGCGCGCCATAATGGCATGCATTATGACGCGGATGCGACCGCGCTGGCGCATGGCCGCACATTGGATATGTTTGCCCGTGCGCTGGGCTAAACCCGTTTAGGTGTTCATTGAGTCGAAAAACTCATCATTGTTTTTGGTGTTTTTCAGCTTATCGATGAGGAATTCGGCCGCATCGACCGCGCCCATCGGATTGAGAATGCGGCGCAATACATAGATTTTCGCCAATGCGCCCGGGTCAACCAAGAGCTCTTCTTTGCGTGTGCCCGACTTCATAATGTCAATGGCCGGGAAGACGCGCTTGTCTGAGATTTTGCGATCCAGCACGATTTCCGAGTTACCCGTGCCTTTAAATTCTTCAAAAATAACCTCATCCATACGCGAGCCGGTCTCGATCAGCGCGGTCGAGATGATGGTCAGCGAACCGCCTTCTTCAATATTCCGCGCCGCGCCGAAAAACCGTTTCGGGCGTTGCAGCGCATTGGCGTCGACACCACCGGTCAGGACTTTGCCCGAACTCGGCACGACCGTATTATAAGCGCGCCCCAAGCGCGTAATGCTGTCCAGCAAGATAACCACATCGCGCCCATGCTCGACCAGGCGCTTGGCTTTCTCAATGACCATCTCCGCCACCTGCACATGGCGAGTCGCCGGTTCATCAAAAGTTGAGCTGATCACTTCACCTTGCACAGAGCGCTGCATATCAGTGACTTCTTCAGGCCGCTCATCGATCAACAGCACAATCAAATAGCATTCAGGGTGATTGGCCGAGATGGATTTGGCGATATTTTGCATCAGCACGGTTTTACCGGTGCGCGGCGGGGCGACGATCAGCGCGCGCTGACCTTTGCCGAGCGGCGCGACTATATCGATAATACGCGATGATAAATCCTTGCGGGTCGGGTCATCGACCTCCATGCCGAAAGCAGCATCGGGATAAAGCGGTGTCAAATTATCAAAATGAACTTTTTGGCGGGCTTTTTCCGGCTCTTCAAAATTGATTTTATTGACTTTCAGCAGGGCAAAATAGCGCTCACCGTCCTTCGGGCTGCGAATTTCGCCTTCGACCGTATCGCCCGTGCGCAACGAAAACCGCCTTATCTGACTGGGGCTGACATAAATATCATCGGGGCCGGGCAGATAATTGGCGTCAGGCGAACGCAAAAACCCGAACCCGTCTTGCAGCACTTCAACAACGCCCTCACCGATAATGGTAATGTCGTCATCGGCAAGCTTCTTTAAAATCGCAAACAGCATATCCTGTTTCAACATGGTCGATGCGTTGTCGATCTCATGCGCTTCGGCAAACGCCAATAGCTCGGTCGGGGATTTGCTTTTCAGCTCTTGTAATTTGATCTGGTCCATAGGAACACCTCGTCAGGGCCGCGGGCGAAAATAGGAGTGAAAATAAAGCAGTCGGCCATCAGGCCGGGCCGTTTGAGATCCGGCCTTGGTGGGAAACCCGATTATAGGCAGTCACTCTGCAATAGGCAAGACGGCAAAATAAAACCGCTAAAACGGTTGAACCACGACCAGGATAACAATGAAGATTGTCAATATGGGCGGCACTTCATTGATCATGCGGTAAAATTTTGACCCGCGCGGCGGCTGACCGGTCAGAAACTTTTTTCGTGTTGCGGCCAAAAAGCCGTGATAGCCGCTGAGCAGAACAACCAAGAATAATTTGGCGTGCAACCAACCACCGGCCGCTTCCCAAAAGCCGCTGCGCGCCATCAAGCTGAGACCCAATATCCAAGCCACAATCATGCCCGGCGTCATGATGATGCGCAGCAGTTTTTCTTCCATCACCTCAAACACCGCATAAGGCTCGCCTTTTTCCATCGCTTCAGCGTGATAGACAAACAGACGCGGCAGATAATACATGCCGGCCATCCAAAACATCACGATGATGATATGTGCGGCCAACAACCATGGATAAATATCAGCCAAAAAATCGCGCATTATAAATCCTTCTCGCCGCGCACCAGCGCAATCAATTCGGCGACATGTTCGGGCGGCGTTTGCGGCACAATACCATGGCCGAGATTGAAAATAAATTTACGCTCTGCGAAATCCTCAATAATTGACGCCACAGCATGACGCAATTCATCGCCGCCGCGTACCAAAATTTGCGGGTCGAGATTGCCCTGCAGCACAATATGCGCGGGCAGGGTTTGCGCCATGGCCTTGCGATCGACGCTGGTATCCAGGCCCAAAATTTGGCACCCCGTGCGCGCCACATAATCGGCCATATCGCAATCGGCGGCGCGCGGAAACCCGATTATCGGCACGCTGACACCGCGCCCACGCAAGCCTGAAATAATCGCTGCCACCGGGTCCACGCACCAACGTTCAAAGGCCGCACCTGAAAGCGATCCGGCCCAGCTTTCAAAAAGCTGCAAGACTTCTGCACCGGCATCGACTTGCGCTTGCAAATAATCAATTGTTGCTTCGACCAGAACGTCAATAATCGATTGGAAGTCATCCGGATTGGCCTCAGCCAAAAGCCGCGCCGGGGCTTGGTCGGGTGTGCCGCGTCCCGCCACCATATAGCTCGCCACCGTCCAGGGCGCACCGGCAAATCCGATAAGTGTCGTTTCGCTTGGCAGCGAGACAGAAAGTCGGGAGACGGTTTCGATAATCGGTGCCAAATGGTCCTTCACCCGTCGCGGTTCCAGCCCTGCAGCCGAGTTTATCGGCTCAAGACGCGGCCCCTCGCCGGTCTCGAACCACAGTTTTTGGCCGAGTGCTTCCGGGATCAGCAATATATCGGCAAACAGAATGGACGCATCGAAACCGAAACGCCGAATGGGTTGGAGCGTGACTTCCTCAGCCAATTTCGGATTATAGCAAAGATCAAGAAATCCACCCGCATCGGCGCGCACAGCGCGGTATTCAGGCAGATAACGACCGGCTTGGCGCATCAGCCATATGGGAGGGATGGCCTGTTTTTCGGTAAGTGCTTGGAGGAAAGGTTTTTGCGTCATGGTCTTTTCATAACTTCTTTTTCCTTATTAATAAATAAAGGATGTAGTAGTTGTAGGAGGCGGGCTTGTCTGTGGATTATCTTATTTGGGCGATTTAATCCCCAAAACGTATTCTGTGGAAAGGTGCATGTGGATAGCGCGGATAACTGTAATTGACCCCCATATTATCCCCGAAGATAAAGAAATCAGCCGATAAACTTATATGAATGACCCCTGTGAAAAACGGGGATAATGGGGAAAACAGATCGATAAAGTATGGCGGGATTTTATCCACGAAGATCACAAGCCACGAAGATGATTTATTAAACGGCGTATAAGCAGCACATGACCAAAACAAGAACGGGGATGAAATCCCTTGGCTTGGCCGAAAGGGCGACTTATCCTCGTTATTCACATGATTCACATGCTTGCGCCCAATTGCGCGGGCGCCGAAGAGCCTTTTATGAAATATTTTCACCTGCATTTAATCTCTGACAGCACCGGCGAGACCATTCAAGCCGTGGCGCGCGCCGTCTGCGCGCAATTTGTTGAGGCGCAGCCGGTCGAACATATTTATGGTCTGGTGCGCGGTAAAAAAGCGCTGGATCGCGCGATTGCCGCACTCAAGGAAGACCCGGGCCCGGTCATGTATTCCATTCTTGATGATAGTCTCCGCAGCCAGCTGCACGAAATTTGTGATGCGCTTTCCGTGCCGTGTCTTTCTGTGCTTGATCCGTTTGTCAAACAATTGGCCCCCTATTTGCAGGTTGAGGTGAGCGGCAAAGTGGGTAGTCAGCACATAATGGATACGGATTATTTTCGTCGCATCAATGCGCTGAATTACACCATTCAGCACGATGACGGGCAAAGTCAGGGCGATTTGACGCAAGCCGACATCATCCTCACCGGTGTCAGCCGCACGTCAAAAACGCCAACATGTATTTATCTCGCCAATCGCGGCTATAAAGCGGCCAATGTGCCGCTTGTGCCGGGCATTGCGCCGCCCGATGAATTGCTGCACCTCACCAAACCGCTCATTGTCGGGCTGATCAATTCGCCTGAGCGTCTGCGTGCCATTCGCCGCAATCGATTGCTGACGCTGAACGAGGAGAGCGAAACGGATTATGTCGATCCGGACCTTATTCGGTCCGAAATCGCTGAAGCGCGCCGCCTTTTTGCACGCCAACAATGGCCTGTCATTGATGTGTCGCGCCGCTCGGTCGAAGAGATTGCCAGCGCCATTTTGAACCTATATCAAGAACATGAAAAACAGCGCAGCGAGGCGCAATAGGGGGCATAATGAAGCTCGGCAAAAAACTGACATTGGCCTCAAAAAGCAGGGTGCGCGCCGATATTTTAACCGGCGCAGGCCTAGCCTTTGACATGCAGCCCTCAGGCGTTGATGAGGATGAATTGAAGGCGGCGCATGCCGGCGACCCGCCGGCGCTTGCCATTGCATTGGCCGAAGCCAAAGGGAAAGCGGTGATGGCAGAGGGGCTGATCATCGGGGCCGACCAGCTCTTGCATTGCGATGGTCGTTTATATGATAAGCCGCGCGACATGGACGAGGCGCGCCAAAACTTGCGGGCCTTTCGCGGTCGCGCGCACCAGTTGATCGGTGGCGTGGTGCTGGTCGAGGATGGGGAAACCATATGGACCCACCACCAAGCCGTGACCCTTACCGTGCGCGATTTTTCCGATGATTTTCTCGATGCCTATTTGCACGAGGCCGGGGATAA
>CBFHSX010000004.1:0-69860 GCA_965658615.1 Alphaproteobacteria bacterium | reverse complement strand
TGTGTTCGAAAATCATCTCTGTCTCCCTTGGTGATTGGCCAAAGCGTAGAATAAAGGGCGGGGGCGTGCCAGCAAAAAAACCGGCTAAAATCGGCTATTTCGCCGCAGGGCGAAAAAACCTTTCAGCAGCGCCGCGCATTCGCTTTCGCGCAAGCCGCCGACCACTTCGGGCGCGTGATGGCAGCTTTTTTGGTCAAAAAGAGCGATGCCATTATCGACCGCGCCGCCTTTTATATCCGCCGCACCATAATAAAGCCGCCTGATGCGCGCTTCGGCAATCGCCCCGGCGCACATCGGGCACGGCTCCAGCGTCACATAGAGGTCGCAGTCGGTGAGGCGCTCATTGCCCAGCTTTTCGCAAGCCGCACGAATGGCAGCGATTTCGGCATGCGCGGTCGGGTCATGTTGCCCGCGCATGGCATTGCGTGCGCGCGCCAGCACTTTACCATCCGGGCCGACCAGCACTGCGCCGACCGGCACCTCGCCGTCAGATGCAGCGGCGGCGGCCTCGTCGAGGGCGATTTGCATATAATCGGTTTGCGCGGTTGAATTCATGTCGCGACACTAGCATGGCAGGGGCGGCGCGTGCTACAGGTCACGCATGACAGATGAAAAAAGCTCCGCCTTTGCCGGCGACCGCATTGCCAAAGTCATGGCGCGCGCCGGTGTGTGTTCGCGCCGCGATGCCGAGCGCATGATTGCTGATGGCCGCGTGACGGTGAACGGACGCCGTCTTGATACGCCGGCTTTTAATGTGACGGCGGATGATAAAATCGCCGTTGATGGCAAGCCGGTCGGCGAGCCGGACCCGCCGCGCCTATGGCGTTACCACAAAGCCGCCGGTCTGGTGACGACAGCGCGCGACCCGCAAGGCCGCGATACGGTGTTTCAAAAATTGCCGCCCAGCCTGCCGCGCGTCAATGCGGTGGGCCGCCTTGATATTAATACGGAAGGCCTGCTGCTCTTGACCAATGATGGCGGCATGAAGCGGTTTTTGGAATTGCCCAGCACGGGCTGGCTGCGGCGCTATCGGGTGCGCGCTTTCGGCAAAGCCGATGA
Source organism: Alphaproteobacteria bacterium (assembly GCA_965658615.1). Lineage (GTDB taxonomy): Bacteria > Pseudomonadota > Alphaproteobacteria > RS24 > RS24 > UBA8337. The sequence goes on along the minus strand of CBFHSX010000004.1, from coordinate 68,801 downwards.
AGGCAAATTGCGCGATTTGAAACACGGCATCACCATTGATGGGGTGAATTATAAATCCATTGATGCGAGTTTGGAGCGCGTGCAGGGCGGCAATGTATGGCTGACCATGGCGCTGCGCGAGGGCAAAAACCGCGAAATCAAACGCGTGCTCGAAGCGCTGGATTTGAAGGTCAACCGGCTCATTCGCCTGAGCTTCGGGCCGTTTCAACTGGGCCAGCTCGAAAGCGGCATGGTTGAGGAAGTGCCGCGCCGTGTGCTGCGCCAACAACTGGGCAAGAACTGGCAGGCGATTGTCGATGGCACGATACGCGGTGGCCGCGAGGCAATGGAGGAGACGAATGTGGCCGATGCGGCCCCCTATCCGAAGCGCGGTGAGACCAAAAGCCGGCGCCCGAAAGATGATATGCGCGCCAAACCCACCGGCCGCAAATTGACAGGGCGAAAAGCCGATGACGCCACAGCAGGCCGCGATAAAATTGATAATCGGGGCAAGCCGGATAAGCGTGCCAAACCGGATGCGCGAAGCCGATCTGAACGTGATCGCCCCGAGCGCGGCCGCCCGAAAGGCAAACCCAATGCGCGTGGTCGGCGGTAAATGGCGCGGGCGCGCTTTGGTCGCGCCGAAAGGAAACGCCACGCGGCCAACCACGGATCGCACCCGCGAGGCGCTGTTTTCCATATTGCAAGCCAAGCTCGATTTTGAGGGCGCGCGCGTGCTCGACTTGTTTGCCGGAACCGGTGCGCTGGGGCTGGAGGCGCTGTCGCGCGGTGCTGCTTTTACCCTTTTTGTCGAAACCGAGGCGCAAGCCCGCGCTGCCATTCGCGCCAATCTCGAGACCTGCGCTGCCATGGGCGTGTCGAAAGTTTTTCGCCGTGATGCGACCAAATTAGGGGCGCGGCAAGGCGCGGCCTATGATTTGGTGTTTGCCGACCCACCCTATGGCAAGGGTTTGAGCGAGCGGGCCTTGGTGGCGCTCAAAGACGGCGATTGGCTGGCCGAGGATGGGCTGATAATTATCGAGGAAGACAAGCGCGCCGGCTTCCGGGCGCCGCCCGGTTTCGATGAGATGGATCGACGCATTAAGGGCGACACGGCGCTTATCTTTCTGACCCCGATTTAATTGCCCCTCTTCCTGCATTTCGTGTTAGCCTACAGGCAACAAAAATAAAAAGGGATCTCATGACTTTCGACAAAAAGAAATTCATCATCGGTGCAAAACAAACAGGTATGGCTGAAATGCAGGCCATGTTTTTGGCCGAGCAAATTGAATTGCGCGGCAGCTCGGTCGAGGATTTGGACGCTTTGGAAGATAAATTGAGAAACGAGTTCAATGCCTCAATCTTTACCTTGCGCGAGGATGCTGATACGCGCGCGACATTGGCGCGGGTGCAGCTTGATGATCTCGGCAAGGATTTCCTGCGCATGGAAGCGCGTGTCGAGGGCAGTTTGAAAAGCAACAAAACCGATGTCACGCGTGCCATTTATGCTAATTCGGCATTGCACTCCCTGACCATTATCATCGTTATGGGGGTGTTCATCTATTGGTGGGTATAGGGCGGTGGCGATTGTGCTTCGCCCCTTTGGAGGCGCACTAGACCTCGCTAACGCTCGGTAAGTGCTTATACCGCCCCTGCGCGCAGTGCGTATTCCCAGGCCATATCCGATAGGGGTTTGACGCGATCGGCCATGGCGGCGGCGTGGGCGTTGGAGGCTGTGCCGTCGCGCACGCGGCCGACAATGCCTTGCAGAATACCGGCAAGACGGAACATATTATAAGCGATGTAATAATCGAGATTTTCAATGCCGTCGCGCTGTGTCGCCTCGCAATAAGCCCGCGTATATTCTTCGGCACTGGGAATGTTCAGCCCTTCAAAATCGCAGCCCAGCAGTGTATTGGTGCTGCCCGCACCGTCCGGCATATACCATTGCATCAGGTGATAGGTAAAATCACCCAGCGGGTGGCCCAGCGTTGACAATTCCCAGTCCAGCACGGCGGCGACTTTCGGCTCGCTCGGGTGCAGTACCATATTGTCGAGGCGGTAATCGCCATGCACAATCGACACCTCATCGCTGCCGGGAATATTGGCTGGCAGCCAGTCAATGAGCTTATTCATGCTGGTGATTTCCTGCGTCTCGGAGAGCTGATATTGCTTGGTCCAACGCGAGATTTGCCGCGCGAAATAATCGCCTTCCTTGCCGAAATCTCCTAGGCCGATGGCTTTGTAATCGGCATTGTGCAATTCGGCCAGCGTCTTGATTTTCGCCTCAAAAATCGGTCGGCGGCCCTCTTTCGGAATATCCGGCAGCAGCGGATCCCAAAGAATACGCCCTTCAACCATATCCATAATATAAAACATCGTGCCGGTAACGCTTTCATCTTCGCACAGGCAATATGTGCGCGGCACCGGAAAGCCGATACTGTTCAGCGCCGTGATGACTTTATATTCGCGGTCCACCGCATGGGCCGAGGGCAAGAGTTTGCCGGGCGGCTTGCGGCGCATCACATATTTTTTTGTGGGCGTAACAAGCTGATAAGTCGGGTTGGATTGGCCGCCTTTAAACTGGCGCACTTCCATCGGTCCTTCAAAACCCTCGACATGCGCAGCGGCATAGGCTTCGAGTTTCTTCTCATCAAACTTATGCGTATCGGCCACATCCTTTGTGCCGCCAAATTTTTCGACGCCTTGATCCTGCATGTGTTTCTCCCCCAAACAAGCGGCGCGGCGCGCCTTTCGATCAGTCGCGCTGCTCGCGCGCTATTTCCCTATAGCCGATATCACGGCGACAAAAACCCTGCGGCCAGTCAATCGTATCGACGCCAGCATAAGCATTTGCCTGCGCTTGCGCCACTGTTTTGCCGCGCGCCGTTACATTGAGCACGCGCCCGCCTGTCGCTGTCACCGTGCCGTCCGCATCGCGCGCAGTGCCGGCGTGAAACACAACGCTCTCATCGCTGACCGCGTCCAACCCGCCGATCACGCTGCCTTTGTCATAAGTGCCCGGATAGCCGTTCGCCGCCATGACCACGGTCATCGCCACCTCATCATGCCACTGCAGCGCCATGTCTTTCAGCGTGCCGGAAGCGGCGGCCTCCAAAGCCGGCACAATGTCGGATTTCAGGCGCATCATCAGCACTTGGCATTCCGGATCGCCAAAGCGGGCATTATATTCGACCAGCTTCGGGCCATCCGGCGTCAGCATCAGGCCGGCATAAAGCACACCGCGATAGGGCGCGCCGCGCCGCGCCATGGCGGCCAGGGTCGGCTGGATGATTTTTTCCATCGCTTCATCAATCAAAGCCGGGGTCATAATCCTGGCCGGTGAATAGGCGCCCATACCGCCTGTATTGGGGCCAATATCGCCATCGCCGACGCGCTTATGGTCTTGCGCCGTGGCCAAGGGCAGAGCCGTCTCGCCATCGCAAAGCACGAAAAAGCTGGCTTCTTCGCCGGTCATAAATTCCTCGACCACCAATTCAGCCCCGGCATCGCCAAAGGCCCCGTCGAAAATATCCTCGACCGCGTCTTTTGCGGTCTTCATATCCTCAGCAATAATCACGCCCTTACCGGCGGCCAGCCCATCGGCCTTCACGACAATCGGGGCTTGTTGCGCATCGAGATATTCAAGCGCGGCGCAGGCATTGTCGAAGCGCCCATAAGCGGCGGTCGGAATATTGGCTTCGGCGCACAGATCTTTCGTATAGCCCTTCGAGCCTTCAAGCTGGGCGGCTATTTTTCCCGGCCCGAAAGCGGCGATCTTGGCGGCCGCCAGATCATCCGCCAAGCCTGCGACCAAAGGCGCTTCCGGCCCGATGACGACCAGGTCAACGCCCTTATCGCGGCAAAAGGCGATGACGGCGGCATGGTCGGCCGCGTCTAAGGCCGTGTTTTCGGCCACTGCGCCTGTGCCGCCATTGCCGGGCGCACAATAGAGTTTTTCGAGCAGCGGGCTTTGCGCGATTTTCCAGCATAAAGCGTGTTCGCGCCCGCCCGCGCCCAGCACCAAAATTGTCCGTTTTGTATCAGCCATATGTGTCCCTCTATTTTTTTCATGTGCAAACCATGCCATGTTACGCACATGACGGGCAGGAATCGCTCGTGCCAATGTTTTACCATAGCCATCGGGCCGGATAAATTCGGTAGAGAGGAAAAACCGCGAAAAATGAGCCAGCTTGGTGACAATCTTGTGGAACTCAGCGTCTCCGAACTGTCAGGGCAAGTCAAACGGCTGGTCGAGGACAGTTTTGGACGGGTGCGGGTGCGCGGCGAATTGGGGCGCGTGGCGCGGCCCGCTTCGGGGCATCTCTATTTCGATGTGAAAGACGATAAAGCCGTGCTCGCAAGCGTTATGTGGAAAGGCAATGCCGCCAAGCTGGCGATGCAGCCCGAACAGGGTTTGGAGGTCATTCTGACCGGCAAAATGACAACTTTCCCCGGTCAATCGCGCTATCAACTTGTCGTCGACGCCATGGAACCGGCCGGTGAGGGCGCGCTGATGGCGCTGTTGGAGGCGCGGAAGAAACAACTCGCTGCCGAAGGCTTGTTCGACGCGGCGCGCAAAAAACCCTTGCCCTATTTGCCCGAAACGATTGGCGTGGTGACCAGTCCGTCCGGCGCGGTTATCCGCGATATTTTGCACCGGCTGTCCGACCGGTTTCCGCGCCATGTGCTGGTCTGGCCGGTACGCGTGCAGGGCGAGACCTGCGCTGCAGAAGTGGCTCGCGCCATTGCCGGTTTTAACGCGCTTGCGCCGGATGGTGATATCCCGCGCCCCGATGTGTTGATTGTCGCGCGCGGCGGCGGCAGCCTCGAAGATCTATGGGGCTTTAACGAAGAAATTGTGGCGCGCACAGCCGCGCAATCGGATATCCCGCTTATTTCTGCCGTCGGCCATGAGACCGATACGACGCTGATCGATTACACGGCCGATCGCCGCGCCCCGACGCCGACGGCGGCGGCTGAGATGGCCGTGCCGGTCCGCGCCGATTTGCAAGCCAATCTGGCTGAGCTTCAGGGGCGGCTATTGCGCGCGCAAGGGCGTTATCTGGAACGCGAGCGCAGCCATTTGACCGGTCTGGCCCGCGGGTTGCCAAAATTGGAGGATATGCTGGCCCTGCCGACGCAAAAGCTCGACACAATGGGACAAAGGCTGGGCGGTGCTTTGCAGGCCAATAGCGCTGTGCATATGGCGCGCCTAGGCCGCGCGGCAGCGCGTCTTACCCCGACATCTTTGCAGGGGCAAATTCGCCTGCAAAGCGAACGCCTTGCCGGTTTTGTGCAGCGCGCCCAAAGCGGCGCCCGCCATAGGCTGGAACGCGACGCCGCCAGGCTAGACGGCGCGGCGCGACAATTGCGCCTGCTCAGTCATGAAAGCGTTCTGGAACGCGGCTTCGCGTTGGTGCTGGATATGAGCGGCAAGCCGCTTCGGGTGCCGGCGCAAGTGGCGGCAGGGGATGCATTGGATATTCGCCTCGCCAATGAGGGACGCGTCGCGGCGCGGGTTGAGGGCGGTGATGAGGCCGCGCGCCGCGTCAAGGCGACCAAAAAGCAAAGCCGCAAAAAGCCTGCAAAACCGTCTGGTGATGACGGGCAAGGTCAATTATTGTAGCGGCGCGAAGATGAAAAAGGAGACCGCAATGGTCGGTGGCGAAGCCAAGCTGAAATATCTCGATGGCGATTTTGAAGTAATGATGCCGGGCGCTTTCGTGCTCTGTGCGGTGACCGGCAAAGAGATTGCGCTGGATGATTTGCGCTATTGGAGTGTCGATCGGCAGGAAGCCTATGCCGATGCTGATGTGTCCTTGCAAGCCGAATTGGCGCACGCCGAAAATGCATAAAATCGCGCTGGCCTTGCTGCTCTTCATAGCGCCGGCAAATGCGCTGGAGCTGCCGCAAGATTATGTGCGCGGCGCAACCGGCGCGTTTACGCAAGGTGGTCTGGTGGTGTTGGCGCTGACCAAGGGCACGCAAATTGCGTTGAATGGCGAGACGCTGCCGGTCGTAAAAGGCCACACCGTTCTGGGTTTTGGCCGCGATGCCAAGCTGGCGCATGAGATTATATTCACCCGCAATGGCAAGGCGCGCACCGTGCCGGTGCAGCTCGAAAAGCGCAGCTATAACATTCAGCGCATTGACGGCCTGCCGCCCGCCATGGTCAATCCGCCCGAGGAAGCGCTGCCGCGTATCATTCGGGGTGGCAAATTGAAACGCGCGGCGCGCGCGATTGACTCGCGGCGCGCCGATTTCATCGAGGATTTTATCTGGCCCGTGAAAGGCCGCATTAGCGGTGTTTATGGCAGTCAGCGTTTTTATAATGGCGAGCCGCGCCGCCCGCATTTCGGAATTGATATTGCCGCGCCGCGCGGCACAAAGGTCATCGCCCCGGCCCCCGGCAAGGTCACATTGGCCGAGCCGGATATGTATTTTGAGGGCGGGCTGATTTTCATCGATCACGGGCTGAAACTGACCTCAGCCTATATGCATCTCGACACGCTCGAGGTTGAGGTCGGTGACGAGGTGAAGGCGGGGGATATGATCGCCACAGTCGGCTCAACCGGCCGTTCGACCGGGCCGCATCTCGACTGGCGCATGTTCTGGCGCGGCCAACGTATCGACCCGGCGCTGGTTGTCAGCGCCGCGCCTGAAAACACTCAATAGGATTTATAAAGCTGATTGGCCTGTTTTTCGGCCAAAGCGGATTTTATCAACGCGACCAAAGCCGCTTCATCGTCAATCGTCAGGGCGATGGGTAGGGTGGCGGCGCGCGCTGCCAAACGCCCACGCGCCGAATTGGCCGCAGCCCCGTGCAAGCGCGCCATGTCTTTTTGCGTGGTGATGAGGGGCAATTTACTGTCCAGCAATTTGGCCGCTTCGGCCTCGGTGAAATTATGGTGGTCGGCAAAAGCACTCATCGCTTTGACCTCATAGCCCTGCGCCGCAAGGCTGGCCCGAAATTTTTCCGGTTTGGCAATGCCGCAAAAAGCGTGCACCGGCCCGCTGCCCAATTGGGTTGCGGCAATGGCGGCGGTGAAAACCGGTTTGCCGATTTTATCGAGCGCGGCGCGCAAGGGTGGCAGCGATGCGTGGGTGGGCGCGCCAATAACCAGCAGCGCATCGAGCTTGCCGATGCCGACGGCAAGCCTTTGGCGCAGTGGCCCGGCCGGCAAAAGCCGTCCATTGCCCAGCCCGCTGGCACCGTCGACGACAATCAGATTGAAATGATGCGCTAAAGCGGGGTTTTGAAACCCGTCATCCTTGACCAACACATCATGCCCGTCGTGCACGGCGAGGCGCAGGCTGGCCATCCGGTCGGCGCCGATATAGACGGGTGTGTCCTGCGCCAGCATAAGCGGTTCGTCGCCGACTTGTGTGGCGTCATGAATTTTTGTGTCGACCCGAAGCGGACCTTTTTCAGTGCCCCCATAACCGCGTGACAGTATGGCAGGTGTCAGGCCATTGGTTCGCAATTGGGCCATGAGCCATTCGACAGTCGGCGTTTTGCCGGCCCCGCCGGCGGTCAAATTGCCGATGCAAATGACAGGCTTGCCCGGGTGTTGGGGCTGTGAGAATTTGCGGCGCAGTGCTTCCAGCCCACCATATAGCCAACTGAGCGGTGTCAAAGCGAGGCTCAGCGGATGGTTTTTGCCCTGCCAAAAACGCGGCTCAGCCATCATGCGCCTCCAGCACTTTCGGCGCGCTCGGCGTGGCGGCGGGGTCGGCCAAATAAGGCGCGATCAATTCCATCACGCGCGCGCGTGTGCCGCTCATGGCTTCGGCATAGGCGATGGCGGCATTGGCCATTTGTTGCGCCTGTGCCGGATTATCCAATAGCGCGCGCACTTGTGTCGCCAATGTGGCGCTGTCAGAAATCGCGCCGGTCGCTTGGCGCGCGGTCAGCGTATCAAACATTTCCTGAAAATTCTCAATATGCGGTCCGTGCAGGATAGCGCAATCGAGGCGCGCCGCTTCAATCGGGTTCTGCCCCCCATGCGGTATCAGCGTGCCGCCCATCAGCGTAATATCGACCAGCCGGTAAAACAGCCCCAACTCGCCCAGCGTGTCGAGCAGATAAATCTGTGTTTCAGGCGTCAGCGGCTCATTGGCGCTGCGCTGCGCCAGATTGACCCCGGCTTTTCTTAGCTCCGCCGCCAGCGCATTGCCGCGATTGGGATGGCGCGGTGCAATCAGCGTCAGCGCATTGGGATAGGCGTTGGCGATAATGCCATGCGCGTCGGCGATTTGCTTTTCTTCGCCCGGATGGGTGCTGGCTGCCAGCCAGACCGGCCGGCCGTTCAGCTGTGCCTGCAAATCAGCCAGCATCGCCCCATCATGCGGCAAGGGCGGCGCGTCGAGCTTCAAATTACCCGGTGTAAAAATATCGTCGAGACCGAGCGCGCGCAGCCTTTCCGCCGTCATATTATCCTGCGCCATCAGCAGGCTGAAACGACCGAGCAGTCTTTGTGCCGTGCGCTTCATGCGCCGCCAGCGATGAAACGAACGCGGTGACAGGCGGCCATTCAACATAATGAGCGGAATACGGCGCGCCTCGCAAGCCAGCACCATATTCGGCCAAATCTCGCTCTCAACCCAAAACGCCGCATCCGGTTTCCAGTGATCGAGAAAGCGACCGATCCAATTGCGTCGGTCAAGCGGCGCATATTGATGGCGCAGTCGGGCGCGCATATCGGGATGCGCGGTTTGAAATTTGGCAATAGTCGCAGCGGCCGTCACTGTGCCCGTGGTCAGCAGCACGCTTTGCGCCGGGCGGCTTTCGAGAATATCGCCGATCAGCGGCAGCACGGAAATCGTCTCGCCGACACTTGCTGCATGTATCCAGATAAGCGGCGCGGGCGGCCGTTTCAGTGATGCATGTCCAAGTTTTTCGCGCAGTCTGGCTTTGTCCTCGCGGCCCTTTCGGGCGCGCCGCATCAGGCCGAGGCGCAATATCGGCCCGGCCAAAAATACCAGAAACCGATATAGTCGAAGTGGCGTCATCCACCGGCCTCATTGCTGAATTGCTTGTCATAGAGATCGGCGTAAACGCCGCCTTGCGCCAACAAATCATCGTGCTTGCCGTCTTCCACCACTTGGCCCTCCCGCATAACGAAAATGCGGTCGGCGTGCATAATGGTTGACAGCCGATGCGCGATGACCAGCGAGGTGCGGCCCTGCATCAGCACGTTGAGCGCTTGCTGCACTTTTTGTTCCGATGCTGTATCGAGCGCCGAAGTGGCTTCGTCGAGCAGCAGGATGGGCGCGTCCTTCAACATGGCGCGGGCAATGGCAATGCGCTGCTTTTGACCGCCCGACAGGCGCAAGCCGCTCTCACCGACGCGGGTTTCATAGCCCTCGGGCATGGCCGTGATAAACTCATGGGCCGCTGCTTGCCGCGCCGCTTGCTCAATATCGGCGTGCGTCGCATCGGGTGTGCCATAGGCGATATTATTGGCGATTGTGTCGTCGAACAAAAACGGGTCTTGCGTCACCAAAGCCGTGGCGGCGCGCAGGCTTTCCAAGGTTACGGCGCGAATATCCTGCCCGTCAATTTCAATCCGGCCCGTATTGGCATCGAAAAACCGCAGCACCAAATTCAAAAGCGTGGATTTGCCCGAACCCGAGGCACCGACCAGCGCAATGGTCTGGCCGGCGGGCGCGTCAATACTGACGCCGTTCAGCGCGGGCAAGTTACGCCCTTCATATCGGAAGACGACATTGTCGAAGCGCAGGCTGGCCCGGTTAACCTTGAGGGTTTTGGCGTCACGCGCATCGACCACCGCATCATGCTGGTCGAGAATGGCAAAGACGCGCGTACCGGCTGAGACACCCTCTTGCAAAATGGTCTGCATATTGGCGACCGAGCGGAGCGGTTGATAGACCGCCAGCAGCGCCGTGATGAAGCCCATAAATTCACCCGCCGTCAAATTACCCTGCATGGATTGATAGCCACCGACAAAGATAATCGCCCCGACAGCGACACCGGCCAGTGCCTCAATGGCGGGGCTGGCGGCGGCGCGGGCGCGTATGGCGCGCATGGTAAATTCGAGCACACGGTCAATGGTGGAGCCGGCGCGGGCAATCTGGTCACGCTCTTGCCCATAGGCTTTGACGATACGCAAGCCCCCCAGTGTCTCGGCAATCAATGTTGACAGCCCGCCGGTTTCCTCAAGGCTTTGGCGCGAGGCGGTGCGGGTGACACGCCCCAGCCGCCGCATCGAAGAGATACCCATGGGCACAACGATGATTGTGTAAATCAGTGCCAAATGCCAGTTAATCGTAAACATGAAAGCAATCAGCGCGATAATGGTCAGCAAATGCCGCACCAGTGCGATGATGATATTGGAGACCGTGTCGCGCAAGCGCGTCGCATCATTCATGAAAATCGAAATATAGGCACCGGTATGTTGCGACGACACATAAGCCAAATCGCCATGCACCAGACGGGCAAATAAGTCGCGCTGCAAATTGGCGGTCGAGCGTTGGCCGACAAAATTCATAATCACATTGGAGCCATAAGTCGCCAGTCCCTTAACCAGCGATATGGCCACCACACCGGCCGGAATGAGCAGCAGCATGGTCTCGTTTTTCTCGGTGAACACCTCATCAATCGCCTGCTGGATAAACCAGGGCAGGGCACCTGTTGTGGCGGCGATAATCACATTGGCCAGGATCGACAGGCCGAGCAGCCATAAATAGGGGCGCAGATAGCTGCGCAGCATGCGCTCAATGAGGGCGATGGAGCGCGAGCGGCGCGCCTGATAGCGCGCTTGCACATCATGGCGCTGATTATGCGTGACGTCGATTGCGTCACTCTCGGCGGCGTGTTGGCTCACAATTGCCCTCTTTTCAATCCCTCAGATTCGAATTTATAGCACATTATGGCCATTTTTCGGCGCGTCTTCCTATTTGGCTTTTAAAGAGGGGGGCTTACAGCCCGGCCAGCGACATGCCCTCGACCAAAACGGTCGGCGCGTTAACGCCACGGCGGAATTGCAGATCATCAGCCGGGGTCATATGCATGAACATGTCTTTTAAATTTGAGGCGATGGTGATCTCGCTGACCGGATAGGCGATCTCGCCGCCCTCGATCCAAAAGCCCGACGCGCCGCGACTGTAATCGCCGGTTACGCCATTAACGCCCATGCCGATAAGTTCGGTAACATAAAAGCCGGTGTCGATTTGCTTCAGCATATCGGCTACCGAGACATTACCGGCCTGCATGTATAAATTGGTCGGCGACGGGCCGGGCGGGCCACCGGCACCGCGCGCGGCGCGGCCATTTGTTTCCAGTTCAAGCTGGCGGGCCGATGAACTGTCCAGAAACCAGCATTGCAGGACGCCGTCCTCGACAGGCGTCAATTTGCCGGTAGCGACACCCTCGCCGTCAAATCCCGCCGAGCGCAGGCCGCGCGGCATAAGCGGGTCGTCGCAAACAGTAATGGCGTTGCTCATGATTTGCTTGCCCATCTCATCGCGCAAAAAAGACGTGCCGCGCGCAATTGAGGTGCCGGTGATGGCGCCCGCCAAATGGCCGAGCAGCGAGGCCGAAACGCGCGGGTGATACACCACATTGGCCTTGGTGCTTTCGATTTTGCGCGGGTTGAGGCGCTCAATCGTGCGCGTACCGGCGCGGTGGCCAATGGCTTCGGGCGCGTCGAGGTCTTCAAGATAGCGCGCCGAATGGCTGGCATAATCGCGCTCCATCGCGTCGCCTTCGCCGCCAATCACGGCGCAGCTGACCGAAAAGCTGGTGCTGGTATAGGCACCGGCAAAGCCGTCACTGGTTGCCAATGCGGTGGTGGCTTGCCCCCAACCGGCACCGGCACCCTCTGAATTGGTGATGCCGTCAACGCTGCGCGCGGCGGCTTCGCAGGCCTGCGCCATAGCCAGAAGGTCATCGGCGCTGGGCTCATGCGGGTCGGCAATATCCAAATCGGGCAGGTCAGTGGCCAGACGGTCTTTCGGGGCAAAGCCGCAATAGCGATCTTCGGGCGTGGCTTGCGCCATATCGACGGCGCGTTGTGCCAATTTCTTAAGCGCTGCTTCATCGACGGCTGAGCCGGAGACAAAGGCCTGTTTTTGTCCGATCATGGCGCGCAAGCCGACATCGCGGCTTTCGGCGCGCTCGCAATCCTCCAATTCGCCCATGCGGCATGAAAGGCTCAAAGAGGCGCTGTCGCTGACAATTGTGTCGGCCGCATCGGCCCCGGCGGCGAGCGTTAACGCGATAAGTTTTTGTGCCAGATCGAGATTGGCATCAGACATGGTATTTCCAGTTTTCTAGGCGGTGGGGGTTTCTTCGAAACCGTCGGTGAAAGTGCCCTTCAGGCGGTTACGGCCATTATGGACGACATTGCCGGGCTTGTCTTCGTCGTTCGGGCGTGCGGTGGCGCGGCGCAGCACTTCCCAATAGCTCTCGGCCGTTTCCATACGCGCCTCAAGCCCCTGCTTTTTGAGATATTTGTGAAATAGCGGCAGGCGATAGCATGGCACATGCATAATCAGATGGTGCTCGACATGATAATTGACCCAATAGGGGGCGATGACGAGGCGGTCGAGCCAGCTTGTTTTGGTGGTGCGTGAGGAACGGAAAGCATCATTATTGTCAGGCACAATAGCGTGTTCGGCAATATTGCGCAGCCGCGTAATCGCCATGTGCCAGGTCAGGAAAGGCAGCAGCCAGAACATCAGATAATAAGACCAATGAAACAGCGCGCTGCAAATGCCGAGAATAACAAGATTGGTCACAATCGCCGCGCCGAGCTTTTGATTGAAATGCTTCACGCGGCCGAAAAATCCAAGCTCTTTTTTGCCCAGCGCATTGATGATTTGCGCTTTTCTTTGCTGATAACCGGTCTGGCCGGTCAGGTCGCGGATGATTTTGCGGCGCAGGCTTTTGCGCGTAATCGGAAACGGTTTCGACAAGATAAGGTCGGGATCGTCATCTTGCTGGGTGCGCGTATGATGCACCAAATGATAACGGCGATAGGCGTCGGTGCGCGCCATGAGCGGATAAGCGCAGAGCCAATCGGCCAATGAATTGTTCCAAGACAGCGTTTTGAACAGCGCATTATGCGCCGCATCATGCATTAAAACGGCGAGGCCCAATTGGCGCGCGCCGATAATCATGATCGCCAGTATAAAAGTCAGCGGATTGGGAAACACATAAAACAGCGCCATGGCACCGAATATCATGCCCCAGCCATGCGCGATAAGGGCCAAGCCGATAAGGTCGGAGCGCGATTGCAATTTGGCCAAAACCTTATCGTCGCGCACAATCTCGCGCGCCTGATAGCGCAGCTTTTTCGGAAGCGTGTCTGTCATATCCATGCCGGTAACATAAGCCTTTTTGCGCCAAGTTACACCCCCATCCATGCGGGGCGACGTTTTGGCCTAATAAACGCCGAGCAGTAGCGCGCCGGCAATAATCAGGCCGGTGTCGCGATTGCTGCGAAACAATGCCAGACAGCGCGCGCCATCGTCAATATTGAGCCGCGTGATTTGCATCAGCAGATGAAAGGCGGCGACCCCCAGCCCCGGCCAAAACAGGATGGAAAGCTGCGCCAAAAAGCCGGCAATGGCCAGACAGGTGAGGCTGGCCCCATAAAAGAACAGCAAGGCGGTTTTGGTGTGGCTGCCAAACAAAAGGGCGGTGCTGCGCACACCGATCAGCGCATCGTCTTCGCGGTCTTGATGCGCATAAATCGTATCATATCCCAGTGTCCAAAAAAGGCCCGCCGCATAAAGCACCAATGCCGCCGCATCGATTTGTCCGGCAATCGCCGTATAGCCGACCAGCGCCCCCCAATTAAAGGTCAGGCCGAGGAAAAATTGCGGCCAATAAGTGACCCGCTTCATAAACGGATAAAGCGCCACCAGCCCCAATGAAGCAAAGCCCAGCCCGATCGTCAGCCAGTTAAATTGCAGCAATATGATGAGGCCGATAAAGGCCTGCAGGAGCAAAAATCCCCATGCGCCCAAAACGCTGACGCGCCCCGAGGGCAGCGGGCGCAAGGCAGTGCGCTCGACCATTGCATCAATATCGCGATCGGCAATATCATTAAATGTGCATCCGGCGCCGCGCATGACGATGGAACCGATACCGAACAGTGCCACAAAAACAAGCGGCGGATAGTTGCCCGCGCCGGCCAGTGCCAGAGCCATGCCCCAAAAACACGGCCAGAATAAAAGCCATGTGCCGATCGGTCGGTCGAGCCGCGCCAATTGCGCGAAAGGCAGAAAACGCTTTGGTGTCAGGCGCAGCAGCAGATTCGCGCCTTGCGTATCCTGCGGCGCCATTTGCGGTGCGTTTTCATCCTGCTGCGGCATTGAAACCAATGGCCCTTTCATGGCACAAGCGTGTGAGTAGTGTGGAGTATGACATGGCACGAGCCGATGCGACAGTCCAGCGCCTTCATGTCGCTGCCGATTTGACCGCCAAAGGTCTGGTTGAGATGGACGCCAAGCAGGCGCATTATATCCGCAATGTGCTGCGGCTGGCGGTCGGCGCGCCGCTGCTTGTCTTTAACGGGCGCGATGGCGAATGGCGCGGCAGGCTGGAGACGGTCGGCAAGAAACAAGTGTGCCTGAGACTCGAGACACAGACCCGCCCTCAGGATGCGGCCGGCGATATTTGGCTGCTGGTCGCGCCTGTGAAAAAGGACCGGCTCGATTATCTGGCGCAAAAAGCAACCGAAATGGGGGTCGGACGGCTTGTGCCTGTGATGACGGCGCGCACACAGGGCGGCAAACATATAAAGCTGGACAAGCTTGCCGCCAATATTATTGAGGCGGCCGAGCAGTGCAATATTATGAGCCTGCCGCACCTCGCGGCGCCGCAACGTCTCAGCGATGTGTTGGCCGATTTTCCGCCCGACCGACAGATTATCTTTTGCGACGAAGAAGCCGGGCCCGAAGCGCGGCTCGATATGGCCAAGCTGAACGGCCATAAATTGGCGCTTCTGATCGGCCCGGAGGGAGGCTTTGACGCCGCTGAACGCGCTGCGCTGAAAGCGCGCGACGATACGCACAGCCTGACGCTTGGCCCGCGCATCCTGCGGACGGATACGGCCGTTGTGGCGGCATTGGCGCGCCTGCAAGCGCAATTGGGTGATTGGTAACCATTGCCCCGCCTTGTCGTTTGCCTTAAACAGCACTACATTCTGAGCACACCACGTCGCATGTTGCGCGTGCAGGAGATCACACATGTCTGACGCGCCGGCCCTCATGCACAGCCCCGATGATTTGAAACGCTGGATGGAAGCCGGGTGCAAACCGGTCGAGCAATGGCGCATCGGCACAGAGCATGAAAAATTCGGCTATCGCAGCAAGGATATGACGCCGCTGCCCTATGACGGGCCGGACGGTATTCACGCCATGCTGAGCGGGCTGATGCGGTTTGGCTGGCAGGGCAAATATGAAGGTGAGACACTGGTCGGGCTGGTGCGCGACGCGGCGCAGGGCGGCGGCTCGGTGACGCTGGAGCCGGCCGGGCAATTGGAATTGTCGGGCGCGCCTTTGGAGAATATCCATCAGACCTGCGCCGAAGTATCCGGCCATTTGAAAGAAGTGCAAGCCGTCGCGCAAGAGCTTGGCCAGTCTTATATGGGGCTTGGTTATGCGCCCGCTTGGGGGCTGGACGAAGCGCCGCAAATGCCCAAAGGGCGTTATCTGCTGATGAATAAATACATGCCCAAACAGGGCACGCGCGGGCTGGAAATGATGTATTTGACCGCCACGGTCCAGGTCAATCTCGATTTCGGCTCGGAGGCCGATATGGTCGAAAAGCTGCGCATCGCGCTGGCGCTGCAACCCTTGGCGACGGCGCTATTTGCCAATTCGCCGTTCAAGGATGGCCAGCCGACCGGCCGCGTATCCGAGCGTTCAGCGATTTGGCTGGATACGGATGGCGCGCGCACCGGCATGCTGCCTTTCGTTTTCGACGAGGGCTTCGGTTTTGAACAATATGTTGATTATGCGCTCGATGTTCCGATGTATTTCATCATGCGCGATGGCCAATTCGTCAACACGCTGGGCATGAGCTTCCGCGATTTTCTCGACGGCAAATTACCGGCTCTGCCGGGCGAATTGCCGACCGAAAATGATTGGGAAGACCATTTGACCACGCTATTTCCCGAAGCCCGAGTGAAGCGGTTTATCGAAATGCGTGGTGCCGATAGCGGCCCGTGGTCATCGCTTTGCGCGCTGCCCGCTTTTTGGGTCGGGCTGCTCTACGATGCTGCGACGCAAAGCCAAGCGGCGGCTTACATCGCCGATTGGACGCAAGAAGAGCGCGACGCGCTTCGCCGGCAAGTGCCGCTGCAGGGGCTGGACACGCCGTTCCGCAATGGCACGCTTTTGGATATGGCGCGTGATGTTCTGGTCATGGCCGAACAAGGGCTGAAAAACCGCGCCCGCGGCGATGGCGCAGGCGGCGATGAGACGGTTTTCTTGGCCTATTTGCAGCAAATTATCGCTGACGGCCAAAGCCCGGCGGCGCGACTGGTTGACAGATACCGCACCGCATGGGGCGGCGATATCACCCGCATTTATAAAGAGCTGGCATTTTAGCGTTAAACCGAAGCGATGATTTCGGCGGTGACACCGGCCAGCACCCAAGCGACAATAAATAGGAGGCCGGCGACCGTGAGCCGGATAGGCCCCTCATGCGGGCGGATAAATTTCGTGTTTATCGCATAAGCGAAAAACGGCGCGAGGCCGGGGAATAGCAGGCCGAAACTCAAAAGCGCCAGCACCGCACCGCTCAAGGGCAGGTGCATCGCCTCCTGCCAGCGCGCAAAACTCAGACATAAAAAGGCGGCGGGGATATAGCTCAGTGTCCATAGAGCGGCCATCATATTGGCCATCCATTTTCTATCTCGGCGCAAAGGCAGCAGCGCGCGCAGGCTATAAATCTGCGCTGATAGCGGCGCGGCGAGCGTGACAAAACCGGCCAGCGTACCAATCAGATGATTGGGGTAAATGACGGTCGGAAATACGGCCGCAAAGGCCAGCAGCCAGCCGAGAACCACCACGCTGCCGAAATGCTGCGGGTGCTGCGGGTTAATGAGGCGTTGGGTGATGAAATGCATGCAACAAGTCTCTTACTTTTCCGGCACGCCCATCTCTATGTGCAGGCGGCACGCCGGTCTTGCCCCAAGGTTTAGCATATCTTCATGAGCAGATGGAGGGCTTGCTGCGTCTGCGTGGTTTGACTGCGCCAAACCACTTCGCTTGCAGGCGCTTAGCCTGTCCCTCCAACCGTCAGGCCGTCTATTCTTAGGCTCGGTTGGCCGACGCCGACCGGCACGCCTTGGCCGGCTTTGCCGCATGTGCCAATGCCTTCATCGAGCTGCATATCATTGCCGATCATTGAAATGCGCTGCATGGATTCCGGGCCGGTGCCGATCAGCGTTGCGCCTTTCAGCGGTGCGCCCAGCTTGCCGTCTTTGATTTCAAACGCTTCCGTGCACGAGAAAACAAACTTGCCACTGGTAATATCGACTTGCCCGCCGCCAAAAGCGGTTGCGTAAATGCCGTTTTTCACCGAGCTCAAAATTTCTTCAGGCTCATGATTGCCGCCCAGCATATAAGTGTTGGTCATGCGCGGCATGGGTTGGCAATTATAGCTTTCGCGCCGCCCATTGCCGGTCGGGGCCATGCCCATTAGTCGCGCATTCAGCCGATCTTGCATATAGCCTTTCAAAATCCCGTCCTCGATAAGCACGGTTTTTGAACTTGGCGTGCCCTCATCATCAATGGTCAGCGAGCCACGGCGATCGGGAATGGTGCCGTCATCGATCACGGTGACCCCCGGTGAGGCGACGCGTTCGCCGATGCGGTCGGAAAAGGCGGATGTCTTTTTGCGGTTGAAATCACCCTCCAGACCATGGCCGACGGCTTCGTGTAGCAAAATGCCCGGCCAGCCCGGGCCCAGCACCACATCCATTTCACCGGCCGGGGCGGGAATCGAATCGAGATTGGTCACGGCCTGCTTCAGCGCATTATTGACCTGCGCCTGCCAGTTTTCCGGTGCCAACCATTGCGCGTAATTGGCGCGACCGCCACGGCCGGAATGGCCTGTTTCCTGCCGCTCCCCTTCGCCGACCACCAGCGATACATCGAGGCGCACCAAAGGCCGCACATCAAAAAGCGGGCCGGTATCGGGGCGCACAATACACACGGCCTGCCACTCGCCTGAAAGCGATACGGAGACCTGCCGCACACGATTATCCTTGGCGCGGGCATAGGCGTTAATCTCTTCCAGCAATTTTACTTTATCGGTAAATTCAGCGCCATCCAGCGGGTTATCGGCCATATACAGCGCGCTGCCTCCCAAAGCCGGTGCGGCTGCCCAATTGCCCGAATGGCCGGACAAAACCGGCGACAGGCTGGCGCTGGCGCGTGTCAGCGCCGGCATGGAAAGGTCGGTTGCATGGGCAAAGCCGACCGCTTCGCCTTTCACCGCCCGCAGGCCAAAGCCATGCGCCGTGTCAAAGCTCGCCGCTTTCAACCGGTTATCGTCAAATGAAAACGCCTCGGACAGCGTGTATTCGAGATATAGCTCGCCATCATCGGCCGCCGCCAGAGCCTGCTCGGTAAACGCGTGGGTTTGCTCGAGGTCCAGTCCGGCTTGGTTGAAGAATAGGTCTTTCGGGTCGTGGCTCACAATATCTCTCCTGATTGAGAGACTAATATGTCGGTTGCAAGGCCTAGAAACAAGGCCGATAATTGAATTTAAGCGTGCAGGGGCGCTTTGCGGTCATAAAGTCGCATGGCCGTCAGAATTTCTGTATTTTTTTGCTGGGTGTTGTATAGAGATGGTCATCTATGAGGGGTGAGTCCCAAGCCATTCGCAATTGGAGACAGAATATGGGTCTTTTTAAGTCAATCGCACGCCGCAGCGCCGCCATTTTGGCCGCTTTTGCAGGCATTACCGCACCGGCACTGGCCAATAAGCCTGAGCCGTGGCAGTTGGGTTTTCAGGAAGCCGCAACACAAAACATGTCGATGATTACCGACTTTAATAATTTCCTGCTGGTACTGATGACCGCGATTACGGTTCTCGTTCTGGGCCTGATGCTTTATGTGATGGTTCGCTTCAGCGCGAAAGCCAATCCGCAGCCGAGCAAAACCACCCATAACACGCTGGTCGAAGTTATCTGGACCGTTGTGCCGATCATCATTCTGGTGGTCATCGCCATTCCCTCCTTCCGTCTGCTTTATTTCCAGCGCGATATTCCGGAAGCCGATATGACCGTCAAAGCGGTCGGTTATCAGTGGTATTGGGGTTATGAATATCCCGACCATGGCGATTTCGCTTTCGATTCGCTGATGCTGTCTGACGAAGAACGCGGCGCGCAGCCGCGCCTCTTGGCCACGGATACGGCCATGGTTGTGCCGGTCGATACGACAGTGCGCGTGGTCGTGACCGCTGCCGATGTGTTGCATGCTTTCGCCATGCCGGCTTTTGGTCTGAAAATCGACGCCGTACCGGGCCGCTTGAACGAAACTTGGTTCCGTGCCGAGAAAACCGGCACGTTTTATGGCCAGTGTTCTGAGTTGTGCGGCATTCGCCACGCCTTCATGCCGATTCGCATTGAAGTTGTCAGCAAAGCGGAATTTGCCGCTTGGGTAGAAGAAGCCGAGGCCGAATACGCCCAAATCGAATCGAGCGACGGCATGTATGCCGCCGCGGCACCAACCGACGCAAAGCGTTAAGTTAAGGGAGAAAGAGTGATGGCAAACGAAGCAGCCGCTCACGGACACGAGGACCATCCAACGGGATGGCGTCGTTACGTCTATTCGACCAACCATAAAGATATCGGCACCATGTATCTTATCTTTGCGATTTTCGCAGGGGTGATCGGTGGCTTTATGTCCGTGCTGATGCGCATGGAATTGCAAGCCCCGGGTGACGGCATTCTGGGTGGCAATTATCACCTTTATAATGTGCTGGTGACCGGCCATGGCCTGATCATGATCTTCTTTATGGTCATGCCGGCAATGATTGGCGGTTTCGGTAACTGGTTCGTGCCGCTGATGATCGGTGCGCCGGATATGGCCTTCCCGCGCATGAATAATATTTCTTTCTGGCTGCTGCCGGCGTCTTTTGCGCTGCTGGTCATGTCAATCTTCGCTGAGGGCCCTCCGGGCAATGACGGCGTTGGTGGCGGGTGGACGATTTATCCGCCGCTCTCGACCTCCGGCCAGCCCGGCCCGGCCATGGACTATGCTATCTTGTCCATGCATGTTGCCGGTATCTCTTCGATTCTCGGTGCGATTAACTTCATCACCACCATCTTCAACATGCGTGCCCCGGGCATGACGATGCATAAAATGCCGCTTTTCGTCTGGTCAGTTCTGGTCACGGTCTTCTTGCTTCTCTTGTCGCTGCCGGTGTTTGCCGGTGCCATCACAATGCTGCTGACCGACCGTAATTTCGGCACGACCTTCTTCGATCCTGCCGGCGGCGGTGACCCGATCTTGTATCAGCACTTGTTCTGGTTCTTCGCGCATCCTGAGGTGTATATCCTCATCCTGCCGGGCTTCGGTATTGTCAGCCATGTGGTCTCGACCTTTTCGAAAAAGCCGGTCTTCGGTTATCTCGGCATGGCCTATGCCATGGTCGCGATTGGCGGCGTCGGCTTTGTCGTCTGGGCGCACCATATGTACACGGCCGGCCTGAGCGTCGATACGCAAGCCTATTTCGTGGCGGCCACCATGGTGATTGCCGTGCCGACAGGGGTGAAGATCTTCTCATGGATCGCCACAATGTGGGGCGGATCGATTGAGTTCAAGACGCCGATGCTTTGGGCGCTTGGCTTTATCTTCCTGTTTACGCTGGGTGGTGTAACGGGCGTCATGCTGGCCAATGCCGGTGTTGACCGCGCCTATCACGACACATACTTCGTCGTGGCGCACTTCCATTACGTCTTGTCGCTGGGTGCCGTGTTCGCCATTTTCGCCGGCTGGTATTATTGGTTCGGCAAAATGTTCGGTTACACCTATTCCGAGTTTATCGGTAAGTTGCACTTTTGGGTCACCTTTATCGGCGTGAACCTGATCTTCTTCCCGCAACACTTCCTCGGTCTGGCCGGCATGCCGCGTCGCTATGCTGACTATCCCGATGCCTATGCGGGCTGGAATTACTGGTCCTCCATCGGTTCCTATATTGCCGCCATTGGCGTGCTGATCTTCCTGTTCGGTGTGTTTCACGCACTGGCCCGCAAGCAGCCCGCAGGTGACAATCCGTGGGGCGAGGGGGCAACGACACTGGAGTGGACCCTGTCCTCACCGCCGCCGTTCCACCAATTCTCTGACCTGCCGAAAGTGAAATAGGCAGAACAAGGAGTTCTTATGTCTCAAAATAAAGAGACATTGACGAAAATGCAGGAGCCGGTGTCTTTGGATGCCGGCTCCGCTGCCGATTTCATCGCTCTGATGAAGCCGCGCGTCATGTCGCTGGTTGTGTTCACCGCCCTGATCGGCATGGTGATGGCGCCGGGCTCTTTGCCCCCGGCTGTCGCCATTTCGGCACTGGTGTTGATCGCTGTCGGTGCGGGCGCGTCGGCCGCGCTCAATATGTGGTATGACGCCGATATTGACGCGATTATGAGCCGCACACAAACGCGCCCCATCCCGTCGGGCCGTGTGTCAAAAGACGCGGCATTAGAGTTCGGTCTCTGGGTTTCCGGCCTGTCCGTGCTGGGCATGGCGGTGATGGTCAATTATCTGAGCGCCGCGCTTTTGGCTTTCACGATTTTCTTTTACGCGGTTATTTACACCATGTTTTTGAAGCGCTCGACGGCGCAAAACATTGTTATTGGCGGTGCGGCCGGCGCGCTGCCGCCGGTCATTGGCTGGGCTGCCAGCGCCAATGCGCTATCGGTCGAACCGCTGATTTATTTTGCCATTATCTTTTTCTGGACGCCGCCGCATTTTTGGGCGCTGGCCCTCATCAAAAATGATGATTACAAAGCCGCCAATGTGCCCATGCTGCCGGTGACGGCCGGCGCAACCGCCACGCTGACGCAAATCGTAGCCTATGCGGTGGTGCTGTTGGCGGTAACCCTGCTGCCTTATCAATTGGGCTTTGCCGGTGCGTTTTATGCGTTCGGTGCGGTCGTGCTGGGCAGTTTGTTTCTGGCCCTATGTGTGGCGCTGGCGCTGTGCAAAGAGGCGCAACGCAATCGTCTGGCGGGCATGACATTTGCCTATTCAATTTTCTATCTTTTTCTTCTGTTCGTGCTTTTGCCGGCAGACAGGCTGGTGGTCTCATGAGCGACGAAAACAATATTGAAAATCCGGTTTGGACCGATGAATTGCTGAAACAACGCCGCAAGCGCGCCGCCATTATGGCCATTGTGCTGCTGGTTTTTGTCGGCATGTTTTTCTGGGTCACACTGGCCAAATTGGGAGCCAATGTGGCCGCGCGGCCGCTCTAGTCATGAGTGAACGGACAGACATGCAAGCTGAAAAAGCCAATCGCCGCGTTGCCGGCGGAGCCGCCATGATGGCGGTGGCGATGATCGGTGCAGCCTATGCCGCTGTGCCGCTTTATGATCTGTTTTGTCGCGTCACCGGTTTCGGCGGCACCACACAAGTGGCCGAAGCCGCGCCGGGCGCGGTCTCCGACCGCCTGATGACCGTGCGCTTCGACGCCAGCCTCAATCGCCGCCTGCCATGGGATTTCGAAGCACCGGAAGCGGCGGTCAATATTCCGGTCGGCGAATCGGGCTTGGCTTTTTATCGCGCCCGCAACAAAACCGACCGCACCATAACCGGCACGGCCACCTATAATGTGACGCCCGAACAAGCCGGCATTTATTTTTCGAAGATTGATTGTTTTTGCTTTACCGAACAAGTTCTCGCGCCGGGTCAGACCGTTGATATGCCGGTAAGCTTTTTCATCGATCCGGAAATCCTGACAGATTCTGAAATGGATGATGTCAAAACCATCACTTTGTCTTATACATTCTTTGAGGCGGCAGATGAGGCATCAGCCGATAGTTTGACGCCGCGCATAAACGAGCAGGCGGATCCTGCAACACCGAGGGGATAGAATTATGGCTGACAGTCACGCAAAAAATCACGACTATCATCTGGTAGACCCGAGCCCATGGCCCGTTGTGGCCTCGATCAGCGTGTTATTGCTGTCGATTGGTGCCGTGCAATATTTTCACGACGATACGCCGTGGGTCATGCTGGTCGGTCTGGCCGGTGTGCTTTACACCATGCTGGCTTGGTGGCGCGACGTCGTCAAAGAGGCGGACCAAGGCGACCATACGCCGGTTGTTCAAATGCACCATCGCTATGGCATGATTTTGTTCATCGCCTCGGAAGTTATGTTTTTTGTCGCTTGGTTCTGGGCTTATTTCGATATCAGCCTGTATCCGGGCGAGGCCATTCAAGCCGAGCGCGCCGCGCTGACCGGCGGTGTCTGGCCGCCCGAGGGCATTGAAACCTTTGACCCGTGGCACTTGCCGCTGATCAATACGCTGGTGCTGCTGACTTCGGGCACGACAGTCACTTGGGCGCACCATGCGCTGCAACATGATGACCGCGAAGGGCTGAAATGGGGTCTTATCCTCACAGTTGCTCTGGGCGCGCTGTTCACCGTGTTTCAGGTTTACGAATATCAACACGCCGCATTCGGTTTCTCCGGCCATATTTATGGCGCGACTTTCTATATGGCGACCGGTTTTCACGGTTTCCACGTTTTGGTCGGCACCATCTTCCTGCTGGTCTGCCTGCTGCGCGCGATGAAGGGTCATTTCTCATCGCAACAGCATTTCGGTTTCGAAGCGGCGGCTTGGTACTGGCACTTTGTCGATGTCGTCTGGCTTTTCCTGTTCGTCGTCATCTACATTCTGGGTGCCGGCGCGTCGCATTAAGACCTGTCTGATTTTGGAACGTAGGGGATAAATATGTCTTATTCCCTGCGTTTCTTTTTGCCCGCTTTTTTGACCGCCATCATGCTGGCCGCTTTGCTGGCTTTGGGGTTTTGGCAGGTCGAGAGGCTTTCGTGGAAGCAAGAGCTTCTGGCACGCATCGCGGCGCGGCAAGCCGCTCCCGCTTTCACCATTGCCGAAGCGGCGGATATTCAAGCGCTCAGCAAACAGGATGACGAGTATCGCCGCGCCACTTTGCGCGGGCGCTATGGCCGCGAACAGCTGTTCTGGTTCACGCAAATTGAAAACAAGCCGAAGGGTTTGCCGCGACGCGATGCGGCGGGCTATCACGTTTTGGTTCCCTTTGTGCTGAGCGATGGTACGCCCTTATTGCTCGATCGCGGTTTTGTTCCGGCGCGGCTGAAAGATACGCCCGATGCCAACCCCGATGGCGTGCATAATCTCGATGTCATTTTGCGCTGGCCTGACCGGCGCGGGCGTTTCGACAATGCCGATAAGCCGACCGAGGGGCTGGTTTATGTTCGCGACCCCAAAGCCATAGGTCACTATTGGCGCATGGATTTGCCGGTGTTTCTGGCCGAGAGCGCCGCGCCGGGCAAACACTGGCCGCGCGGCGGACAAACGCGCATGAAGATTGCCAATAATCATTTGCAATATGCCGGCACATGGTTCGGACTTGCCATAGTGCTTGTGATTATTTCCGGTCTGTGGCACATCCGTCTCTGGAAAAACCGCCACAAACCGGCCTCGCACGGCCAAGGAGATGAAAACCGGTGAGATATTTATCGACCCGCGGCCAAGCGCCGGAATTGAGTTTTGAGGATGCGCTGCTCGCCGGCCTCGCTTCCGATGGCGGTCTTTATGTGCCCGAAAGCTGGCCGCGCCTGACTGAAGCCATGCTGAAAAGCTTTCAAGGCGCGTCGTTTCAGCGTGTCGCAGTCGAGGTGCTGCATCCTTTTATGGGCGATGATGTGCCGCGCGACCGGCTGGAAGCCATGGTCGATGAAGCCTATGCCGGCTTTACCCGTGAGGAGATTGCCCCGCTCAGCCAATTGGGCGAGGGGCAGTATTTTCTCGAATTATATCACGGCCCGACGCTGGCTTTTAAAGACGTCGCCATGCAATTGCTGGCGCGCCTGATGGATGACGCGCTGATCCGTCGTGGTGAGCGCGCGACCATTATCGGGGCGACCTCAGGCGATACGGGCGGTGCGGCGATTGAGGCGTTTCGGGGGCGCGAAGCGGTTGATGTGTTTATCCTGTTTCCCGATGGCCGCGTCTCGGATGTGCAGCGCAAACAAATGACCACGCCGACCGATGCCAATGTGCATACGCTGGCGATTGACGGCACATTTGACGATTGTCAGGCACTGGTCAAATCCATGTTTAACGATATGCCGTTTCGTCAGGAAATGTCTTTGGCCGGGGTCAATTCGATCAATTGGGCGCGGGTGATGGCGCAAATTACCTATTACTTCACCTCCGCCGCCAGGCTGGGCGCGCCCGAACAGCCGGTTGCCTATTCAGTGCCGACCGGTAATTTCGGCGATATTTTTGCCGGCTATGTGGCGGCGCAAATGGGCTTGCCGATCGCACAATTAATGATCGCCACCAATGTGAACGATATTCTGGCCCGCACATTGGCCAGTGGCGTGTATGAAACGGGCACGGTGGTTGCCACTTCCAGCCCGTCTATGGATATTCAGGTGTCGAGCAATTTCGAGCGGCTTTTGTTTGAATTGACTGGTCGCGATGCGACGCGGGTGCGCGGGCTGATGGGCAATCTGGCGCAAAGCGGTCGTTTTGAAATGAGCGAGGGCGAATTGCAACTCATGCGCGCGCTGTTTGCCGCCGAACGTATTGACCAAGACGAAACGATTAAAATTATGCAGGAAACCAGTGCTGATTGCGGTTTCCAAATCGACCCGCATAGCGCGGTCGGTGTCGGCGCGGCTGAACGCGCCGTGCTGGCTGATGATGTGCCGATGGTGACATTGGCGACGGCGCATCCGGCGAAATTCCCGAAAGCGGTCGAGCAAGCCTATGGCACGACGCCCGACACACCGCAGCGCGTAACCGATATGATGGACCTGCCCGAGCGCTTCAGCCAAGCGCCGAATGATTTGCTGGCAGTTGAAAACCTCATTCGCGAAAAATCCCGGATCGGCTAATGCGGGGGGTGCTGGCCGCTTTATGTTTTTTGGTGGCCGCCCTCGCGCCGGCTCAGGCCTCTGACCCGCTGCGCTTGCGCGAGGATTTTCAGGTCCTTGAATTGCATCCTTATCTCAGTGACCGGCAGGATGATCGAGCGATCTTTTCGATTCAAAATGGCGGCTCCACCGAAACCGATCTGCTGATTACCCGCGCGGCGCCGCTCGATTTGGTCGCCGCCTTTATGCTGCAGGGTCAAAACCGCGCTGCGTTGCGTCTGTTTTCTTCCGATGATCGCGAATTTGCCGCCAAGCCCGGCCGCCCCGGCGAGCTTGGTTTCTCGGTTCCGGCCGGCGCGGTGCAGAGTTTTTATCTATTGGGGGTCGATAAGGCGCCGGTCTTATATTTATGGTCGCCCGAGGGGCACGCCGCATTTGAGGCACGGCGTCAGACATTTCATGCCGCATTGCTTTTGTTTTTGAGTATCGGTTTTGTGCTGGCTGTCGCGGTCGGTATTTATCGCCGTTCGCGGCGCGCCGTATATGCCGTCATTATGGGTGGCGGTTTGATGGTGCTTTTGGCCAGTCTTTGGATGCGCGATGTGCTGCCCGATGAGGGCATGTTTGTTGACTGGCAGGCCAATCGCTTGACGATTATTCGCTTCAGCTTCGCCATTGGCGTGGCGATGAGTGTGCTGGCGCATGTCAATTTGGTGATCAAGCAAATCATGCACCGCAATTATTGGACGCGGGTGATTATCGTCACCGATATATGGCTGGTGACCAGTATCGGGCTTTGGACATGGCAGGTTATCGATCCGGGCTATGCGGGGCTTTTATCGGCCGAATTGGGGCATATTTTCATGACGCTGACCTGCGCCAGCGTTTTGCTCGGCGCGGTGTTTGTGCCCGATCGCCAGCAGCGCGGCTAGGCTTCGCCGCCGTCTTGGCTGAGCAGGCCCAAATCAATGCCGAGGCGGGCGGCGCATTTTTGGTATAATTCATCCGGTCGGGCGGTGAAAACATCGTCCAAATCAGCTGGGCAAATCAGCCACGCATTGGCCTGAATTTCGCCCTCAAGCTGGCCCGGCCCCCAACCGGCATAGCCGAGCAGCAGGCGCATATGGCGGGGGCCGCGCCCATGCGCCGCCTCAACCAGAATATCCATCGATTGGGTCAGCCCGACCGGCAGTTCTTCTGCATCATCGTCTTCGACTGAATAAAGCACAAAGCCGCTATCATTTTGGACCGGCCCGCCCACATAGACCGGTAGATTGACCAACCCGGTCGAAGCGACATTTTCGGGCAAGTTTTGCGCAATCTCGCCCAATGTAAGCCCTTCTGCCGGTTGGTTGACGATAAAACCCATGGCGCCTTCTGCATCATGCGACAGCATATAAATAACCCCGCGCTCAAAGCGCGGATCACCCATGCCGGGCATGGCCAGTAAAAACCGACCGGTCAGATTTGTGTCATGGCCGTTCTCCATCGCCATCATGTTAGGTAACTGGCGGGTGCGAAACAATAAGGTTTTGTTACTCGTTTTATTGCACCGAAGCGGCTATATTTTCGCCATGAGATTGTTTTCGTTAATGCTCGCCTTGTGCCTCTTGACCTCTGGCCCGGCGCGCGCCGTCGACAGCCTATGGGTTGATAAAGACCCGGCCCGATGGCGGCTGATTGCCGGCGAGGTGGATGGTAAGTTTTACGCGGCGCTGGAAGTGCAGTTGAAGCCGGGTTGGCACACTTATTGGCGCTTCCCCGGCGCCAGCGGCATTGCGCCCGAATTTACGCTGGAGGCGTCTGACGCGCTGGCGGTCGGGCCGACGGTTTTTCCGGCCCCGCATTTTTTTGACGATGGGGTTGGTGGCTATTTCGGTTATGCAGATAAAGCCGGTTTCGTCTTTCCCTTAGACTTTACCCGCAATAAAGCGACGCTCAATTTTACCGGCTTGATTGGCGTGTGCCGTGAGGTCTGCATCCCGATGGATCTCGAGGCCGGGCTGATGCTCGATACGAAACGTTTGCGCGCCGGCCCGCATGGCGCGCGCATCGCCGACATGTTGGCCGCGCAAGCCCAAAAACCGAGCGCCGGTCTTGGTATTGGCGGCATTAGTTTTGACGGTGTGTCGCTGCAAGTTGTGGTGACGGGTGAAAACTTGCAAGACCCGCAAGTGATGATCGTACCCGGCCCGCACGATATTATCGGTCCGCCGCGCGTCGCTGCCAAGCATCCGGCTTCCTTCCTTATTGAGGTGCCGGCATGGTCGAAGCTTGACCATCCGCTGATCGGACGTAAATTGAAATTGGCTGTCCGCGACGGCGCGCGCGCCATTGAAGCGGATATTGACATAACCGACCATCGGCTGATGCCGCAGGATCGACCGAATTAACACTGAAGGAGCAAAAAAATGACAGTGAAACCCGGAGATAAAATGCCCGACGCGCAGCTTATGCATATGAGCGATGCGGGTCCGGCACCGATTACCACCGCCGAATTATTCGACGGCAAAACCGTCGCCCTTTTCGCCCTGCCGGGCGCGTTTACGCCGACCTGTTCGAACCAACACCTGCCGGGCTTTATCGAGAAATCCGAGGAATTGCGTTCCGCCGGTGTCGATACGATTATTTGCCTGTCGGTCAATGACGCTTTTGTTATGGGCGCTTGGGGCGAGCAGCAAGGCGCAGGCGGCAAAGTCATGATGGTCGGTGACGGCAATGGCGAGCTGACCGAAAAGCTCGGCCTGTCCATGGACGGCTCGGGCTTTGGCATGGGCACGCGCTCGCTGCGTTATTCAATGATTGTCCGCGACGGCATAATTGAGACGCTGAATGTCGAGAGCAATCCCGGTCAAGCGGTCGATAGCGGCGCCGAGAACCTGCTGGCGCAGCTGTAATCCGAAATAATAAAGGGCCATGCTTTTTTGAGAGGCATGGCCCTATAAATAGGGGGCCATTACTCTTTTTTTGGTCATGGCCCTATAAGTAGGGGGCCATTCCGGTACGCGCCAGCTCATCAGCGCGCTCATTGCCCGGATGGCCGGCATGGCCTTTAACCCATTGCCAATCGATTGTGTGGCGGGCGCTTTGTGCATCCAGCGCCTGCCATAAATCAACATTTTTGACCGGCTTTTTGGCGGCTGTCTTCCAGCCGCGTTTCTTCCAATTATGAATCCAGCTGGAAATGCCTTCTTTTACATAAGTGCTGTCCGTGGTCAGCGTCACTTGCGCGCCATCGGGTAGGCTGGCCAGGGCCTCAATGGCGGCCAGTAATTCCATGCGATTATTGGTGGTCGATGCCTCGCCGCCCTTTAACTCGGTGACGCCGTCCGGCCCTTCCAGCCTGGCACCCCAGCCGCCGGGGCCGGGATTGCCCGAGCAAGCCCCATCGGTGAAGATCACATACATTTACAACTCCAATCCATAATCCGCCGCGCTTTTGACATGCCGATGAAAGCGCAGGCGACGCAGATAATCGACCGGATTTTTCGGCACCAGAAGTGCCTCCTCCGGTTGGTTTAGCCAATCATGCAGGCGGGTCGATAAAAACCGCATCGCCGCGCCCGCCGCCAGCACCGGCAGCGCGTCAATCTCTTGGGTCGACATGGGGCGCACTGATTGATAGCCCGATAAAAGTGCGCGGGCTTTGGTGATGTTGAAATTCACATCCGCCTCAAAGCACCACGCATTCAGCATAATGGCCAGGTCATAGGCCCAAATATCATTGCAGGCGAAATAAAAATCGATCAGACCGGTGACGTCGCGATTGATGAAAAATACATTATCGGGAAATAAATCGGCATGGATGATACCGCGCGGCAAATCGGTCGGCCAATCATCGGCCAGACGGGCCAGCTCGCTTTGCATCAGTTCGGTTAGCCCGGGCGTCACCTCATCGGCGCGCGCCGCACAAGCCTGAAACAGGCTCTGCCACTTATCCGGCCCCTGATCATTGGCGCGGTGCAGCGAGAAACCCTCACCCGCCAAATGCATTTCGGCCAATGCCGCACCGGCATTGCGGCAATGTTGCGGCTTCGGCGTAATCGTGCCGCGCCCGTCGAGAAAACTGACCAAAGCCGCCGGCTTGCCGGCCAATTGCCCCAAAAGCGCGCCATCTTGGCGGGCAATCGGGGTCGGGCAATTTATGCCCTGACCGGCCAAATGCTGCATCAGACCCAAAAAATACGGCAGGTCATCCGGGTTTACGCCGGTCGCCGTATCCTCATAAATGGTCAGAATATATTTCGCATCCGCAGCTTCGACGATGAAATTGCTGTTTTGCACCCCGGCTTGAATGCCCTTAAAGCTTTTTAGCTCGGCGAGCGGGTAATCGGCCCAAAAGGCCGCCAGCATGTCGCTTTCAATATGGGTGAACACGGCCATTAGGCGGGCTCCCGCAGGGTTTTCGGCAATTTGAAATGCACGCGCTCTTCAATGCCGTCCAACTCGCCCAAAGTCAGATCATAGCGCGCACGAAACGCCGCAATGACTTCCTCAATAACCTCTTCGGAGGCCGACGCCCCGGCGGTCAGGCCGATATGCGCGGCTTTATCCATGGCGGCCCAATCAATATCCTCTGCCCCGGCGATCAGCCGCGCTTGCGGGCAACCGGCGAGGCGCGCCACTTCGACAAGGCGCTGCGAATTGGAGGAATTTTCCGCCCCAATGACCAGCACATAATCGACCTTGGCGGCCAATTGCTCGACCGCGCTTTGGCGATTTGTCGTGGCGTAACAAATATCATCCTTATGCGGCGTATGAATATCGGGGAACCGTTTTTGCAAAACAGCGATAATCCCCGCCGTATCGGCGACCGATAGGGTCGTCTGCGTCGCATAAGCCAGCGGCCCGTCGGGCGGGGTGAGGGCGGCTGCCTCGGCTTCGGTTTCAACCAATGTCATCGCGCCTGCCGGCACTTGCCCCATTGTGCCGATAACTTCGGGGTGTCCGGCATGGCCGATCAGCAGCACATGGCGACCGGCGGCGTGATGGCGTTCGGTTTCAATATGTACTTTTGAGACCAGCGGGCAGGTCGCATCGAGGAAGTTTAAATTGCGTGCTTGCGCGGCAGCGGGCACGGCTTTGGGCACACCATGGGCAGAAAAAATCACCGGCCTGTCATCCGGCACGGCGTCGAGCTCTTCGACGAACACGGCACCCAAATCGCGCAGCCGATCGACAACGCGCTTATTATGCACAATCTCGTGGCGCACATAGACGGGCGCGCCGAATTGGGCGAGCGCGCGTTCGACAATCAGCACGGCGCGATCGACACCGGCACAAAAGCCGCGCGGATTGGCGAGGGTCAATTGTTTCGGACGGGTGGCGTTCATACTCTCCTCACTGGGTTCGGCCAAGAGTGTTGATAAGGCCGACCGATTTGGATAATGTCGCACGGAATTGGGGTGCGCTTGAACCCCTTATCTAACGCAGCCACTCTGCGTCAAGCCGCATTGCCGGTCAAAGGAAAGAAAATGATGAAATTGCGCCTTATGGTTATCGGCTTTTGCGGGCTTTTTCTTGCGGCTTGCGGCGGCAATGTTGAAGAAATTATCGCCGAGCAATGCCCGGAGATCGCCGTTTTGGCAACCGCTGACCGTATCGAAATTGATGGGGTGAAAGCGCAAATGAACACGGCGCGTCTGACCTGCTTTGTTGATTCGGATAGCGAGCAATTACTGGCCGATATTCGCATTAAGGGTAAGGTATCCGATAGCGGTGTGGAATTGCCGTTTTTCGTTGCGACCTTAGATAAGGACAATCGCATCAACGAGCGCCTGCAATATAAGGTCACCGTTTCCAATCTCGATTTTAGCTTTGACCTGCCGCGCTACCCCTATGCCACGCGTCTGACGATGGCCAATCGGCCGCGTCTCGTTGCCGGTTTTGTGCTCACGCCAGAGCAGCTCGACGCCAATCGTGCGGCTTACCGTCAACGTCTCGGTATTGAGTAATTCACACTTCTTCTGCCTGTGACAGATAATCCTGTTGGATTCATCGCGACTCTCCGCTACAGCTAGATATACAGATGACCCGCACGGGAGACACTGTCTTTAACGGACAGGGCCGAAGGAGCAACCGCCCTCGGAAACTCTCAGGCAAACGGACCGTGCGGCGATGACACTCTGGAAAGCAGACCGCGTTTGTGACGGTCTCACCGAAGGGGTAAATCTCTCAGGTTAAGGCGACAGAGGAGGGCGAGCTTCGAGATTTTTCGGGGCGCGCTTGACGGAGTCGCAAAAGAGTGGAAACGCTTAAACGCACCTCTTTATATGATTTGCACCTGCAATTGGGGGCTAAAATCGTGCCGTTTGCCGGTTATGAAATGCCGGTGCAATATCAGCTCGGCGTGATGAAAGAGCATTTGCACACGCGCGCCAAAGCCGGACTGTTTGACGTTTCGCATATGGGGCAAGCCAAATTAACCGCCCGTGAGGGCGATGCGGCGGCGCTGTTTGAGCGGCTTGTGCCGGGCGGCATTTCGAGCTTAAAAGAGGGCCGTATTCGCTACACGCAATTCACCGATGCGGCGGGCGGCATTCTGGATGATTTAATGGCGACGCGGTTTGGCGACACGCTATGGCTGGTCGTTAATGCGGCGTGCAAAGAGGCTGATTTTGCGCATATCACAGCGGCGCTGGACGGCGAGGCAAATCTGGAGATTGCCATGCGTGCGCTCATCGCCCTGCAAGGCCCGGCCGCCGAGGATGTGCTGGCCACGCTGATGCCGGCCTGCCGCGATTTGGTTTTCATGCAAGCTGTCTGGACCGAATGGCAGGGGGCGGATGTGCTCATCTCGCGCTGCGGTTATACGGGCGAGGACGGGTTTGAGATTTCCATCGATAACGCCCATGCGGCGGCGCTGGCCCGTGCTTTGCTGGCGCATGATGATGTCGCGCCGATCGGCTTGGGCGCGCGCGATAGCTTGCGTCTGGAATCCGGTCTGTGCCTTTACGGCCATGATATTGACACAACCACCACACCGGCCGAGGCGGATTTACTTTGGTCTGTGCCGCAGCGGCGGCGCGAGGCTGCTGATTTTCCGGGCGCCGATATTGTGCTGGCGCAAATCGCAGAGGGTGTCGGCAAAAAGCGCGTCGGCATTGTGCCCGAGGGCCGCGCCCCGGCCCGCGAAGGCACTGAAATTCAAAACCTCAACGGCGAGACCATCGGCACAGTGACCAGTGGCGGCTTCGGCCCCAGCTTTGGCGGGCCGATTGCCATGGGATATGTCAATGGCGCGCAAAGCGCCACGGATACACAAGTTCAGCTTATCGTGCGCGGCAAACCCATGCCGGCGCGTATCGCGGCCATGCCATTTGTGCCGCAAAATTACAGGAAGGGTTAAGACATGAGTAAGAAGTTTACCAAGGACCATGAATGGATCTCCGTCGAGGGCGAAGTGGCGACGATCGGCATTACCGATTACGCGCAGGCGCAATTGGGCGATGTGGTGTTTGTCGAAACGCCCGAGGCCGGCCGCGCCGTGTCAAAAGGCGATGACGCAGCCGTGGTCGAAAGCGTGAAAGCGGCTTCCGAGGTTTACGCGCCGGTCTCCGGCGAAGTGGTCGAAGGCAATGGCGCGCTGGATGCCAATCCGGCATTGGTCAATGAAGACGCCGATAATGCCGGCTGGTTTTTCAAAATGACGCTGGCCGACGCCGGCGAGTTGGACGATCTCATGGATGAGGCCGCTTATGCTGCCTATGTGAAGGAGCTTGGATAATGCGCTATTTACCGCTTACCGATAGCGACCGTCAGGCCATGCTGGGCCGCATTGGCGTCGCCTCGATAGACGATCTTTTCGTCGATGTGCCGGAAGCGGCGCGTCGCGACGGGCTGGTTGATCTGCCGCGCCATCAAGGCGAGATGCAGGTCGAGCGCCGGCTTTCTGCCATGGCGGCGAAAAACACGACGGCCGGAACCGTGCCGTTTTTCTGCGGCGCGGGCGCCTATAAGCACCATGTGCCGGCGACGGTTGATCATATTATCCAGCGTTCCGAATTTTTGACCAGCTATACGCCGTATCAGCCGGAGATCACGCAAGGCACGCTGCAATATTTGTTTGAGTTCCAAACCCAAGTCAGCCAATTGACCGGCATGCCGGTGGCCAATGCTTCCATGTATGATGGTTCAACGGCGACGGCTGAAGCCGTGCTGATGGCCCATCGCGTGACGCGAAAAAGCCGTGCCGTGCTGTCGGGGCGTCTGCACCCGCATTACACGGCAGTGGTCGAAAATATTTCCGATATGGGCGGCTTTGCCGTGGCGCAAGCCGATATGAGCCCGACCGGCGCAGAAGATCTGCTGGCGCTCATCGATGATGATACGAGTTGTGTCGTCGTGCAGAACCCGGACTTTTTCGGCAATGTCGCCGATTTCTCAACGCTGGCCAAAGCGTTGCAGGATAAGGGCTGCATGCTGATCGCCGTCGTCCCGGAAATCGTCTCGCTGGGCCTTTTAAAACGTCCGGGCGATATGGGCGCCGATATTGTGACCGGCGAAGGCCAATCGATCGGCAATGGGCTAAATTTTGGCGGGCCTTATGTCGGCCTGTTCGCTGCGCGCGATAAGCATATTCGTCAAATGCCCGGGCGGCTGTGTGGCGAGACGGTGGATGCTGACGGCCAGCGCGGTTTTGTGTTGACCCTGTCGACCCGCGAGCAGCATATTCGCCGCGATAAGGCGACCTCGAATATTTGCACCAATTCGGGCCTGTGCTCGCTGGCTTTCACTGCCCATATGACGCTTTTGGGCGGTAAGGGCTTTCAGCAATTGGCGCAGCTCAACCATGCCCGCGCCGTGCAAACCGCCGACGCGCTGGCTGCTGTCAGTGGCGTCGAGGTTTTGACTGAGGCTTTCTTTAACGAGTTCTCAATTCGTGTGCCGGGCCAAGCGCGTGATGTCGCGGAAGCTCTGGCCGCCAAGGATGTGCTCGGCGGTGTACCGGTCTCGCGTCTCGCGCCGGATGCAGGTCTTGACGATGTGCTGGTGGTGGCGGCCACGGAAGCCAATACTGAAGATGATATCGCCGCTTTAGCCGCGGCCATGAAAGAGGTGCTCGCATGAGTGAGAAACAAACCTTTAGCGGAAATCGCGGTCTGCAATTGGAAGAAAAGCTGATTTTTGAAATCGGCACTTATGATAATTGCGGGGTCGATTTGGAGGCTGTGCCGGCGGTGGAAAGCCGCCTTGGTGATTGCGCCGCGCAGCATAATGTTGACCTGCCCGGACTGAGTGAGCCGGAAGCCATGCGCCATTTCGTGCGCCTGAGCCAGAAAAACCACGCCATTGATGCGGGTCTTTACCCGCTCGGTTCGTGCACGATGAAGCATAATCCGCGCCTTAATGAAAAAATGGCGCGCCTGCCCGGCTTTAGCGATATTCACCCGCTGCAACCGCAATCGAGCGTGCAGGGCGCGCTTGAGTTGATGGACACGCTGGCGCATTGGTTGAAGACATTGACCGGCATGCCGGCGGTTGCGCTGTCGCCGAAAGCCGGCGCGCATGGCGAGCTGTGCGGCATGATGGCCATTCGCGCTGCCATTGAAGCGAAGGGCGAATTGGCGACGCGCACACGCGTGCTGGTGCCGGAATCGGCGCATGGCACAAACCCCGCCACCGCCGCTTTGCTGGGCTTTAAAGTCGACGGCATTCCGGCCAATGAGGACGGTCGTGTCGATCTGGAAGCCTTTAAGGCCAAGCTCGACACGGATGTCGCGGCGATTATGCTGACCAATCCGAACACATGCGGTCTGTTTGAGCGCGATATTATCGAAATTGCCGATGCGCTGCATGCGGTTGGCGGTTATTTTTATTGCGATGGCGCCAATTTTAACGCCATTGTGGGCCGCGTGCGCCCTGGCGATCTCGGCGTTGATGCCATGCATATCAATCTGCACAAAACCTTCTCCACCCCGCATGGTGGCGGTGGTCCCGGCTCCGGCCCGACCGTTTTGTCGGAACGTCTGGCCGATTTCGCGCCGCTGCCCTATGTGGTGTCCGGCGATGCGGGCCTGCAGCTTATCGAAAACCCGGGCGATGCGCACGAGCAGCCCTTCGGGCGCATGGTGGCGTTTCACGGCCAAATGGGCATGTATGTCCGCGCCCTGTCTTATATAATGAGCCATGGTGCCGATGGTCTGCGGCAAGTCGCCGAGGACGCCGTGCTGAACGCCAATTACATCCTCGCCTCCTTGCGCGATGTGATGAGCGCGCCGTTTGATAAAGGTGCGCAAAGCCCGTGCATGCATGAGGCACTGTTTGATGACAGCTTCTTGAAGGATACCGGCATTGATACGCTGGATTTCGCCAAGGCCATGATCGATGAAGGCTATCACCCGATGACCATGTATTTCCCGCTTGTGGTGCATGGTGCCATGCTGGTCGAGCCGACCGAGACCGAGAGCAAAGCCTCGCTCGATTTGTTCATCGCGACCATGCGCGATTTGGTGGCCGGCGCCAAAGCCGGGGATACGGCGCGCTTTAAAAACGCGCCCGAATTGGCGCCGCGGCGTCGCCTTGATGAGACGCTGGCCGCGCGCAGTCCGGTGCTGCGCTGGCAGGGCGATGCTGAAACGGCGCAAGCTGCCGAATGATGGATTTCGGGCCGGAACAGAAACAGGGCTGGCCCGAAAAACCCGTTTTCGGCGTCGATGAGGCCGGCCGAGGCCCGTGGGCCGGGCCGGTGGTCGCCGCCGCTATCTGCCTGCCGGCCGCTTTTGATTTGCCGGTTAATGACAGCAAAAAACTGACGGCAAAAAAGCGCGACACGCTGTTTGAGGCGCTGTTGGCGCTGCCGCATGGCGTCGGCGAGGCCAGCGTGGCGGAAATTGATGCCTTGAATATTCTTCAAGCGACTCATTTGGCCATGGCACGCGCCGTTGATGCGCTGGCGGCCGCAATCGGCACGCCGCATCATGTGCTGGTTGATGGCAATCGCCTGCCGACATGGCGGTATCCCTCCAGCGCGCTGATCGGCGGTGACGGGCTGTCACCGTCCATTGCAGCGGCATCGATTTTGGCCAAGGTGACGCGCGACCGGCAAATGGCAAGACTGGATGCAGATTTTCCGGGCTATGGCTGGGCGTCGAATAAGGGCTATGGCGCGAAGGCGCATCAAGAGGGGCTGGCACGGCTTGGCGTGACCCCGCATCATCGGCGGTCTTATGCGCCGATAAAAAAAATCCTCGAAAGCGATATATTGAGGGGCGAAACCGACATGTCCTCCCACATATAGCCCCTGTGGATAGGCCTGTGGATAACTCTAAAATTAAATAAGCCATTGGAATCCTTGAGGGATTGACGCCGGACTCGCGATGACTCATGGTTCCCTCATGTCGAAAAAACAAAAAACCCCCGCCAATTTGCCGCTCGATCAAATCCTGCAGGGCGATTGCCTCGCGCGTTTGGCGGAATTGCCCGATAATTGCGTCGATCTGGTGTTTGCCGATCCGCCCTATAATCTGCAATTGAAAAACGAGTTACACCGGCCCGACCAAAGCAAAGTCGATGCGGTGACCGATGATTGGGATAAATTTGACAGTTTTGCTGCCTATGACGCTTTCACCCGGCGCTGGCTGGCCGAGGCGCAACGTGTGTTGAAACCGAGCGGCACGCTATGGGTGATTGGCAGCTATCACAATATTTTCCGCGTCGGCACGGCCTTGCAGGATCTCGGCTATTGGATCCTCAATGATATTATTTGGCGCAAAACCAATCCGATGCCGAATTTTCGCGGCACGCGTTTTACCAATGCGCATGAAACCCTGATTTGGGCCGCGCCGGATGAAAACGCCACCGGCTATACATTTAACTATCAGGCCATGAAGACGCTGAATGATGATGTGCAAATGCGCTCCGATTGGAGCCTGCCGATTTGCAATGGCGGCGAGCGTTTGAAAGGCGAAGAGGGCGGCAAGCTGCACCCGACGCAAAAACCCGAAGCGCTGCTGCACCGCGTGCTGTTGGCCAGCAGCCAGATCGGCGATGTCGTGCTCGACCCGTTTTTCGGCACCGGCACAACCGGCGCAGTGGCCAAAAAGCTGGGCCGTCATTTTATCGGCATTGAAGCCGAGGCCGATTATGCCGAAGCCGCTATGCAGCGCATTGGTCGTATCGAAAAGCTCAACGAGGCCGATTTGCAACTGACCGAAAGTCCGAAAGCGCAGCCGCGCGTGGCCTTTGGCACGCTGGTTGAGCGCGGTCTGGTAAAGCCCGGCACGCAGCTTTTCGGTCCGGCCCGCAAAGTGCGCGCCAAAGTGCGGGCTGATGGTTCGGTGAAACTGGGGGCCGAGAAAAACGCGCCCTCAGGCTCGATTCATAAAATGGGGGCCGCCGCGCAAAACGCGCCAAGCTGCAATGGTTGGACCTATTGGCACTATAAGGATGGCGACCGCCTGGTGCCGATCGATAATCTACGCCAAAAGGTGCGCGACGAGGGCTAGTATGTTAGGCTTCTCGCAAGAGGGAGAGCCGATATGAGCCAGCCAAAAGTCACGACGCGCCGCGCGGGCGCGAGCAATATCATCACCATCAACCGCGCCGCCGCGCGCAATGCCGTCGATCCGGAAACCGCCGCCGCGCTGCAAGCCGCTTTTTTGGAAGCCGAGGCTGACGACACGGTCGCCGTGCATATTCTGACCGGCACGGACGGGCATTTTTGCGCCGGTGCGGATTTGAAAGCCGTCGCCGATAAACAAGGTTTTGACGCCACCGCCCCCATGGGGCCAAGCTGGCTGGAATTGACCAAGCCGTCTATCGCGGCAGTCGAAGGCCATGCCGTGGCCGGTGGATTGGAGCTGTCGGTCATGTGCGATATGCGTATCGCCGGTCGCTCGGCCGTGTTCGGCGTTTATTGCCGCCGGTGGGGCGTGCCGCTCATTGATGGCGGCACAGTGCGCTTGCCGCGCCTTATCGGCCAATCGCGCGCCATGGATATGATCCTCACCGGTCGCCCGGTCGGGGCCGAAGAGGCACTGTCTTTCGGTCTCGCCAATCGCGTGGTTGATGACGGCACGGCGCTGGATGCAGCGTTGGAGATTGCCGCGCAATTGGCGCAATTCCCGCAAGCCTGCATGCGCAATGACCGCCAAAGCGTGTTGGCGCAATGGGGTCTGCCAATGGCCGACGCGTTAAAATATGAAGCCGACATCGGTGCCGCTTCCCTGCGCGCCGGCGCCTCCGACGGCGCCGCCCGCTTTGCCGGCGGCAAAGGCCGCAGCGGCGATTTCGGGGATATTTAGAACAAAACCGCTTTCGCCACTTTCATCATCACGCTGGGCAGGGCGTTGGTGTCGAAATCTTTTGGATGCACCCAGTCAAAGCCTCGTGGTTTGCGCCAGCCTTTCGGGGCGGTTTGCGCGTCGACTTTTAGGGTGAGGCGGAAATGGGTGAAGACGTGGATAATCTCGGCGTCGAGGCGCGTCCAGCCGTTTTGCATGGCGGGCGGCAAAATCTCGGGCAGGCGCGAATTATTCGGCGTGTCCCAACCGGTTGAGGGGAAGACGCGCATGCCGCCCAGCAGACCCTTATCGGCGCGGCGGGCCATCAGCACTTCGCCCTTGGCGTTTTCTAACCAAAACACCGTGCCGCTGCGCTCCGGCTTGGGTTTTTTCGCCGCGCGCTTCGGCAAAACCTCGGCCGTGCCTTTGGCGCGACCGGCGCAAATCTCGCGCCATGGGCATAAAAGACAATCGGGGCGTTTCGGCGTGCACAGGGTTGCGCCCAGATCCATCATGGCTTGCGCGAAATCGCCCGGCCGGTCTTGCGGCACCAGCCCGGCATTTTTTTCTTTGACCTCGACTTTCAGCGCCGGCAGCGGCGTGTGCATATCAAACAGCCGCGCCAGCACGCGCTCAATATTGCCATCCACCGGCGCGGCGGGGCGGTTAAAGGCGATGGCGGCAATCGCCGCCGCCGTATAGGGGCCGATGCCGGGTAGGGTTAAAAGCGCCGCTTCGGTATCGGGAAAGGCGCCGCCATGCTCGGCGACGATGGTGCGGGCGCATTTCAATAAATTGCGGGCGCGGCTGTAATAGCCAAGCCCGGCCCACGCCGCCATCACGGCCTCGTCTTCGGCGGCGGCCAAATCGGTGATCCGCGGAAACAGCGTCAGGAATTTTTCAAAATACGGCTTCACCGTCGTGACGGTGGTTTGTTGCAGCATAATCTCCGACAGCCAGACATGATACGGGTCGGGCGTCTGATGCGGCAGGGCGCGCCATGGCAGACGCCGCGCATGCGCGTCATACCAGTTAAGCAACAGCTCTGCGGGGTGGGTGGCAGCCAACATATGTGCTAGCATAAGCCAATCTGAAAGAGGGGCAAGAAGCGCTCGTGAAACCGCTGACTTATTTACGCGATATACCGGCAACCAAACCGGCGCAGGGTTTTCAGGGCCGCGCCGTGGGGGCGGTGCTGGGGCGCATCACCTCGCCGGTTATGCAAAAGCGCGGCTTTCGCCAAGTCGATATTCTGGCGCATTGGCCGATGATTGTCGGCAACCAGCTGGCCGCCCTGTCTTGCCCCGAACGCATTTCGCGCAGCGGGCGCAGCGGCTATGAGGGCGCGGCGTTGACTGTTAAGGTCGAAGGAGCGATGGCGCTGGAAGTGCAGCATATGGCACCGCTTATCCTCGAGCGCATCAATCAGCATTATGGTGCCGGAGCCATTGCACGGCTGAATATTGTACAAG
The DNA here is from genome assembly GCA_965658615.1 of Alphaproteobacteria bacterium. Taxonomy (GTDB): domain Bacteria; phylum Pseudomonadota; class Alphaproteobacteria; order RS24; family RS24; genus UBA8337. The sequence goes on along the minus strand of CBFHSX010000004.1, from coordinate 28,047 downwards.
GCCCGCTGCCGCTGGATTATTTGAAAGCGCAAGCGGCGCGCCAAACGCCTTTGAGTGATGACGAGATTGCTGCCGTCGAAGTGAGCCTTGATGGGTTTGACAATTCGCGGTTGAAACAGGCTTTGGCCCGCCTCGGCGCACGGGTAGAACGGCGCAAAAAGCGCTAAAGTTTTCCACAGGGGCGTCTCCACCAAGCCGATTCAAGCGACAGAATCGCACTGCTGATGGATATAATCGGATCAGATTTTCGATTCGGGAGTTCCAAGTGTCGCAACAAAACAAAATTATCGCTGCCGTCATTGCGGCGCTGCTGATTATCGGCGGGGCCTTTATCGCCACACGTCCGGCGCAAGACAATTCGCTGGAAACGGTAGAAGCACCCGCCGCCGGGGTAGCGGAGGGCGAGACTGAAACGGCGCCGGTCGCTGTGCAAGCCGCACCGCCAAGCAATGCAGGCGCGCTGGAGACCCCTAACCCGATGGGCGAGATTGTGCTGGGCGAGGCTGATGCGCCGGTGACGATTGTTGAATATTCATCGCTCACTTGCCCGCATTGCGGCGCCTTTCACCGCGACACACTGCCCAAGCTGAAGGCGCAATATATCGATCAGGGGCTGGTGAAGATTTATTTCCGTCCCTTCCCCTTTGACCCTTACGCCACGGCCGGGGCGATGCTGGCGCAATGCGTCGCACCAAAAGCGCAGGTCGGCTTTTTGGACATATTGTTCAAGCGGCAAATGCAGTGGATTCAAAGCGAGCAGCCTATGGATGCGCTGTTGGCCATTGCCCGTCAGGCCGGCCTGTCCGAGGCTGATTTTGTGGTCTGCTTGAAGGATGAGGGCAAGCTGGACGCGATTCGCCAAATGCAGGCAGCGGCGGCCGACGAGCTGGGTGTGCGCTCGACCCCGACTTTCTTCATTAATGGCGAAAAACTGGAAGGCAATCGCGGGCTCGATGCATTTGACAAAATCATCAAACCGCTGCTGCCGTAAAGGGTCCTTCGATTATGAAATTTGATCGTCTTCGCCTTTCCGGATTTAAGTCCTTTGTCGACCCGGTCGATCTCGACATTTTGCCGGGCATGACCGGCATTGTCGGGCCGAATGGCTGCGGCAAATCGAATTTGCTGGAAGCGCTGCGTTGGGTGATGGGCGAGACCTCGTATAAATCCATGCGCGGCGCGGGCATGGAAGATGTGATTTTCGCCGGCACCAATACGCGGCCCTCGCGCAACCACGCCGAAGTGCTGCTGACCATGGATAATAGCGCCCGCCAGGCGACGCCCGAATTTAACGATAGTGATGCGCTGGAAGTTGTGCGCCGCATTGAGCGTGATGCCGGTTCGGCCTATCGCATTAACGGTCGCGATGTGCGCGCCCGTGACGTGCAGCTCATGTTTGCTGATGCCTCGACCGGCGCGCGCTCCAACTCGCTGGTCAAGCAGGGGCAAATCGGCGAGATCATCAATTCCAAGCCGGAAGCACGGCGGCGTATCCTTGAAGAAGCGGCGGGGATTTCAGGTCTGCATTCGCGCCGCCATGAGGCCGAATTGCGCCTGCGCGGGGCGGAAAGCAATCTGGAAAAGCTGGAAGAGACAATCAATAATCTGCAAACCCAATTGCGCCAGCTGAAACGCCAAGCCCGCCAAGCGACGCGCTATAAAAATATCTCCGGCCAAATTCGTGAGGTCGAGGCGCTGTCCTTGCATTTGCGCTGGCAGCAAGCGGTTGACATGGTCGAGGAAAGCGAGAGCCTGCTGATGAGCGCGCGCAAAGCCGTGTCGGAAGCCGGGGTCGCGTCGGCCTCGGCCAGCACGGCGCAAAGCACAGCGCAAGCAGCTTTGCCTGAATTGCGCGATGGCGAAGCCGGTGCAGCGGCCGGTCTACGTCGCCTGACGTTGGAGCAGGAAAGTCTGGATGCCGAAGCCGAACGCGCGACGCAAATGATTGCGCGGCTGGAAGAGCAAATCGCCACAATAAGCCAGGATACGGCGCGTGAGAAACAAGCGCTTGCCGACGCGCAAGAGCAATTGACGCGGCTTGGTGAAGAAGAGGCGGAAATGCGCGCCTCGATTTCCGATGATGAATCAGAAGCCGAGCAGCAAGCCGCGGCCCGACTTGACGCCGCCGCCGGCCTTATGGCGGCGTGCGAGGAAGCCTATGACGCGGCCTCGCAAGCGGCGGCCGAGTTTCGCGCCCGCAAGCAGGCTTTGGAGCAATCGCTGAACGCCAATTTGAACCGCCGCGAGAAATTGCAAGCTGAGAAGACGCAGGCCGAAAACACACGCGCTGATATTGAAGACGCGATTGCGTCGGATTTCGATGTGGCGGCGCGGCGCAGTGAATTGGAAGATTTGCAGGCGCAGGAAACGCAAGCCCAGCAAGCGCTGAACGATGCAGAAGCGGCTTATCGCGCGGCCCGCGAGGCACAAAGTGCCGCCGGTGATCCGGCGCGTGAAGCGCGCGCTGCGCTTGAACGTCTGGTCGGCGAGCGCGATGCGCTGGCGCGGCTATTCGCGCAAACCGATGAGGATGCCTATCCGGCGCTGGTCGATGATGTGACGGTGAGTGCCGGTTATGAAGCGGCGTTGGGCGCGGCTTTGGGTGATGAGTTGGAAGCCTCGCCCGACACGAATGCGCCGGTCTTTTGGGGCGGGCTTGGCAGCACGGCGCCGGAGCAGAAGCTGCCCGACGGCATTGAGCCCTTATCGGCTTATGTTGCGGGGTCCAGTCTGTTGACGCGGACCCTAAGCCAAGTCGGTCTGGTCGATAAAGAAGTCGGGGACGCGCTGCAAGACAAATTGCTGCCGGGCCAAAAGCTGGTGTCGCGCAATGGTGATTTGTGGCGCTGGGACGGCTATTGCGCCGCGGCCGATGCGCCGAGTGCGGCGGCGACACGTCTGGCGCAGCGCAATCGTCTGGATGAATTGAGCGGTGACATTGATGCCGCTGAAAACGCCGCTGACGCAGCCAAAACCACATTGGACAATGCACGCGAGGCGGTTGAGACCGCCAGTACGGCGCAGGACGAGGCGCGTCAGGCCGCCAAAGCTGCGCAAGGCGCAGCTGCCAGCGCGCAGAAGCACTTGGCCGAAGCCGAGGCCGCCGTCGCCACACAAAACGCCAAGCTGACGGCGCTGGAAGCCAGCCTTGTCCGCATTGGCGAGGATTTGAGCGAGATCGAAAAAGCCGAAGCCACGGCGTCCGAGGATTTGCAGGCTCTGGGCGGCGAGCGTGACTTATTGACGGCGGTCGAGACCAAGCGCGGCGAGATGGATGAAGCGCGAAGCGTGCAAGCGCAGGCGCGCGCCGAATTGGACGGCTTAAAAAGCCGTCGCGAAGCGCGCGATATGCGCCTCAAACGCATTGCCGAGGATATCGCGCAATGGACAGGTCGCCAAACCGCTGCGACGGCACAAATTGCCGCTTTGGCCGCGCGCGAAACCGCAAGCACGGCCGAGATCGCTGAATATAAAGACGTGCCTGCCGCCCTGGCGGAAAAGCGCGGTAAGCTGGCCGATTTAATCGTCGAGGCTGAGGCCAAGCGCCAAGCCGCCGCCGATGCACTGGCCATGGCGGAAACCGATTTGGCCGCCGCCGATAAGCAAGTGCGCGAGACGCAAGCCCTATCCGGCGAGGCACGCGAAACGCAAGCCCGTCTGGAGGCGACGCTCGAGGCCAATAAATTGCGCGTCGAGGAAGCCGGTCAACGGATTCGCGAGGCGCTCCGCATTGAGCCGGATAAGGCGCTGGCTGTGTCGGGCCATGATCCGGAAAAACCCTTCCCCGATGTCGAGGCGATGGAGACCAAGCTCGAGAAATTGCGCCGCGAGCGCGAAAATCTCGGCGGCGTCAATTTGCGCGCCGAGGATGAGGCCGAAGAGATCGAGACGCAAATCACCACTATGACGGCGGAGCACGAAGAATTGACGGCGGCGATCAACAAGCTGCGTCACGGCATTGGCCAGTTGAACCGCGAGGGACGCCAACGTCTGCTGGCTGCTTTCGATACGGTGAACGGCCATTTCAAACGCCTGTTCACGCAATTATTCGGCGGCGGCGCGGCTGAGTTGAGTTTGACCGAAAGCGATGACCCATTGGAAGCGGGGCTTGAAATTATCGCCAACCCGCCGGGCAAAAAGCCGCAAGTCATGTCGCTTTTGTCGGGCGGCGAGCAAGCGCTGACAGCCATGGCGTTGATTTTCGCTGTCTTCTTGACCAATCCGTCACCGATTTGTGTGCTTGATGAGGTGGACGCGCCGCTCGATGACGCCAATGTCGAGCGTTTCTGCAATTTGGTGAAGGAAATTTCCGAGGAAACCGGCACGCGCTTCCTGCTGATTACCCACCACGCCTTGACCATGGCGCGCATGGACAGGCTGTTTGGTGTGACCATGCAAGAGCGCGGCGTCAGCCAGCTTTTATCGGTTGATTTGTCGACGGCCGAGCAATTTGCCGAAACCGCTCGCGACAAAAACGCCGATGCTGCAAAAGATGAAATAAAATCAACTGCTTAGAGTATTAAACGCGGCTTGACATTCGCCGATTTAGAAACTAGTGTGCGCCTCAACTGGATGGCGGAAAACCTCGGTTTTGAGGCGTTTTTCAGGCGGTTTCGGGAACTTTGTGCCGGAACTGCAAGTCAAAGGAGATGAGACGATGGCTCGGCACGATGATGAGCAGGATCGTCTTAAGGAATTGGACGAGAAACTTTCCGCCGGACGGCAGCGATTGCAGCCGAAGGAGCCGGGTCGCGCCAATGCCAGCATGTTGGGTCTCGCCTGGCGCTTGACCATTGAGATGCTGGCCGGGATTGGCGTCGGTGGTTTTATCGGCTGGTGGATGGATAAGGTGCTGGGCACCAAACCCATTTTTATGTTGCTGATGTTGGTGCTCGGTATGGGTGCCGGTTTGATGAATTCGGTCCGCACGGTGAATGAAATGCGCCGTAAGCAGGACGCGCTAGAGGCGGCGCAAAGCCGCAAAGATGAGGAGTAAGGCGTGGCTGGTAAAAGTAACGCAGAAGGTGGCTCTGGTCTGGATCCGATGCACCAGTTTGAGGTGTATCCGATTGTCGAACTTCCCCGTATTGCCGGTATTGATACCTCTTTCACCAATTCATCGCTGTGGATGGTGCTGGCCGTCGGCCTCGCCAGCCTGTTTATGATCGCCGCATCGCGCCGCACCTCGATTGTGCCGGGCCGCCTGCAGCTTCTCGGCGAAATGTGCTATAGCTTCGTTGCCAATATGGTGAAAGAAAACGCCGGCACGGAAGGGATGAAATATTTCCCCTTCATCTTCTCGCTCTTCATGTTCATCCTGTTTTGCAACATGCTCGGCATGGTGCCTTATAGCTTCACCGTGACCAGCCATCTGATCGTGACCTTCGCGCTGGCGGCAACGGTATTTTTCCTGATTACCGGCGTCGGCTTTGCGCGTCACGGCATTGGCTTTTTGAAACTGTTTGTGCCGTCGGGCATTCCGGTTTTCCTGTTGCCCTTGCTGGTGGTAATTGAGGTTATTTCCTATCTGACCCGTCCGGTCAGCTTGTCAGTTCGTTTGTTCGGCAATATGATGGCCGGCCATACCATGCTGAAAATTTTTGGTGGCTTTGTTGTCGGTCTTGGCTCGGCCGGCCTCATTCCGCTGGCCATTGCGCCTTTCGCGCTAATGGTCGCCTTTACCGGTCTGGAATTGCTGATCGCGGGCTTGCAGGCCTATGTGTTCACCATTCTGACTTGTATTTATCTCAACGAAGCCATCCATATGGATCACTAATTGAAACTTAACTAACGCCTACGGGCAATTTTGGAGGTTAAAACCATGGAAGCAGAAGCAGCAAAATATATCGGTGCCGGTATCGCATGTATCGCACTGGCAGGTGCCGGTATGGCAATCGGTACGATTTTCGGTAATTTCTTGGCCGGTGCCCTGCGCAATCCGAGCGCCGCACAAAGCCAATTCCCGAACCTGCTCCTGGGCTTTGCTCTGGCTGAAGCAACAGGTCTGTTCGGTCTGATTATTGCCCTTATCCTGCTGTTCGTTGTCTAATTAATTAGACAATAACGCAGTTTTTAACGGCTGAAGGAGGCCGCTTATGCCACAGCTTGACCCAAGCACTTTTGGCTCCCAGCTATTCTGGCTGGCGATTTGTTTTGTCACTCTTTATCTGGTCATGGCACTGGTCGTGATTCCGCGTATTACCGGAACCATGTCGGCGCGCGCCGGTCAGCTAGACGGTGATTTGGCAGAGGCCGAAAAATTGCGGGACAAGGCAGAAGCGGCCCTCAAAGCCTATGAAGAGGCTCTGGCCGAAGCGCGCACAAAGGCGCTCGGCCTGGCTCAAGAAATGCGCGCTGAGGTGCAGGCGGAAACCGATCGTCAAAAAGCCGAGCTCGATGCCAAATTGGCCGAGCAAGCGGCTGACGCCGATGCCCGTCTCGCCGCTGCTCGCGACGCTGCCATGCAGGGTCTGCGCGACGCCGCCACGGATATTGTCGGCGATGTGATGGACGCGATTGGGGCGGATAAAACCGATAACGCAAAAATCGCCAAGGCGCTGGACGCCGTGGCTGCCGAATAAGCCGGAGTGAGATGAATGTTTGACGAAAGCTTTTTTGTAGCCCTGTCCTTCGCCACCGTTATCGGGGCGTTCCTTTATATCGGTCTGCCGAAAAAGGTCATGCAATCGCTGGACGATAAATCGGCCGAGATTGCCAAGCAATTGGCCGATGCCAAGGCGTTGCGCGAGGAAGCTGAAAAAGTGCTGGCCGATTATGAAAGCCAGCGCAAGCAGGCCGAAAAACAGGCCGAAGAGATTGTCGCACAAGCTAAGGAAACGGCTGAGCGCACGGCGATAGAAGCGCGCGATGCAATGCAGGGCGCATTGGCCCGCCGGACGGCACAGGCCGAGAGCAAAATCGCCCGCGCTGAAGAGCAATTGCAGAAAGAAGTACGCGCCGCCATCACCGCTTTGGCGATTGACGCCGCAGCCCATTTGGTGGCCACCGGCATGAATGCCGACACCGCCACTAAACTGGTCGATGAGAATATTGCCGATATCGGCAATCGTCTCAATTAGGACGCCTCGCTAGAAACGCTTTAGTTTTTTGAACTTGTGATGAGGGCCTGCGCTGCGGGCCCTTTTTCTTTAATGCCGCCATCCTGCGCGTGATAGAGCGGCCAGCTTTCGGCCGCCAAGATACGCTGGCTGATCGGCTCCTGGCCGAGGCGGTCGCGGTAAATCCAAATATTCGCCATCACTTTATGAATATAGCCGCGCGTTTCGGGTGCCGGCAGGCTTTCGACGAATAAAAGCGGGTCAGTGACGTCCGTCAATTCGCGCCGCCACCGCCGCACATTGCCCGGCCCGCCATTATATGCGGCGAGGGTGAAAATCAGATTGCCGCCAAACTGGTTTTCGCTCATCAGCATTTGCAGATAATCCTGACCGATTTCGAGATTGAGATCCATATCCAATAATTGATCTCGGCCCGAGCGACGATACAGGCTGCGGTCGCCGGTCACGAAGGCCGCAGTGCCGGGCATGATTTGCATCAGCCCGCGCGCGCCCGCATGCGATTTGGCATGCGCCTTAAAGCGGCTTTCTTGGCGTATCAACGCCAATAGAAGCGCGCGGTCAACTTCCGTGCCGCCCAAATCGGGCACCGGGTAGCTGCTTTCATAAAGCGGAAGTGGCAGGCCATTGGGGAAGCGATTGCCAAGCCGACCGGCCAGGGCCAATTGCACGGCGGGGTAATTATTGTCGCGCGCATAAGACAAAAGCGCGCGCGCTTCCGTGTCATTAATGCGCTCGTGCAGATACAGCAATTCCAGTTCCGCCAATTCGTCTTGCGTGGCTTGGCGTAGCGCGTCGGCGCGTTGCAGGGCCGGGTGGGTAGCAAACAGCTTTCCCGTATTGTCATCGGCGCGCCGCCAATCAATGGTCAGCCCATTGCGGGTTTGCTGCATGGCCAAGAGCGCATAAAAATGCGCGCCGGTGGCGGCGGCGGCGCGCAAATGCGCCTCGGCACGCGGTATCTCGCCTTGCGCGCGCAGAACGCGCGCCGCCCAAAACGAGCCGCGCGCGCGCAGCCTGTCGCTGGCCGTGCGATTATCGGCCAATTGCTCGAAATGCATCAATGCCACATCCATTTGCCCCAGCCGATAAGCCGCGAGACCGGCGTGCCAATCGGCCATTTGGATATAGCGGCGCGAGCGCGTGGCCTGCTTGGCCAGTTCCAAGGCTTCGGGCACTTTGCCCTCAATATAATAAGAGCGCGCAATCAGCGATTTCAGGAAATCGGTCTCGGCCGCTTTCAAGCGTCGATTTTGCTGCCGCTCGCCAATATATTTCAGCGCTTGTGTCGGGCGTTCATTACGCACCATCCATTGTACGCGGCCTTTAATGCGCCGCTTGGTGCGGGTCTGGAATAATGCGCTGCCACTGGACAATTTTTCATTGAAATAGGCGCGCGCCGGTGGTCGTTTCGGCATCGACACGCCGCGCGGTTTGCGCTTTTGCGCCAGCTTATAAACCTGCCAAGCACGCGGGTGGTCGGCATATGCCTTCAACCAATCGCGCAATTCGGGCCAGCGCGCGCGATAGCCGGTCGGGTGCATATAACGCTGAAACAGCACATGGCCCATCAATATCTCATCGTCCAATTGCCGTATCAGCCGGTCGGCGTGGTTCCATTTGGCATTGTTTTGCAGGGCGAAAATATTCTTGTACAAAATCGCATCGGGCAATTCGCTGGCTGCGACATTGGCCGGGCGCGGCGGCGGCGGGGTCACGGCATGGGTCGGCGTCGACCATAATGTGCCCGACATCAGACCAGCCGCGAAAAGCGCGGCGATAAAAGGTTTGGCGGGCCGGCTCATGCGTTCAATAATTCTTGTTTCAGGCGGCACAAATCGGCCCAGACATCGATTTTGGTTTCCGGGCGCCGCAGCACATAGGCCGGATGCAGCAGCGGCAGGGCTTTAATCGCGCCCGCCGCGCCCTCATATTCCTGCCATTGGCCGCGCAATTTGGTGATGCCAATGCTTGTATCCAGCAGCGTTTTATTCGAGATATTGCCGACCAGCAGCAGGATTTTCGGTTGCACAAGGTCAATATGGCGGGTGATGAAGGGCTTGCACAGCGCAATCTCGTCAAGCGACGGGGTGCGATTGCCCGGCGGCCGCCACGGCACGACATTTGTGATATACAGATTGTCGGCGCGGTCGAGGCCGATCGCGGCCAGCATTTTATCCAGCAATTGCCCGGCGCGCCCGACAAAGGGTTTGCCCTGTCGGTCCTCATCTTGGCCGGGCGCTTCGCCGATAATCATAATATCGGCAGTGGCAACGCCGTCGCTAAACACCAAATTTTTCGCCGTTGTTTTAAGCCCGCAGCCGTCAAACCCGGCCATGGCGTCGCGCAGCGCCTCCAACGTGTCGGCCTCGGCGGCCAGATCAGCGGCTGTTTGCAGCGCATTATCATCCGCCTTTACCGGTGCTGAAGCGGTGACGGGCTGGGTCGGTCTCTTGCTCGGGGCGAGGGCGCTGCCCATTGGCGGGGCTGTGTCCTGCGGGGCGGCGGCAGCCATAGGCGCGGGGCTTTCGCTCAGCCCATGCGGCGCGCCCGGTTCGGCTTGCGGCACTGCCGCAGAAGCCGGTGTCGGTGCCTGCTCGGCGAAATGGTTCACCGGCGCATCGGCCAACACATCCGTGCAGCCGCCTTGCACGTGCTGGCGCAGCATGTCTATGATTTCAGCCTGGGTTAATGCGGTCATTATGTTTTACGGCTCCTGCACCATCATGGCCTTGATTCCCATGAATTGCAGATGGTTTCAACACAAACGAGCACCTCATCCCCAATTTCCGGCACAACGGTGCCCCCTACACGCCCCTTACGTGCCCATGTGCGACAGGAAAACGCAGCCTGTTTTGGCATAGGACGCTTGCGGGAAACCTGCTATATACTTACGCCAAGACAAGCACCAATGACGGAGTTCAAAATGAGCGATTTGCCGGTAAACCAAGTCAATGCGCGTCAGGGCTGGGCCCTTGCGCCGGAAGAACGCGAAGGTATGGAATATGATGTTGTGATTGTCGGTGGTGGCCCCGCCGGTCTGTCCGCCGCCATTCGCCTGAAGCAATTGGCTGCCGAAAAAGGCGAGGACGTGTCGGTTTGTGTGCTGGAAAAAGGCTCGGAAATCGGTGCGCATATTCTGTCCGGCGCGGTCATTGACCCGGTCGGTATCGAACGCTTGTTTCCGAATTGGAAAGAAATGGGTGCGCCGCTGGAAACCGAAGTGACGGATGATAAATTCCTCGTGCTCGGCCCGGCCGGTGCCTTCCCGCTGCCGAATTTCATGCTGCCGCCTTTGATGAAAAACCACGGCAATTACATTGCCAGCCTCGGCAATGTGGCGCGTTGGTTGGCCGAGCAGGCTGAAAATCTCGGCGTCGAAATCTATCCGGGCTTTGCCGCGGCTGAATTGCTGATGGATGAAAACGGCGCTGTGCGCGGTGTCGCTACCGGCGATATGGGCGTCTCGAAAGAGGGCGAGAAAAAAGATGGTTGGATGCCGGGCATGGAATTGCTGGCCAAATATACGCTGCTCGGTGAGGGCGTGCGCGGCTCTATGTCAAAAGCGGCGATTGCCAATTATGAGCTGGATAAGGATAGCGATTTCCAAAAATTCGGCATCGGCATTAAAGAGCTATGGCAGGTCGACCCGTCGCAGCACAAGCCGGGCTTTGTGCAGCACACTTTGGGCTGGCCGCTCGACAATAAAACCGGCGGTGGCTCGTGGATGTATCATTTTGGTGATAATTTCGTCTCCATCGGTTTTGTCACGCATTTGAATTATCAAAATCCGCATCTGTCCCCTTATGATGAGTTCCAGCGCTTCAAAATGCATCCGGCCATCAAGCCGATCCTCGAAGGCGGCAAGCGTGTATCTTACGGTGCCCGCGCCATCACCGAGGGCGGTTATCAATCAGTGCCCAAGCTGGCCTTTCCGGGCGGTGCGCTGATCGGTTGCTCGGCCGGTTTTGTCAATGTGCCGCGCATTAAAGGGTCTCACAACGCCATGGAAAGCGGCATTATGGCCGCCGAAGCCGCCTATGACGCCGTCACGGGCGGGCGCGCGCAAGACGAGTTGAGCGCCTATCAAGAGGCGTATGACAATTCGCGCGTCGCCAAAGAATTGAAAATGGTCCGCAATGTGAAGCCGCTGCTGTCGAAATTCGGCAATTTCATCGGCACGATATTGGGCGGTGCCGAAATGTGGATGCGGACGCTGGGAATTGGCCTGCCTTACACGCTGGGCCATGGCAAGCCGGATTTTGCAGCGCTGAAAAAGGCCTCTGAGTGCAAGCCGATCGATTATCCGAAATATGATAATGAAGTCGCCTTTGACAAGCTGTCATCGGTCTTCTTGTCGGCGACCAATCACGAAGAAGACCAACCGGCGCATTTGACGCTGAAGGATGCATCTGTGCCGATCGAGGTCAATTTGCGCGATTATGACGAACCGGCGCAGCGTTATTGCCCGGCCGGTGTTTATGAGATCGTCGCCGATGATAATGGCGATAACCCGCGCCTGCAAATCAACGCGCAAAACTGTGTGCATTGCAAAACCTGCGATATTAAATGTCCGAGCCAAAACATTAATTGGGTGGTGCCGGAAGGTGCCGGCGGGCCGAATTATCCGAATATGTAATCAACAGGGCGGCGGGGCATTGCCTTGCGCGCCCGACTTGTTACACTCGTCGCAATGATGCGCTTTTTGGGAAGTTAGAATGAGCTGGCGACAACGTATCCTGATTGCTCTGGCGGTCGTCACTGTTTTGGCCGGTGGCGCCGCGTTTTATGTTGCCGGTAAGGTTGAGGCACTGATTGCCGAAACGGGCGCGTCGGGTGCGTTTTTGGCGGCGCGTCAGGCGGCGCGCAATAATGATGCGCAAGCCGCATCGCTTTATTACGACCAAGCCCTGATGGCGCGGCCCGAGAGCGAGGAACTGCTCGATGCTGCCATGCTGGCGCATGTTCTGGCCGGTAATATTGCTGATGGCGTGCTGACGGCGCAAAAGAGTCTCGCCGTGAGCGAGGATAATCAACAAGCCAAGATTCTGCTGGCCACGGTCGCTTTCAAAGCCGGTGACGGCGTGACGGCGATTGCCCATCTCGATGGGCTGGAACGTGGCCCGTTTGCCAAATTGCTGGAGCCGAATATTCGTGTCTGGATTGCCCGCCAAATGGGCGATGCGGAGGGCGAGGCCGATGCGCTGGCAACCCTGTCGCGCGGTGGTCCGTTTTCGCATGTGCCGCTTATGCAAGCCGCCCATGTGTATGAATTGCAAGGCGCAGCGGATAAGGCTGAGGCGCTTTATGGGCGCGGGCTGCGCGCCGGTGGTAGCCGCTATCTCAGCTTTGTGCTGGCCTATGGGGGCTTTATGGAGCGCCGGCAGGATTGGGATAAGGCTGAGAAACTCTATCGCTATTACCGCGAGCGCAATCTCGATAATGCGCTGATTGAAGCCGGTTTTGCGCGTATCGAAAAGCAGACACCGGCGCGTTTGAACGCCGCGCCGACAAGCGGTCTGGCCGATGCTTTTATGGCGATTGGTGAAGCGATGCGGAGCGAAAACCGCAACCAGCTGGCGCTCGGCTATTACCGCATGGCGCAATTTCTCGATCCGAATAAAGAAGTCACGGCGTTTGATTTGGCGATGATGCTGGCCGAGTTGGATCGCTATGTCGAGGCGGCCGAGCAATATGGACGCATTGCGCGCAATTCGGTTCTATACCGCGACGCGCAAATCCAGCGCGCGCAAATGCTGTTTTTGGCCGGCGCTGAGGAGGCGGCGATTGCGGTTCTCGCGGCGCGGGCCAAGGATATGCCGGGCGATCGCGATATTCGCATTTCATTGGGTGATTTATACCGTTCCAATGCGCGTTTCGATGAGGCCGAAGCGGCCTATGACGCCGCCATTGATTTGACTGAGGAAATCAGCAATCGGGATTGGTTCCTGTTTTTTGCCCGCGGCATGATGCGCGAGCGGCTCGGCAATTGGGATATGGCCGAGATTGACCTGCAGCGCGCGCGCGAGATGTCGGGTGATGCGCCGACTGTCCTAAATTATCTCGGCTATAGCTGGATCGACCAAGGCGTCTATCTCGATGAGGGGCTGAAGATTATCAAACAGGCCGTCAATAAGGAGCCGAATAATGGTGCTTATGTCGACAGTCTCGGTTGGGCTTATTATCGGCTTGGTCAATATGATAAGGCGCTTTCCATTCTCGAGCGCGCCTCGCGCCTGGAGCCGACCGACCCGGTGGTGACCGATCATTTGGGTGATGCTATGTGGCGTGTCGGGCGCGAGCTTGAGGCGCGCTATCAATGGCGCAAAGCGCTGGCTTTTGACCCGAGCGAGGAAGAACGCGCCAAGATTGAAAAGAAATTACTGACCGGTCTGGGTGCGCCTGAAAAGAAAAAGCCGAAAGCGCATATGCCGCGCGGCGGCACGGCCATTTAATGCACCGCGCTGCGCGGCTCAGCCTATTGGCCCCGGCCAAAATAAATCTCTCTTTGCATGTGCGCGGCCGTCGGCCCGACGGCTTTCACGCGCTGGAAAGCCTTGTCGCCTTTGTCGATATTGGCGACCGGCTGCATTTTGAAAAAGCCGAGACCACGCAATTGACGTTGCGTGGCCCGTTTGGCCCCGGGTTGGACGGTGCGGATAATCTGGTCAAGCAGGCGCATGCAAAGCTGGCGGCTTTTACCGGGCAGGCATTGGATTGCCATATCATGCTGGAAAAAAATCTACCCGTGGCCTCGGGGATAGGCGGCGGCTCGGCCGATGCAGCGGCGGCTCTGCGCGGGCTGAGCGCGTTATTTTCCCTTGATATGGATGCCGATCCTATCGCTGCTTTGGCGGCTGAATTGGGTGCCGATGTGTCGGTTTGCCTGTCGCATGGCCCGGCATGGATGTGCGGTATCGGCCATGATGTGACACGGCTTGGTGCCCTGCCTGCGGCTGATATTGTGCTGGTTAATCCGCGTCAAAGCGTATCGACGCCGGCGGTTTTCAAAGCGCTTGCCGCGCGCGAAGAATTGTCTGAACCGCAAGCCATGCCGACCGGATTTGACACGCTTGATGGGCTGGTCGGCTTTCTTGCTGCGCAGGGCAATGCCTTGACCAAGCCTGCCCTATCGTTGGTGCCTGCCATTGCCGATTGCTTGGCCGCGTTGAAGACATCCGGTTGCGCCTTTGCTGCGATGAGCGGCTCGGGCGCGACGTGTTTTGGTTTGACCGCCCCGGGGCAGGGGGACGAGCTGGCTGAGAATTATAAACGCTTGCGCAGTGATGATTGGGTGCAAGCCGGGGCCTTGCTCGGCTCTTGATATAAACTCAATAGGCTCTGGCGATACAAAAATCGACCAGCCGCAGCAACACGGCGCGCGTCTCGCTTTTGGGGAACAAGCCCAGCGCATCTTTGGCTTTTTCGCCATAATGCGCGGCCCGCGAAATAGTGTCCGGCAGGGCGTTGCTGGCTTCCAAATAGTCCAGTGCCTTGGCAAAACGCGCCGCATGCGTTTCCTCGCTCGGATGCGCAACGCTGTCATTCCAGAAGGCGCGCGCTGCGTCATCGCCGCGATGATAGGCCAGAATAACCGGCAGTGTGACCTTGCCCTCGCGGAAATCCTCGCCGGTATCTTTTCCCAGCACCTGACCGACACTGCCATAATCCAGCGCGTCATCGATCAGTTGAAAGGCAATCCCCAAATTGCGCCCATAGGCTGACAGCGCGTCAATCTCAGCTGCGCTGGCCCCGGCAATCACGCCGCCGACCTCAGAAGCGGCGGCAAATAGGGCGGCGGTTTTGGCGTCGATGATTTGCAAATATTTGTCTTCGCTGGTCTGCGGATTATTCATCGCAGCCAATTGCATAACTTCGCCTTCGGCAATGACAGCCGCCGCGCGTGACAGAATTTCCAGCGCGTCGAGAGATTTGGCCGCGACCATCATGCGGAACGCTTGACCGAGCAGGAAATCGCCGACCAGTACGCTGGCCTGATTGCCCCATAATTTGCGCGCTGTCGCCTTGCCGCGTCGCATATCGCTATCATCCACAACATCATCATGCAGCAATGTGGCCGTGTGCATATATTCCACCGCCGCCGCCATGGTCACATCATCCTTGCCCTGATAGCCGGAAATTTGCGCCGCTGATAGGGTCAAGAGCGGCCGCAGGCGTTTGCCGCCGGCACCGATGAGATGGTCAGAAATGGCCGGGATAAGATCCGCCGCCGATTGCATATGTTTGGCAATCTCAGTCTCGACGCCGTGCAGCTTGGCGGCGAATAATTCCTGCAGCGCCGCCAGCGCATCGTCGGTCGGGCGCGATGTATCGCTAAAGTTAATGATTTGTGCCATAATATGCCTTTCTGGCGCGATTATCAGCCAAATATGCGTCGGGTCAAGAAAAACGGCAGGGCTGCGGCGATGCGACCGCCTGAATGAGCATTTATGACACAGGATTTGACGACTGACGGGTTTTTGGGCGAGAAACTGCGCCTCAAGCAGCTGCGCGACGGGTTTCGCTCGGGCCATGATGCCGTGTTGCTTGCTGCCGCCGCGCAGCCGCCGCAGGACGGGCATATTGCCGAGCTTGGTAGTGGTGCCGGTGTCGCCGCTTTGTGTTTCGCGGCGCGGCGCACCGACGCGCATGTAACCGGCATTGAATTGAACGAGGAAATGGTGGTGCTGGCGCAAAATAATGCCGAGGCCAATCATCTCGGGGCACGCGCGCATTTCAAACAGGGAGACATTACCGGCCCGTTTTCCGATATGCATTTGGTGGCCAATAGTTTTGACGAGGTCATCGCCAACCCGCCTTATTATCGCCAAGGCGAGGTGCCGGATATGGCGCATGAAGGCAAAGCCCAAGCGCATATCGGCCAAGAGGGTACGCTGGATAATTGGATCAAATGTGCCTGCGCGCTGACCCGTGCCAAAGGCCATGTGACGTTGGTGCATCGCGCTGATGCGCTGGCGCAGCTTCTGACCGTGATGCAAAAGCGGCTGGGGGATTTGCGTGTGCTGCCAATCCAGCCAAAACCCGGCCGCGCTGCGACGCGTGTCTTGGTGCGCGGCCGCCGCGATGCGCGCGCGCCGGTCACTTTGCTGGCGCCGCTGGTTTTGCAAAATGAGGCGGGTGCGCCAAGTTTGGCCGCAGAAGCCGTGCTGCGGCACGGCGCAGTGCTTGCTTTTGACGAGTCAGGCGGGTAAGTATCCCTCAGATGAATTGTTGCGCGAGACCGACCGATTATGACCGCCCCAAAGGCACCTTCATTTCAGGATTTGATCCTCAATCTCCAACGCTATTGGGCCGATTGGGGCTGCGTGGTGTTGCAACCCTATGATATGGAGATGGGGGCGGGTACGTTTCATCCTGCGACGGTCTTGCGTGCGCTTGGCCCGGAGCCTTGGAACGCGGCTTATGTGCAGCCCTCGCGCCGTCCGACCGATGGCCGCTATGGCGAAAACCCGAACCGCTTTCAGCATTATTATCAGTTTCAGGTCATCTTGAAGCCATCGCCCGATAATATTCAGGAGCTTTATCTCGAAAGCCTGAAAGTGTTGGGCATTGATCCGATGCAGCACGATATCCGCTTTGTCGAAGATGATTGGGAAAGCCCGACTTTGGGTGCTTGGGGCCTCGGCTGGGAGGTCTGGTGCGACGGTATGGAAGTGTCGCAATTTACCTATTTCCAGCAAGTCGGTGGCATTGATTGCGAGCTGGTAGCGGGTGAGTTGACCTATGGTTTGGAACGCCTCGCCATGTATGTGCAAGGGTTGGATAATGGCTTTGAGCTGGACTTTAACGGCCGCACGGATGACAAAGCCGTGCGCTATGGCGATGTCTTCCACCGCGCCGAAGTGGAGTTTTCGCATTATAATTTCGAGGCTGCCAATACGGATATTCTGCTTAGGCATTTCGAAGATGCCGAGGCTGAATGTCTGCAATTGGTCGATAAGGGTTTGGCACTGCCGGCCTATGACCAATGCATGAAAGCCAGTCATAATTTCAACTTGCTGGATGCGCGCGGCGTGATTTCGGTCACTGAGCGGCAAGCCTATATTGGCCGCGTTCGCGCTTTGGCGAAAGCCTGCGCTGAGGCATGGTTGGCAAATAAAGTCGCAGGAGGGGGCAATGGCTGACTTTCTGCTCGAGCTTTATTCCGAAGAAATTCCCGCCGGTATGCAAGCCGGTGCGGCGGCGCAATTGGAGCGCCACATGAAAAGTTTTCTCGACGGGTTTGGCGTCGCTGCCGACAGCCTGCAAGCGCATGTTGCGCCGCAGCGTATCGCGCTTTTGGCCGATGGCCTGCCGACGCAATTGCCGGACCGCAAGGAAGAGAAAAAAGGCCCGCGTGTCGACGCACCGGAGCAGGCGATTGAGGGCTTTTTGCGCGCCAATGGTCTGGACAGCACCGATGCGCTGAGCATGCGCGAGGACAAAAAAGGCACATTTTACGTGCTGGAGATTGACGAGCCGGGCCAGTCTTTGGCTGATGCGCTGGCCGGTTTCCTGCCGCAAATGATTGAGGGCTTTCAATGGCCGAAATCGATGCGTTGGGGGGCGGGGAGCTTGCGTTGGGTGCGCCCCTTGCGCGCCATTCTCTGCCTGTTTGACGGCGAGGTCGTGCCGTTTAACGTGGACGGCATTGCCAGCGGGGATACGAGTTTCGGTCATCGTTTCATGGCGCCCGCCGCGCTTACCATGACCAAAACCGGCGACTATCTGCCAACTTTGGAAAAAGCTTTTGTGCTGGCCGATGCTGCCATTCGCGAGGCGATGGTCGCCGAGGGCGCAAGCAGGCTGGCTGATGAAGTCGGTTGCGCGCTGGTCGAGGATGCCGGTCTCATCCGCGAGACGGCCGGTCTGGTCGAATGGCCGGTGCCGCTGCTTGGCAAGATTGACGATGAGTTCATGGATGTGCCGGAAGAAGTTTTGGTGTCGGTGATGCGCACGCATCAGAAATATTTTGCCCTGCGTGATAAAGACGCCAAGCTGGCGCCTTATTTCATCACCATTTCCAATATGCTGACCGACGATGACGGTGCGGCGATTATCGCCGGTAATGAGCGTGTGCTGCGCGCGCGTTTATCGGATGGCCGGTTTTTCTGGGACCAAGACCGCAAGGAGAGCTTGGAAAGCCGTCTGCCGGCTTTGGAGAAAGTCACCTTTCAAGCACAACTCGGTACCGTGGCCGAAAAATCGACGCGCATTGCGGCGCTGGCCGGAGGCTTGGCCGAGGCTCTGGGAGCCGATAAAGCTGCGGCTGAAAAAGCCGGGCGCTTGTGTAAAGCCGATTTGGTCTCGGGCATGGTTTACGAGTTTCCCGAATTGCAGGGTATTATGGGCGGCTATTACGCCACCAATGATGGGTTGGGCGCGCCGGTCGCCGCCGCCATTCGCGATCATTACAAGCCGGCGGGGCCGGGCGATGCTATTCCGGCCACTGCGGAAGGCATGGCCGTGGCGTTGGCAGATAAAATCGATAGCCTGGCCGGTTTTTGGTCAATCGATGAAAAACCGACCGGCTCAAAAGACCCGTATGCGTTGCGCCGCGCTGCGCTTGGCCTTATCCGCATCCTATTGGAAACCGAGACGCGCCTCGCGCTGACGCCGGTGCTCGATGCGGCGTTTGCCCAATATGGCAGCCAAGTCGCGCCAAGTGCTGATATGCTGGGCTTTATCGCCGACCGCTTGAAAGTCTATCTGCGCGATCGCGGTATCGCGCATGATATTGTCAGTGCCGTGTTTGCGCTGGGCAGCGATGATGTGGTCGAAACCGCGCAACGGGCCGAACAATTGCAAGCTTTCTTGGCGCATGAAGACGGTGCCAATTTGAAAGCCGCCTTTAACCGGGCGCATGGTATTTGTACCAAAGCGGCGCAGGAGAGCGACACCAAACCCAGCAGCGTCGATGCAGCGCTGTTGATCGAGGCGGCTGAAAAGGCGCTGCATGAGGCGATTGAAGCGCAAGCGCAATTGCCGGTCGACAGTCTCGCTGCTTACACGGCTTATCTCGATGGGCTGGCGACCTTGCGCGCGCCGGTCGATGGATTTTTCGAGGCGGTGATGGTGAATGACGAAGACCCCGCTATTCGGCAGAATCGTCTATCCTTGCTGGAAGCGCTGATTGCCCTTATGCAACGCGCCGCAGCCTTTGACTTGATTGAATAGGTGAACCAGATGACCGATCGCAAACTTGTTTACGCTTTTGCTGACGGGTTTGCCGATGGCGATGCCGGCATGGGCGCGCTGCTGGGCGGCAAGGGTGCCAATCTGGCCGAAATGTGCCGCATGGGCCTGCCCGTACCGCCCGGCTTTACGCTGACAACGGAAGTCTCTACCCATTTTGCCAAAAATGACGGTCAGTTCCCCGATGGGCTGAAAGCCGAGGTCGAAGCGGCTTTGACGGCCCTGTCGGAAAATATGAATTTGCGCCTTGGCGATGCCGAGCGGCCTTTGCTGGTCTCGGTGCGTTCCGGCGCGCGCGCTTCCATGCCGGGCATGATGGATACGGTGCTCAATCTCGGCCTCAATGATGTGACGGTAGAAGGGCTGTCAAAGCGCACCGGCGATGCGCGTTTTGTCTGGGACAGTTATCGCCGTTTCCAGCAAATGTATGGCGATGTGGTGATGGGCGTGTCGCATGATTTTTTCGAAGAGATTATCGACGATTATAAATTCGAAAACGCATTATCGCTGGATGCCGATTTGGATACGGATGATTGGCGAGATATTTGCACCCGCTTTGCCGTGATGATTGAAGAAGAGGCCGGCGCGCCGTTTCCGCAAGACCCGCAAGAGCAGCTTTGGGGGGCGATTGGAGCCGTGTGTAAAAGCTGGGACAATGCGCGGGCGCGCACCTATCGGCATTTGCACAATATCCCCGATGATTGGGGCACGGCCGTGACGGTGCAATCTATGGTGTTCGGCAATCTCGGCCAAACCAGTGCTACCGGCGTTGCTTTTACCCGCAACCCGTCAACCGGCGCGCGCGAGGTTTATGGCGAATATTTGCTTAACGCGCAGGGCGAGGATGTGGTGGCCGGTATCCGCACACCGCATTTCGTCTCAAAAGCGGCACGGCTCGGAGCGGGCATGGAAGAGTTATCTCTGGAAGAAACCCTGCCCGATACTTATGCCGAATTGGAAAAAGTGTTCGCGCGGCTGGAAACCCATTTCAGCGATATGCAGGATGTCGAGTTTACCGTGCAGAACGGTCGCTTGTTTATCCTGCAAACGCGCGCCGCCAAACGCACGGTCAAAGCGGCGCTGCAAGTGGCCATCGATTTGGAAGCTGAGGGCGTCATCGACCGCGCCACGGCCGTGTCGCGCATTGAGCCGGAAGCGTTGGAGCAGCTTTTATTGCCGACGCTCGACCCGGAAGCGCGCACCAATGTATTGACCAAAGGCCTGCCCGCCTCGCCCGGCGCGGCCAGCGGGGTGATTGTGTTTACCCCTGACGAGGCCGAGACCCGCGCCGCCAATGGCGAACGGGTTATTTTGGTCCGCATGGAGACCAGCCCTGAAGATATTCACGGCATGTATGCCGCCGCCGCCATTTTGACCTCGCGCGGCGGTATGACCAGCCACGCCGCTGTGGTGGCGCGCGGTCTGGGGCGGCCTTGCGTATCCGGCGCCGGCGAATTGCAAATCGATTTTGAAAACCAGATTGCGCGCATCGGCAAGACCGCATTGAAAACCGGCGATGTGATTACGGTGGACGGCACATCAGGCAATGTGATGCGCGGCGAAGTGCCGACATTGGAGCCGGAACTGACCGGTGCTTTTGCCAAGCTGATGGGCTGGGCCGATGAGATTCGCACAATGGGTATTCGTACCAATGCGGAGACGCCGCCGGAAGCCGCGCGGGCCCGCAAGCTGGGGGCGGAGGGCATTGGCCTATGCCGCACTGAACATATGTTTTTCGACCCGCAACGTATCCTGCTGGTGCGGCAGATGATATTGGCGCAGGATAGCGAGACGCGGCGCCAAGCTCTGGATGGCTTGATGCCGAACCAGCAAGCCGATTTCGCGGCTCTGTTTGAGATTATGAACGGTTTGCCGGTGACCATTCGCCTGCTCGACCCGCCTTTGCACGAGTTTTTGCCCGCCGCGGGTGACGATATTTCGCCGCTGGCCAAAGCCCTGGATGAAAGCCCGCAAGCGCTGCGCGCCCGCATTGTCAACCTGTCGGAAAGCAATCCGATGCTGGGCCATCGCGGCAGTCGCTTGGCCGTCACCGCGCCTGAAATTTACGACATGCAATTGCGGGCGATTTTTGCCGCGCTTGGCGAGGCCGATGCGGCGCAGACGGTCGAAGTCATGTTCCCGCTCATTACCGGCGCGCGCGAATTGCAGGCCATGATCGACCGCGTCGCGCCGATTGCCGACGCGGCGGGGATTGACCGTGCCCGCTATCGTTTGGGGGCTATGATTGAAGTGCCGCGCGCGGCGCTCTTGGCTGACCGTTTGGCGGAAAAGATTGATTTCTTCTCCTTCGGCACCAATGATTTGACGCAGACCACTTTTGGCCTGAGCCGCGATGATAGCGGCACTTTCCTGCCGGCCTATTTGTCGGCCGGTCTGCTCGATAGCGATCCGTTTGCCCGCCTCGATGAGGACGGGGTCGGCGCGTTGATGCAATTGGCCGGCGATAAGGGGCGCAGCGTCAAGCCCGATTTGAAACTCGGTCTGTGTGGCGAGCATGGCGGGCATCCCGCTTCTATCGCTTTTTGTCAGTCGATGGGGCTGGACTATGTCTCCTGCTCACCCTTCCGTGTGCCGATTGCCCGTCTCGCAGCCGCGCAAGCGGCACTGGCGCAGGCGGTAAAGAAATAGAGGGTAATTTGCGCCGCGAGTTCGACCAAGCATTCCGAACAGAAAAAGAACAAACACTTGGCCAATCGGCCAAATCAGCCTAGTTATCAAAAAAATAACTTGTATCAGGCACTGTGTGAAAACGCGGCATTGGAGAGGATATCGGGTTATGCGGATACTCATTGACTGGTTGGATACGCGCCATGTTTGGGGGCCGGCGGCGCCGCTTTTCATGCGCTTTGGCGCGCTCATAGTGGTGGTGGCTATTTCGGCGCAAATTATTTTCAGCCTGCAAAGCGCCAAACCGACCGCCCTCGCGCCGTCGCCCATCTTGCCCGCGCATGCCAATTATTCTGCAGCTGAAAGTCTGTTTCGCGGGCCGCAATCGACAAACCGCGCCGAAACATTGGCTGATGCACAACGTTGTTTGGCGCAAGCCATATATTTCGAGGCGCGCTCTGAACCATTGGCCGGGTGGAATGCGGTGGCGGATGTGGTGATCAATCGTGCCTTTTCCTCGCGCTATCCGGCGTCGATTTGCGGCGTCGTGTTTCAAGGCGAGTTTCGTCGCCATAAATGCCAATTTTCTTTTGCCTGTGACGGACTATCGGATCGGCCGAAAAACCGTGTACTTTGGCAGCGCGCATTGCGTATGGCAAGCAGTAAGCTGACCTCAATGCGCGCCGGGCCGGCGACGCGTCGCGCCACGCATTATCACGCTGATTATGTCGACCCGTATTGGAACCGCGATATGGTCAAGCTGGCGAAAATCGGCCGGCATATTTTCTATACGGACCGCCGTTCCGCCGATTTCTAGGAAATATCAATATCGAGACCGAGATCCAGAGTCGCCGCGGAATGGGTGATGGCGCCGACCGAGATAAAATCGACACCGCTTTCGGCAATGCTGACCACGGTCTCGGCCGAGACGCGGCCCGAGGCTTCCAGCACGGCACGGCCCTGATTGCGGGCCACCGCCCCGGCCAATTGGTCGGGCGTCATATTATCGAGCAGGATAATCCGCGCGCCGGCGGCCAGCGCCTCATCCATTTGCTCAAGTGTGTCGACTTCAATCTCAATGGCCAGCATATGGCCGGCATGGTTTTGTGCGGCGCTCAGCGCGGCGGTAATGCCACCGGCGACGGCAATATGATTGTCTTTAATCAAAATTGCGTCATCAAGCCCAAAACGGTGATTGGCCCCACCGCCGGCGCGCACGGCAAATTTCTCGGCGGCGCGCAGACCCGGCGTGGTTTTTCGCGTATCGCAAATGCGCGCCTTTGTATGTGCCACCAGCCCAACCAAATCGGCTGTTTGGCTGGCAATACCCGATAAGTGACCGAGATAATTCAGGGCGACGCGTTCGGCCGCCAGGAGCGCGCGCGCCGGGCCGGTAATGCTCATCACCTCATCACCCGGCGCGACGCTATCGCCATCGGCCTTATGGCGGGTGACGCTGAGCCCGCTTTTGCCGGCTTTAAAGGCGGCTTCGGCCAGATCCAATCCGGCCAAGGCACCGGCTTGGCGGGCCCGAATTACCGCCTGCGCATTAGCGGTCACCGGAATCACGCTTTGCGAGGTAATATCGCCCGAGCGACCCCAATCCTCGACCAGCGCGTCTTTCACCAGCTTGCGGACAACCAATTGCGGAAGCGGTGTCAGTTCCTTATCAGCGGCACTCATGGCAGATCTTTCTCTCTATTTGGCCGAAGCGGCAACAGGGTATGCCGCAGGCAGGGTGCTATTGGCAGCCTCAATATCGCTCAGCGTCAGGCGACTATGTGTGGCCTCCAAAGCGCGTGACGCAAAATCAGTGCGGCAATGGCCGCCGCGGCTTTCTTCGCGCTGCAAGGCGGCCACTGTGATAAATTGCGCCGCCAGCACACGATTGGCAAAGGGTGCCAGACCATTGCCAGCGCGCTGCAGCACCTGCAATTCGCCCAAGGCGTGGCGCAACCCATCCGCATCGCGCAGCACGCCGACATGATCGGTCATTAAATGGCGCAGCCGATCCATGGCCGGGGCCATGAGGGCGGTGTCATTATTCATATTTGTGGTCGGCGGGGCCGGGCGGTCAAATGTCGTCGACGGCACGGTATTGTTGATATCCTCGGCAATGCGCGCGGCAAACACCACCGCCTCAAGCAGCGAATTGCTGGCCAGTCGATTGGCGCCGTGCAGGCCGGTCGCGGCCACTTCGCCGCACGCCCATAGCCCGTTCAGGCTGGTACGGCCATATTTATTAGTTTGGATACCGCCCATATGAAAATGCGTCGCCGGGGCGACGGGCAGTGGGGTGGTGGTCGGGTCGATACCGGCTTTTTGGCATTGGGCGAAGACGGTCGGGAAGCGGGCAGCGAGATGGTCCGCCAGTCCGCCGGGGCGCAGGTCAAGCGTCACCGAACCGGTCGTGCGAATTTCGTCAAACACCGCACGGGCCACAATATCGCGCGGTGCCAGCTCACCATTTTCATGCATGTCGGGCATGAAGCGATGGCCGTCTGCATTCAGCAAAATCGCGCCTTCGCCACGTAGCGCTTCCGTGGCCAGCGGCGCCGGATCATTGCCATGGGCAAACGGGCCGGTCAGGGCGGTCGGGTGAAATTGCACAAATTCAGCATCGGCAATCTCTGCCCCGGCGCGCGCCGCCATGGCCAGCGCGTCGCCATTGGCGGCGGGCGGGTTGGTGGTGACGGCGTATAAATGGCCAATCCCGCCGGTCGCCAATATGGTGGCGCGGGCGCGGATCAAGAGTGGGCCGGATAGGGCGTTTTGGCCGGCCGGATGCGCAAACACACCGACCACGCGGCCATCTTCTACGGCCAGCTCATATGCGGCAAAGCCCTCAAGAAAATCAATATTCGGCGCGGCCTCGGCGCGGGCGATCAGCGCTGCCATAATCTCACGGCCGGCGCGGTCGCCGCTGACACCGACAATACGGTTATGGCTATGCGCCGCCTCGCGGCCCAGCGCATAACTGCCATCCGCATTGCGGTTAAAGGCAATGCCAAGCTTTTCGAGATCGTCAATGCGCGCCGCCGCATCCTCGGCCACCAGACGCGCAATCTCTTCATCGACCAAACCGGCACCGGCGGCAATCGTATCCGCGACATGGGCTGCGACGCTGTCGTCAGCCCCCAAAGCGGCGGCGATGCCACCTTGTGCCCATTTGCTCGCCGTACCTTTACTGCGCTTGCCGGCCGCCATGACCGTGACCTGCCGGGGCGCCATTTTCAGCGCGGCAAATAATCCGGCCAAGCCGGCGCCGATGACCAGCACGTCACCGACATCAATAATATTGGCAGAGGGCCCCCGCATGGCTTAC
Organism: Alphaproteobacteria bacterium; assembly: GCA_965658615.1. Lineage (GTDB taxonomy): Bacteria > Pseudomonadota > Alphaproteobacteria > RS24 > RS24 > UBA8337. The sequence goes on along the minus strand of CBFHSX010000004.1, from coordinate 2,823 downwards.
TTGCTGAGCTCGATCATGCGCTCAACCGAAGCGCGCGCCTTATCGGCGACATCTGCATCGACGGTAATCTCAGTGCGGCCATAGACCATGGCTTCCAGCACTTTAGGCAGAGTAATCTGCTTCATATGCGGGCACAGATTGCACGGGCGGACGAAATTCACATTCGGGTTTTCAACCGCAATATTATCGCTCATTGAGCATTCAGTGACCATCATGACGCGGTCCGGTTGATTGTCCTCGACCCATTTAATCATGGCGGAGGTGGAGCCGGAGAAATCGGCTTCGTCGAGCACATCGGGTTTGCATTCGGGATGTGCGATGATGCGCAGGCCCGGATCGTCTTCGCGGTATTGGCGCAGCTCATCGGCGGTGAACAGCTCGTGCACTTCGCAGCGGCCTTTCCACGCGATCACCTCGACACTGGCTTCCTTGGCGACATTTTGCGCCAAATATTCATCCGGAATACACAGCACCCGATCGCTGCCCATGCCATTGACGATTTTGACCGCATTGGAGGAGGTGCAACACACATCGCTTTCGGCTTTAACCGCAGCCGAGGTGTTGACATAGGTGACAATCGGCACGCCCGGATAGGCCTCGCGCAAGGCCCGCACATCGGCGGCGGTAATCGATTCTGCCAGCGAGCAACCGGCGCCCATATCGGGCATCAGCACGGTTTTTTCCGGGCACAACAATTTCGATGTTTCGGCCATGAAATGCACGCCGCATTGCACGATCATATCGCCCTCTGCTTTCGCTGCTTCAATAGCCAATTGCAAGCTGTCGCCAACCACATCGGCAACGCAATGAAAGATTTCCGGCGTCTGATAATTATGCGCCAGAATGACTGCGTTTTTCTCTTTTTTCAGCTCATTAATGGCTTTGATATAAGGCGCAAAGAAAGGCCATTCGACCGAGGGAATAACCGATTGGACGCGTTCATAAAGCGGCGCCATATCGCGCGCCAGCCCATCGCTATAGGCAATGTCCATCTCTTCTAGAATGCGCGCGCCGGTCCGGCCCGGCAGGGCTGCGCGGCCTTCATCCAATAATGCGCTGCTGACTTGAAACATGTTTCCACCCTTATTTATACTCAAAATGAGCATAATTCATTATCTATAATATGGACCGTTGAGCGGTAATTGCAAGCCTATTTATGGCTTATTTTTGCTGCTGCCCCGCGACGAAACGCGCAAGCCCGAAAGCGGGCGTTCGGCGCGCTCATTATGGCGGAAACGAAAAATCTCAGCCGGACGACCGCGTGCTTTTACCGTCCGTCCCGTGGGTACGACAAAAGCCGATTTTTCGACCAGACGGCGAAAATTTTGCGTGTGCAATTTGACGCCCATGACGCGCTCGGTCGTGTCCTGCAATTGCCGCAGGGTAAACTCATCGGCCATTAAATCGAATATCACCGGTCGGTATTTAAGCTTGGCGCGCAGCCGCCCCAGCGCGGTTGCGAGGATGCGCCGGTGGTCAAGCTGCAAGGCCAGGCCCAGCGCGTCATGCGGGACAGTCGTGGCGGCGCGGCCATCGCGTACAGCTTCTGATGCCAGACCGGCCTCGTATAAAAGTTCGTAACGCTCCAGCACGAAATCCTCATCCCATTGCGCGCCGTCGCGGCCAAAGGCGATACGCACGCGCTCGCTCGCATGCGGCGCGGCACGCACCCATTTATCCAGCGCCGGCAAAATCAGCGTGTCGAGCACGTCCGGGCGACCATTGTGCCAATCCTCCCAAGGGAAAAATTGATAGACATCGCCCCATTGTCCCGCCGCGGCACTGCCGCTCGGGGTCAGGGCCAGATAGCCGACCGAGACCGTATGCGTGCCGTCGCCGCGTGCATCGCGGCCTTGATCGGCAAAAGTATAAAGCTGCTCGACATGCGCCAGATCGACCCCGACTTGCTCGCGCACCCATTGTCTGAGGCCGATTTCCATCGTCCGATGTCGGTCGGGCATGAACGGACCGAAGGGCAGGCGTGGGGTCGCGTCCTCGGCGGCCACAAGCCGGCATTCAAGGCGATCGTCATCAACCCGCAGGATGGCGGTCGCCAGATCGATCAGAATTTCTGATGCGGATGCGCTACTCATGCGCCCATATTACGGGGCGTGAGGCGCTTGGCAATGCGTGAATTTTTTGTCGCCTAGCCGACGCGGCGCACGATAATGCTACCGGCCGAATAACCGGCGCCAAAGCTGCAAATAACGCCCATATCACCGGCTTCGAAATCATCGCTATATTTGTGAAAGGCGATAATCGAACCGGCCGAGCTGGTATTGGCATATTCGTCCAACACGGTCGGCTGCTCGTCAAAGCTCGGCTCGCGGCCATAGACTTTTTTGGCGATAAACTCGTTCATATTGCGATTGGCTTGGTGCAGCCACATGCGGCGCAGGCCCCCGGCAGTAAGGTTATTGGCGCTCAAATGCGCGCTGATCATATCGGCCACCATGGGCGAGACCTCGCGGAACACTTTGCGGCCTTCTTGGATAAACAGCTTATCGACATCATCGCGGCTTTCAGGATGCGCGCGGTTCAAAAAGCCGAAATTATTGCGGATATTATTGGAAAATTTTGTGACCAGCTTGGTGTCGACAATCTCGAAACCGGCTTTGTTTCTGGCCACATCCGCGTCTTCCAGAATAACCGCGGTGCACACATCGCCGAAAATGAAGTGGCTGTCGCGGTCTTGGAAGTTCAAATGGCCGGAGCAAATTTCCGGATTGATCATCAGCACGCGCTGCGCCGAGCCGGAGCGTACCATATCATAGCCGTTTTGAATGCCGAAAGTGGCTGAGGAACACGCCACATTCATGTCAT